>JAFGLY010000023.1 GCA_016927815.1 Deltaproteobacteria bacterium | reverse complement strand
TCAACGTGGTCTTCCCGTGATCCACGTGCCCAATCGTCCCGATGTTCACGTGGGGCTTGGTCCGCTCGAACTTCTTCTTGGCCATGGGTACCTCGGGGAGGGTGCGGGGCGGGGCCCGCGGTGCGGGTGACGGTCCGGCGTCCATGTCGGGCCGGCTGGGAGGGGGAGCCCATGTCCGGGATTGAACCGGAGACCTCCTCCTTACCAAGGAGGTGCTCTACCCCTGAGCTACATGGGCGGTGGAGTGGAAAGAAAGGGAGCGGGAAACGGGGCTCGAACCCGCGACCCTCAGCTTGGAAGGCTGATGCTCTGCCAACTGAGCTATTCCCGCAGCGCCCTTCAAGGAGGGCACCCGGCTCACGCCGGAAAGAGGGTGGGGAGTGGTGGATTCGAACCACCGTAGGCGCAATTGCCGGCGGGTTTACAGCCCGCTCCCTTTGGCCGCTCGGGCAACTCCCCTCAGGGCGGATCGGCCGCTGGGCCGATCCGATGAAGCAGCGAGGTGTCAGAGAAGGGTGCCGGCGGGAGCTGGCGGTGGGACTCGAACCCGCAACCTGCGGTTTACAAAACCGCTGCTCTGCCGCTTGAGCTACGCCAGCGGGCGGGACCGGATCCGCGGGACGCCGCCCCATAACGACCGTGACACGCCCTGTCAATCCGCCCGATCGCCCTTGGGAGGGACGTCGTTCTCCAGGTCGAAGAGCGCGTCGTCCGCCTGGCCGGGCAGATCGAGGGCGAGCACGGTGATGCGCTCCCGGGACACGCCGTCCCGCAGGACCTCGATCTCGAAGGGCACCACGAGTCCGGCGCCGGGTTCGCGGTAGTCCCCGTATCGCCAGGTCACGGTCTCCCCCCGGAGCGGGATCGTGAGCTCCCGTACCCGGTGGTCCGACGCGTCGACGGCCAGCCACACGGCATCCTGCCCCTCGAAGCCCTCCACCAGCAGGTGGCGGTGGCCGCGCGGGTCGGGGCTGGCGGCGAGGTAGACGCCTTCCACCGCGCCGAGCGCGCCGAAGTCGAGGCAGCCGCCGAGCACGACCTCGGGTCCGAACACCCGGAGCGCGTGCCGGGTCGGTCCCGGCTCCACGGGATGGACCTGCCCGCGGGCCTGGAGCCAGGCTCCCTGGTCGCCCCGCACGACGGCGAGGCTGTCGGTCCCCTCCCCCTCCATGACCCGGACCTCGAGCCTCAAGTCGTCGTCCCGTCTCCAGAGATCGTGCCACACGCGCAACGCCTCGGCGTCGTTCTGGATCTTCCGTTCGTAGCGGAAGTGAACGGGCCGGCCGTCGGCCAGAAGGGCGGTTCCCTTCACGCCGGCTCCGTGGGCCCGCGTGACAGCGGCGAGCAGTTCCACCCCGGCGACCGGGTCCCCCCGCACGACGTCGGTCAGGGGGGCGCCCTCGCCGGATACGACCTCTGTCGCGGCCTCCGCACCGCCTGCCGGAGCGGCCTCGGGACTCTTGGCTTCGGCTCCCTCCGAGGCGGCTTGGGGCGACGGACCCCACGCGACCGACCCGCCGTCGGGGGGCTGGTCCGGGGAGACCTCCTGGAGCGGCAGCGCCTCGCGGCCGGCGCGCACCCAGACCTCGGTGGTCCACCCCGTGATCCGCGCGATGCCCCCCGCGATCTCCAGTGCACGCTCGCGTTCGGTGAGGCCCTCCACCCGCACGACGAACTCCCAGCCCTCGCCCGAGCGGAAGCGGCGCACGACCTGCGCGGTGTACCCCGCTGCGACGATCTTCTCGCAAGCGTTGTCCGCGTCCGCGCGGCGGGCCACCCCTGGGGTCTCGACGTACAGGTCCTCGGCCCTCGCGGGCGAGGCGAAGAGCAGGAGGATCAGGGCGACGAGGGAGCCTGCCATGGCGCCTCCTCAAGGGGGGGACGGGCGCGCCGGCCCGCCTTCGGCGAGGTATCCGGCCACGAACGCACGGACATCCGGCGAGGGATCCTCTGCGAGCCCAGCCAGGAGCGCCGGGTCCCGTCCGCCCAGGATCGCGAACCGATCGGAGATGTCGGTCCGGCAAGCCACGGACAGGTCCCGGTCCGGGTCGGCGAGGATCCGGAGCAGGATCGGCAGGACCTCCTCCCGGCGCCGGTGCCGCAGGATCTCGAGCGCCGCCCGGCAGAAGACGTCGCGGTCCGGGTCCGGGACCTCGGCCGCGTCGAGGAGGGGCGGCACCGCTCGGGGATCTCCGGTGAGGACGAGAGCCCGGGCGGCGGACACCCGAGCCCGGGGCGTCCCGTCGGTCAGGACGCCCACCAGGAAGCTCCAGTCCTCCTCGGACGGCCCGAGGAGGTTCACCACCGGCCCCCCGGTGTCGTCCCCCGGTGCGGCTGGCACCGCCCCCGCCGAACCGGGAGCCGGTGCCTCCCGCAAGAACCCGACGGGGTGGCGGAGGGCCGCGGGCAGCAAAGGGCCCAGGCGTGCGGTGACGCGGGCCACCGCTCGCTCGACCTGCCCCGGAACCAGTCGCGTCGTGGCGACCAGCCCGCCGGCCATCACGACGGCTCCTACGACGGGAAACCAGCGGGGGAGGCGGACCACGGTGCTCCCGGGTGGCGGGCGTGCCCGGATCCTATTCCGGTGCGGTGGGAGAACCGCCCCCAGGGTCTCCCGGAACCTCCTCCACCTGGATGGGCCTCGGCATGAAGGTGAGGAGGAACACGGCACCCGCTGCCAGGGCGATCCTGCGGGACCGGGGCGTGAGGGGCGGGCGGACGGGCACGGGCAGGCTCCTCCAGGCTCCCAGGAGCAACAGGACCAGCGCCCACACGCCCCAGCCCGGCCAGGCGACGGCCCCCACCACCAGGAGGCCCAGCAGCACCTTGGAGAGGATCCGGGCCCGGCCCGGCACGAGGGCGGCCGCGATGTGCCCGCCGTCCAGCTGGCCGATGGGGAGCAGGTTGATGGCCGTGAGCAGGCACCCGATCCAACCCGCGAGGCCCACCGGGTGCAGGAGGGCGTACCGATCCGGGGGGGCCCCGAGGAGGAGCGTACCGACGAGCTTCACGGCCAGAGGGTCGCTGAACACCAGGATCGTGGTCCCCGGATCGGGCTCGAGGACCTCGCCGCCGAGCGGGAGGCCGACTGCGAGGGCCAGGAAGGAGCACACCGCCCCGGCCAGGGGCCCGGCCGCACCCATCTCGAGGAGCGCCGTGCGGTTCGGCGGCGGGCTGCGGAGCCGGATAAGGGCGCCGAGCGTCCCGAACCCCGCGGGGAACGGGATGAAGTAGGGCAGGCTCAGCCGGAACCCGTGAGCCCGGGCCACGGCGTAGTGACCCATCTCGTGGGCCAGGAGGATGATCATGAGGGAGGAGGCGAATGCCGCCGAGCGCCCGGCGACTCCCGGATCCGTGAACGGGTTCCCCCCGTCCCACATGAAGCCGTAGGTGACGTACACCGAGGCGAGGGTCGCCACGAAGAGCAGGACGCTCGGGATCCGTCCGGGATCGCGGGACACGAGATCTCCACGGCCAACCATGGGCCAAACCGGGCGAGACAGACTACCACCTTCCCGTACGCAGCGCGGCGCCCGGGCGGCCCGGAGGGCTCGGGCCCTTTCCCCCGCACCCTCCGGTGCCTAGCCTTTGCGCGGAGTGTCCCAACAAGACCATGCGGAACCTGTACGAGGTGCTCGGGGTACCGCGGGACGCCGACCAGGCCGCCATCCGGAAGGCCTTCCGGCAGCTCGCGAGGCAGTGCCATCCCGACGTGAACAAGGCGCCCGACGCCGAGGCGCGCTTCAAGGAGATCAACGCCGCCTACGAGGTGCTCTCCGACGAGCAGCGGCGTGCCTGGTACGACGAGTTCGGGGACGCCTCCCTCCGGACCGGCTTCGATCCAGAGGCCGCCCGCGCCTGGAGGGCCTCGGCCCGTCCCGGGCCTGAGGTCTTCGGGGGAGGCGGTGGCGTGGACCTGGAGGATCTCTTCTCCTCGTTGTTCGGCGGGGGCGGCCGGGGCCGCGGCTCCCCCTTCGCGCGTGGCTGGAACCAGGAGACGGTCTCCGTCCGCCGCCGTGGACCGGACATGGAGGCCCGCATCGAGATCGATCTCCTCACGGCCATCCGGGGCGGCGACGTCCGCCTCTCGCTCCGCCGGCCCGAGACGTGCCGGGTCTGCGGGGGGACGGGCGGCACCGGGCGCCAGACGTGCCCCGCCTGCAAGGGCTCGGGGCGACGCACCAGCCAGCGGTTCGGGTTGCGGGCGGTCGTCCGGTGCGAGGAGTGTGCCGGCAGCGGGAGCGTGTTCGCCCGAGAGTGCGCCGCCTGTGGGGGCAGCGGGCGCACCATGGCCACGCACGACGTGAAGGTCCACGTGCCCGCGGGGGTCGTGGATGGCCAGGTGTTGCGCCTGAAGGGGCTGGGGGGCGAGGGGCGGGACGGCGGGGCGGCGGGCCACCTGCTCGTCACGGTGTCGATCCGCCCCCACCCGTTCCTGCGCCGGGACGGCCACGACCTGGAGATGGACCTGCCCGTCACGATCGGCGAGGCGGTGGGCGGCGCGAGCGTGTGCGTGCCCACGCCGGACGGCGAGGTCCGGGTCCGCATCCCGCCCGGATCCTCCGGCGGCCAGCGCCTTCGGCTCAGGGGCCGAGGGTTCCCCAAGCCCGGGGGAGGCCGCGGAGACCTCTTCCTCGTCGTCCGGCCGGTGGCGCCTCCGGCCGCGGACGAGGAGATCGTGCGCACGGCCCGTTCCCTGGACCGAGCCTACCCGGGGGACGTCCGCGCGGATCTCCGCCTCGACGGGTCCTGACCCCCGGCGCGATCCGGCTCACCGGTTACACTCGGGACCCTCGTTGCCCCGGGGGTTCGGATGAACCTGCTCCTCCTGGCCACGCTGGTTGCGCTCCCGGTCCGGGCCGACGTGCTGGCCGAGGTGCGACGCGCGGCCGATCGCACGCTCGAGGAGGCCGAACGCCTGGAGGCCTTTGAGGCCGCGGTGGACCAGGGGCACGACCCCGCGGTCGCGTCCCTGGCACGGGATCCTTCCGCAGATCCCCGCGAGCGATGGGTGGCCGTCCGCGTGCTGGGCCGTGTCCACAGTCCACCCTCGGTGGAGGCCCTCGTCGCGTTGCTGGACGATCCGGTTCCGGCCATCCGGGCCGCGGCCGCCTCGGCTGCAGGCGACAGCGGTCGCCCCGACCTGGGCGAACCCGTGGCCGATCTCCTCGAGGATCCGGCCGTGCTCGTCCGGACGGCCGCCGCGGACGCGCTCGCGCTCCTCGGGCAGCCGCAGACGGTCCCTGCCCTCGTACGCGCACTCGACGACCCCACCAACACCTACCGGGGGCAGAGCCTGTGGGTCCGCCGCCACCTCGTGGCGGCCCTGGGCGCCATCGGCGACCGCTCCGCGGTACCGGCCTTGATCCGCAGTCTCGACGACGCCGATCCCCTGGTGGCCTCTGCCGCCTGCCGGGCCCTCGAACGCGTCACCGGCCTCTCCTGGGCCGACGGTCGCAGCGAGGCCCAGGAGCGGGAGGCCTGGAAGCGCTGGTGGGGCAGCCAGAAGTAGGGCAGCCCCCTTTGCGGGCGGATCGTCGAGCGGGGACGTCGGGCGTCAGGCCACGATCTGGAACCGCAGGACCGTGCGCCCCACGCCCACGGTGTCGCCCGGCCGGAGTCGCGCCACCGTCACGCGGCGGCCGTTGTGGAAGGTACCGTTCGTCGACCCCAGGTCCCTCAAGAAGATCATGTCGCGCCCGAAGACCTCGACCACGGTATGACGGCGGGACACCTCCGCATCCGCGAGCGGGACTTCGCCCGTCCGCCGCCCGATGGTGACGGTCCCGCGCGAGAGACGGACCACCTTTCCGGCATCCGGTCCCGCCACGACCTCGAAGATCGCATTCAAACCCGGCGGAAGGCGCAGTTCCTGCTTGATGACGTCTCCCTGGGAGTGTCCGGCATCCCCGGCCGTCCGGGCCTCGGACACCTCCTCGTCGAGCAGCCAGGCGCGATCGAGCAGGGGCGGTTCCTCCTTGCCAGGGGCCGTGCCCGTGCCGCCTTCCGGACCCTCGAAGAGGATCATCCGGCAGGAGCCGATGACCACCTCGCTCCCCGGCTCGAGGGCGGCCTCCCGGACCGGCATCCCGTCCACCACGGTCCCGTTCGTGGACTGCAGGTCCCGGATCACCCAGATGCCCTCCCGGTTCACGATCCTGGCGTGAACCCCGCTGACCATCGGATCCTCCAGGCGCAGATCTCCCTTCTTCCTGCCGATGACGAAGGGGAGGGTCTCGGGCAGAGGGATCTTCTCGCCCGCACGCTCACCGGCGACGATGTGGAGGAAAGCGCGCACCGACCGGGTCTCCGAGACCCCGATGCTACCATGCCGGGCCGCGGGCGCGGGCGCTGCCCATGAGCCGGGCCATGATCGCCTTCTGGGCGTGGAGACGGTTCTCCGCCTCGTCGAACACGACGGACGCGGGTCCATCGATGACCTCGCCGGTCACCTCCTCCCCCCGGTGGGCGGGCAGGCAGTGCAGGAACACCGCGTCCGGCCGGGCGAGGCGCATCAGTGCGGCGTCCACCTGGAAGCCTCGGAAGCGCGCCAGGCGCTCTGCGGCCTCCTTCTCCTGCCCCATGGAGGCCCACACGTCCGTATAGACGACGTCCGCCCCCTCGACGCCCTCCCGTGGATCGGTGGTCAGGTGGATGGACCCGCCGGTGGCCGCCGCCGCCTGTCGTGCCGCGGCGACGACGTCGACGTCGGGCGCATACCCGGCGGGATGGCTCACGCGGACGTGCATGCCGAACCGCGCTCCGCCGTTCAGGAGCGAGTGGGCCATGTTGTTGCCGTCCCCCACGAACGCCAGCGTGAGCCCCTCCAGACGCCCCTTCTTCTCCCGAATGGTGAGGAGATCGGCCAGCACCTGGCACGGGTGGAGGAGATCGGAGAGGCCGTTGATGACGGGCACGCTCGCGTTCTCGGCCAGGGCGACCACGTCGGCGTGGGCGAACACCCGGGCCATGATGCCGTCCGCGTACCGGGACAGCACCCGTGCCGTGTCGGCGATGGTTTCGCCGCGGTGGAGCTGGATGTCGGTGGGACCGAGGTAGATGCCGTGTCCGCCGAGCTCACCGATGCCGACCTCGAAGGAGACCCGCGTGCGCAGGGAAGGCTTCTGGAAGATCATGGCCAGGGTCTGGCCGGAGCAGGCCGTTCGGAAGGCCTCCGGGCAGAGCTTCATCTGCCGCGCGAGGTCCAGCAGGCCCTCGAGCTCCTCGCTGGTGTAGTCGAGCAGGGACAGGAAGGGGCGCGTCATGGAGGCTCCTGACAGGGGGACCATGGAGGTCCGGATTTCGCAAGGCGGTCGGCCTAACCCGCCGCGCCCAGGCACGGCGCGGGGTCGGCCTCGGCGCCCTACCGGGCGAGCTCTTGATCGATGATCTCCGCGAAGTCCTCGTAGGGGCGGGCCCCTGCCACCTCGATGCCGTTCACGAACACGGTGGGCACCCCCCTCACCCCCGCGCTGGAGGCGGCCTCGAGATCCCGGTCGATCTCGGTCCTGGTGTCGGGCCGGTCCATGCACGTCTTCCAGGCGGTGAGGTCCAACTCCAGGAGCCCGGCGTACCGCGCGAGGTCGGCATCCTCCGCGGCCTCCCGGTCCTGGAACAGGAGCCCCTGCATGGCCTCGTAGCGCCCCTGCTCGCCGGCGCAGTTGGCGGCCAGCGCCGCCGGAAGGGACCGATCGTGCATCTCCAGCGGTGCGTCCCGGAACACGATCCGGACCTGCTGCCCGTACCGGGCGTGCAGGTCCTGGAGCGTACCGTGCAGGCGGGCGCAGTACGGGCACTGGAAGTCGAAGAACACCACGAGCGTGACCGCGGCACCGGGCGGGCCCCAGGCCGGATCGCCGTCGTCCGCCACCTCCACCCTCTCCGGCTCGGGGAGCACCACGGCCAGCCGGGCGTGGCGGTCGAGCCACAGCCGGTCCGCGAGGGACGCGAGCCGCTCCTGGGCCCGGTCGATCCGGATCCGGTCCTTCAGGGCCTCGTCCGCGTGCTCGGGGTGCGCTACCAGGAACGCGGCGATCTCGTCCTCCGTCACGGCAGGCTCCGAGGCGACCGCGGCCCGCCGTCCCGCCTCCTCCTGGAGCAGGCGCAACTGGGCAGCCGTCACGTCGAGGTCGGGCTCCACGGCTTGGAGGGCCTGCACGGCGGCGGGGGTGACGGCGAGGCGATCCGCCATCAGCGCCACGAAGGCGATCCATGGATCCGTGCCCGGGTGGGCGTCCACCCAGGCCTGGACTTCGGAGGGATCCACGGCCGCTTCCCGCACGAACACGCTCTCGACCCGATCCTCCACCACCATGCCCTCGAGCCTCTGCGCCCAGTCGTTCTCCGTCTTCCACACGTCGAGCTCGGCGTCCGTGACCTGGATCTCCTGCGCCAGCTCCTCCAGGAGCGCATCCGAGTGCTCCAGGCCCCGTCGGCGGACCTCGTCTTCCAGCAAAGCGGTCCGCGTCCGCTCACGGATCGCCTTCAGCACGTCTTCCTGGGCCTCCTCCAGGTACACCTGCCGCATGGCCTCGAGCTGGGTGCGCACCTCGTCGACGTCGCCCCAGGTCAGGTGGCCGCCGTCCCACCGGGCGACCACGGCGGCGGCATCGGGGGTGCAGACGCCCGCGAGGCGCTCGAGGGGGACGTCCCGGTGGGCGCAGGCGATCGCGAGGAGGAGCAGGAGAGGCATGGGGTCTCCGGGCGCAGGCGGCTCGACCCTCTAATCGGGCTCCGCGTCCCGGGGACGGAGGCCGATCGTCGGCAGCGGCACGAGCGTCGCCCCGGAGGCGGGTGGACCACGACATGCGTGCCCGGATCCACATCGACGCCCCGCGTGCCGTGCAGGGGGACACTCCCCGCAACCCGGCCTTCCGGGGCGCATCCTGGGCCGCACCTGCGACTGGCACGACCGTTGCGTACAATGGGGAACGTCCCGCTCCCCCGAGGTCACGATGCGCCGCACCCTGCTTCCCCTCCTCGCCCTCTCGCTCGCGAGCGCCTGCGACTCGAGCCGCAACACCGACGACACCGGCACCGAGATGGGCTGGGATCCCTGCACCACCACCACCACGGTGGTGGGCTTCGAGGAGGTCACGCCGCTGGGCTTCTCGGCGGCCGACCTCGTGGCCGTCGTGGGGGGATCCCGTACCGACGTGCTCCAGTGGTTCACCGCGGACGGAGAGGCGGGAGACACGACGGACCTCACCTTCGAGGTGACCTACGCCGGTGGGGAGGTCCGGTACGTGGACGCCGAGCCTCGCGAGGGCACCGACACGGGCGGCCTCGAATACGCCGCGACCGTCCCCGGCCGGGACGGACACGACACCGCCGAGCCGATGCCCGACGACACGGGCGGCGACGAGGAGGCCTGCCCCGACACCCTGGAGGTGGATGTCACCTTCACCTTCGCGACCTCCGACGGCGCCTTCGACGAGAGCGCGGACGCGTTCCTGTACGCCTACGACCTGGAGGTCGGGCACCTCTCCGCCGACCTGCCATACGAGGACCTCGTCGGCAGCTACGTCCCCACCGACCCCACACTCGTACCCAGCGAGTGGGAGGCGTTCACGGTGTCGGTCGGCAGCGACATTGCCGCAGCCACCTCCGAGGGCGAGGTGCTCGTCGGAGGCCATCGCGACATGGGCGATGGCACCTCCATGGGGTTCCAGGGCCTGGAGGCGGTCTGGCCGCCGGGCAGCGATCCCTGGTAGCCTAGCGCGCCCGGCTGCCGTCCGGGCAGAGCACGCGTAGGTGGATGTGCCCGTCGTGTCCGGGCGCGTGGCGGACCACGCCGACGCCCACCCGCTCCATCCGGCTCCCGGCCGGGGGGAACCAGAGCTTCGCCTCCGTGGGGTCGAGGACGCCGTGGGAGACGGCCCAGGTCCGGAGGGTGGAGATGTGCGCCCGGTCGAGCAGGATGAGGTCCACCCGCCCGGACTGGAGCAGCGTAGAGAGGAGCAGGAAGTTGGCGGCCACGTCCAGGTCCGCCGCGGGAAACGGCAGGATCCCCAGCGGCTGCCAGGCACCGCCCCGGTAGAGGCCGATGTCGGCGTCCACGCCGCCCCGGTGGGTCTTGTGAGGCTCCAGCTCACCCCCTCTCTCGGTGCTCAGGTCGCCCACCACGAACGGACTCCCGTAGGGAAGGTGCTCCCGCATCCGCACGCCCGCCTCGATCAACAGGTCCACCAGGTCCGGGATTCCCCAGGCCGTGGAGGGGTTCATCCGGTGGTAGAGGTGAGGGTTCTCCGGCAGCTGGACCCCGTCCTCGAGGAACTGGTCCGAGCATCCGGATCCCGCACGCGCTCCAGTATCCTGGTGGCATTCGGCGAACGCAGGGTTTGCCTGCGCGAAAAGGCAGGCGAGAGGCAGGACGAGAAGGGCGGGTCGGGCCAACGGACCTCCGAGGGCCCACGAGCCTACCCGGTCGGAGGCGTCCTGCCAAACACCTGTCCCATCCTGGTCGATCTTGGATTGCTCGTATCTGGCCTCGCGAGTCCCTCAGCCGTCGTCCAGGTTGACCTGCCAACCCTCGGCCTCATCTACCTTCCAGGCGTCGATCTCGAGGGGCCACCGGGTTCGAGGGGTGCCGTCCCTCCCACTCGAGGAGGAGGCCGGTCCAGGCCTGGACGTGGTTCTCCAGGAGGAAGTAGTGACGGATGTAGGCCAGTTCCAGTCCGCACAGGAGGATCACCAGGAGCAGGGAGGGCAGACTCGGCCGGATCAACGCGAGGCCCAGGGCGAGCAGTGCGAACAGCCCCACGGCGAGCGTGACCTGGAGGTGGATGGCCCGCTCCCGGTGTACGAAGTCGCGGACCTCCCGGTGGCGCTCCACGAGTTCCGGGGTAATCTCGGCGGCTTCCCGCACGAGCCGATCGTGGTCGCGGACGAAACGGGTGACGTTCAAGTCTCTCACGGGGCCAGAGTCCTTCCAAAGAGCGGGGGAAACGCCTGCGGATCCTCGAGAAGGACGGCGAGCTCGAGTCGGGCGGCCAGAAGGGTGCGGGCAGCGTCCAAGATCTCCAGGCGCACGCGGGCGAGGCGATCCAGATCCCTCAAGTAGTCGGCGCCGGAGGTCTCCCTGAGCCGGTGCCGGGAGGCGAGGGCCGCCTCGGCCCCGGTAAGGCCGTCCAACACGTGACCGAAGCTGGATAGCCAGTCTTCGGATGCTCTGGCGGTGGCGAGGGCGGACGAGAGCCGCGCCTCGTGCTCCGCCAGGCGGGCCGTCCGGTCGTGCTCCGCCTCGGCCACCCGGGCAGCACCTTCGATCCGTTCCTGGCGAACGCCGCGCCCCGCGGGAATGGGCACGCGCAGCCCGACCACCGCGGACAGGTCCGGAGAGACCAGGTCAGCGTCCCGTTCCTGGCGGATCCCGATCTCCAGTCGCGGAGTCCCCATCGCGTCGGCCATCCGTGTGCGTCCCTCCTCGCGGTTCCGGTTCGACAGGGCCTCGACCGCTCGGAACGCCGCGCCGGACCGCATCCGTTCCACCAGCACGGACGGCGCACCTTCGGGCGTGCGGGTGGCCGCCACCAGGTCCAGGAGGTCTTCCTCGGTCACCTCTGCGGGTTCTCCGGCCAGCCAGGCGACCTCGCCGGCGGCCTCGGCCTCGTCCACCTGCGCCTTTCGAAGTCGAGCAGCGGATCGTGCCCGTTCGACCTCCATCAAGACCCGCTCCACCGGCGGGGCGAGGCCCTGCTCGATGCGTGTCCGTTCCACCTCGAAGACCACCTGCTGTCGATCGGTGAGCCGGTGGGCGACGCCCGTGGCCGCCCTCGCGGCTGCCAGGTCGATCCAAGCCCGCGCGATCGCCTCGGCGACCTCCAGGCGAACCGCCCGCTCGCTCGCCTCCTGCCAGGCCTCGACCTCGCGGAGGAGCGCCCACTGCCCCGGCCACTGCCAGGGGTACCGGAACGGAAGACCCAGCCGGATCCGCCGCATGCCGTCTGCGGCCTCGCCCAGCCACCGGGTGTCCCGCGCGTCCACCTCCAGCCAGGGCATGGCAGGTGCGCCGGCCTGGCGGGCATCGGCGGCGTCCGCTCGAACCCGGGCGAGGGAGGCCTGGACCTCCGGCGCATGCCTCCAGGCGGCTTCCACCAGCCGACCCAGGCGATTCGCGGCGCCCTGAGGATCCTGAGCCAGGACCAGCGAGGGCTGGACCGCCAGGGTCGCGGCCAGCAGGATCCGAGCAGTGAACGGCAGCGTGCGCAGGGGCTCGTCCTTTGCGGGATGGGGAGTCCATGAACCCGCTGGCGAGGCGTTGTCCAATCCTCGCGCGCCGAATTCGCCCGGAACTCACGAGGCGCAACCGGTCCGTCTTGGCATGACGTGTTATTCGCCTCCAGAGCGTGGACACGCGTACGCGTCGTCCCTCGAACCCTCCGGTGGAGACCCCATGGACCATCCCCGAAAGCGAAAAACGGCCCTGGCGCGGCACCTCGACGCGCTCAACGCGTCCGCGGACCGGGCGCCCAAAGAGACCGCACCCCACACTCGGGATCCGGTCGCCACGACCGTTCCTCGAGGGACACGAATAGCGGATCCGCGCGCCGTGGAGCCTCTTGCCGACGCGGCCGGACCTGAGGACACACCGGGGAGCACCATCAAGATCATCCGCCGGTCCAAGATGGATCCCTTCCTCCACTTGATCGGGGTCAAACCCGACCGGGAGGTCGCCGAGATGGCCGGGGTCACCTCCGAGAACGTGCGTGCGTACCGCAAGCGGAGAGGCATTCCCGCCCAGTGGCGGGAGGAGGGTCCGCCCGTACGGCGTCGGCCCAGGAGCGCGACGGTGGCGCCGACCCCCAAGGCGGAACCCCAGCCGGCTCCCCAGGTCGTCGAGGCCGCTCGCGGCGTCCCGGGCGCACGGGGTTTCCTCGTGGTGGGCGACGGCGACGAGGAGTTCGTGGTCGTGGCCGACAACATCGCCCAGGCCGCGGCCCTGGCGGTGGCCCGCTTCGCGGTCCGCAAGCCCTCGGGCCGAGTCGTGTCCATCCAGTACCTGGCCGAGATGCTGGGCGGATAGCCCACCGTCCCGGGTCGGGCCAGGCTCCAATCATGCGCTTTCTCCCCGGCCTTCTCCTCGCGCTGCTCTTCGCCTGTGGCACGGAGGAGATCGAGCCGGTCGAGCCCCCCCCGGAGCCGGCCCTGCCTGCCTGTCCGCCCGGAGAAGTCCTCCTCGACGGACAACCCGTCGTGCTCGGGCACGGCCTGGCCGTCCACGGCCTGCTGTACGACGGCTGGGCCGTCTCCCTCTTCGATACGGAAGGGGTGGAGTGTTCGGACGTGCTCGCACGGACCAGCCCCAAACGCGCCCAGCGGCAGGAGCTGCGTATCCAGACGGGTCTCTACGGTGGGGTGTGGTTCGGGGAGAGCCAGGAGGCGAACGCCGAGCTCACGCTCGAGGAGAAGGCGGTCCGGCTCGGCGGTCGGGTGGCAATCTGCGTACGCGAGCCCGTCCGGATCCGGATCGCGCCCGGCCCGGGCGGAGCCGCAAGCACCCTCGTGGTCGAGGGCCTGTTCGAGGGTGCCTACTGCGGGCAGACGAAGTCGTAGGTCTCCGGGATTCCGGTCATCTGCCCGGCGGCCGACCGGGCTGCATCCACCACCAGGCGACCAGGGGCCCGGTGGCGTCCGGTTCCCCCAGCATCGACGCGATCCGGTACTCGCAGGAGGATCGGACGGGCAACCTCGGCCGCACCACCACGATGAGCTCGAGGCCCTGATCCACGAGCCGGGACACCGACTGCTCGACCTGGGAGAGGGTGGGGGGGGGCAGGCGCCGGACCTCCTGGCGAAGGGGATCGGCCTGCCCCCTCCGGCTGCACTCCCGGTCCAGCCAGCCGAAGACCGGATCCTCGACGAGCCGGGAATGGCGCGCCATGACCTCCGAGAGGGGACGATCCCACCAGACCTGCCATCTCAGGTAGGGGGTGGCGGCACCCGGCGGCCACACCCCCTCGCCCCGGTCGAACGGAAGGACCACCATGGGACCCTTGCCGGGGAGCTCGGCAAGCCCCTCCGGAGGTCGGGCGTCGTAGACGGGCCGCGGCCAGGCCGCTCCCGAGAGGAGAAGGGCGTCGAGGAGGACGCAGGCCGCGGCCAGGACACCCTGGTAGGCGGGCCGTCCACGCAAGAGGACGGTCGCCCCGAGGGCGGCCATGGGGGCCAGGAAGACCTGGGCCATGCCGACCGCCCGGTACCAGTCTCGCACCATGCGGAGCACCGGGGCGGCCGTGGTGAGCCAGGCCGCGGGCAGCCGGACCGTAGCCCCGAAGGGCAGGGCCTCGCTGACGCTCAGGATCGGTCCGAGCGCCAGGATCAGGAACAGGAGGCATCCGATGGCGGCCCAGCGGGCCTGAGGCCGGCGCCAGGCAGCCACGACCCCCAACGCCAGGGCTACGAGGCCGATGTAGGTGGCCTTGGGCAGGGGGTCCGTGCTGAGCCTGGGCCGCACGAGGCCCACCAGGTCGGCTCCGCCGTAGTTCAAGCCGCGCAGGGTCGAGGGGTGCAGGACCGCCTCGCGCGAGGCGACCCCCCCGGTGAGGCTCGAATCCAGGAGCCACCAGACATACGGCAGGGCCAGGACCACGGCGGCCAGGCCCACGCCCGTGAGCACGGCCAGCCGCCGGCGATCCGCGCCCCGTCCCCGCCAGGCCCACAGCAGGAGGAGAGGCGCCGCCAGGGCGGCGAAGAAGGCGTGGTAGGGCCCGGAGATCGCGAAGGCGGCCAGCGTGAGGACGGCCGCCAGGGCCGAGCCTCTCGACCCGGTTCGCGCGAAGCGCAGCCAGGCCGCGAGATGCAGGCCGTACCACCCGATGGGCCAGGCCTCCGTCATGCCGACGACGAGGACGCCCGCCAGGTACGGTGCGGAGCCGAGGCACACCATGCCCACCAGGGCGCCCGCAGGGCTGGCGCCCGCCTCCCGAGACAGGAACCACCCCGCGGCCAACGCCAGGGCGACGTCGCCCAGGGCGACGACGCCGTAGGCGAGGCTCGCGTGCAGATCGACCAGCAGGAGCGCGGGCGGGAAGTGGACGAGGTCCAGAAGTGCCCAGTCGCACCCGTACGGCCAGTCCGCGACAACTCCGCCTCCCAGGGCCTTCTGGACCGTCCACCACCACATCCACAGGTGCTTGTCCGCCTCGCCGCTCTCCGCACCGATCATCCAGTGCGGGGCCAGGGGCCAGGGCCAGACCATCAGGATCGCCGCGGTGGCCCCCACGAGCCAGGGCAACCAGGGGTGCCGATCGGGAGCCGTGGGGCCGTACGCTCGGCGTGTCGTCCCGAGCGACTCAGGCTCAATCTGTATCATTCCACGGAGTCCTGGAGGGTGCCCACGCTTCGGGTCTCGGTCTGCAGCCGCGGCACGACGCCGACGAACTCGGCCTGCAGGCTGCGGTGCAGCTCCATCTCGGGGTCTCCCTCCTCCAGGGGCAGCAGGTACTGGAAGGGACCCGGGGACTCCCAGGCCAGGATGTGGTGGCACTGGGTGCACTCGTGGGAGACAGCCACGCCGTCCTGATCGACCATGTCCCGGTGGTGGCATCGTGCGCAGCCGGTGTCGCCGCGGTGGCCGAGGTGATCGGGGTAGGGGTCCCAGCCCACGTTCATGCGAGGGTGGACGTACCGTCGGTGGGCGGCCTGCAGCACGTCGACGGCCGCGTCCAGGCGGGGGGCGAGGGCGGGATAGTCCGCCGCGTGGTGGCGCTGGTAGTGGCCATGTAGGTCGCGCTCGATTCCTCGGTCCGCACCACCGGAGCCGGGGTAGGCCCCCGTGAGCGCGGCCAGGGCGGTACGCTTGATCTCGGGGATCGAGGGGTCGATCTCCCCCCGGGCCAGGGCCTCGTCCACCAGCGCCTCGGGGGAGGCGTAGACGTGGGTGGCGCGGTTGTGACAGTCCACGCAGTCCAGGGTCCGAAGCGCCTCGGCGGGCGGGTCCGGTCCGTCGAGACGCCGGTTGTCGTATCGCCGCCAGCTCCCGTCGGGCTGCAGCACCTCGGTAAAGAGGATCTGCTCGCGCTCGTCGTCCACCGAGGCATACCGCACCGCGTTCCCGGCAGCGACGTGCCAGTGGATGCCCTCCCGACCGCTGCCCACCTTCATGGCCAGGGTGGTGTACCGGCGGGACGAGGCGTCGTCCAGATCGAACCGGGTGCGGCCGAGCACGCGCTCTCCGTAGAACTTGTCGGGCCAGTGGCAGGTCTCGCAGGTCTCCCGGGCGGGATGGAGCTGGTGGACCGGGGTGGGGATGGGGCGCTCGTAGAGGTCGAAGGAAAGAGAGACGACCTGCCAGGCACCGTTGATCTTGGAGTCGATGAGCGCCCCCATCCCCTCGCCCACGTGACAGGCCACGCAGGGCACGTGGGCGTGGGGAGAGGCCTGGTAGGTGGCCCACTCGGGTCCCATGACGCTGTGGCACGCCGTCCCGCAGAAGACGGGCGTGTCCATGAAGTGCAGCATGCGCGCCGAGCCGACGCCGAGGAAGGTCAGGTTGACCAGGGTGAGCCCCGCGACGGTGAGGAACAGCCGTGAGCCCAGGAAGCGACCGGCGAGCATGTCGGTCTCGAAGCGCGCGGACAGGAGCTCGCGGTGACCGAGCCCGGTCCTGCGCTTCAGGCGCAGCCAGCCGAGGGGAACGAGGAGCAGGCCCAGCACGAAGAGCGCCGGCAGCGTCAGGTAGATGACGAGGCCCACGTAGGCGTTCGTCACCAGGCCCAGCAGCATCAGCACCTGGATGAAGCCGAACACCAGGAAGGACGAGGTGGTGAGCGCCACGCCGATCCTGCCCACCGCGTCGGCGGAGACCCCACGGACGAAGCGAGCGAAGGTGCGCAGCATCCCGATCCCCTCGTCAGGGCTGAAACATATCGCCATAAATTCTTTGAAGCTTGCCGGATCGGATGTCTGCCTTGATCGTCGCTGTGTCACGACCGAACCAGGAATGCATGGGATCGTCGGCCAGCAGGGCATCGATCTTCGCGTTCACGGCGGGATCGCCCAGCTCTCGTGCGGCCGGCAGGAACTCGAAGTAGAAGTTGTGGGCCACGTCGTAGATGCCGTGCCACCACGTGTAGTCCGGACCGGCCATGGCCGCGCCGTGGCGCGCACGCCGCCCCTCGTGGTGCCACAGCTCCCAGTAGATCCACTCGATGTCGTTGGAGAACTCCGCAGGGTGCTCGAGCAGGCCCCTCTCGCGGACCAGGGCCATGATCTCTCCCGCCGGCAGGGCGAACTTGCGGTCGTAGAGGTTCACCACGCCGTCGAACTGGGCGTAGAAGCCTTCGATGAAGGTGGGGCCGTGACAGGCCGCGCAAACCTTCTGCATGCGGGTTCGCTTGGCCTTCCAGTCCTCCTGGTGCTTGGAGACCGCGGGACGGAGGGTCCACGAGAGGCGCTGCCCCACGTCGTGGGTGACCGGCTGGGCGATCGTGGCCGACAGGTGGCAGGTCGCGCAGGTGGGCGCTCCGGCGTAGTCCATCCCCACGATCCAGCGGTCCGCGTCGAGGTTGGAGGCCGCTCGGTTCGAGAAGAAGGCGTTGCCGTGCTTGGACTCCTCGTAGATCTCCTCCTGCGGGTGGTCCGGGCCCAGGTGACACTTGCCGCAGCTCTCCGGGCTGCGCGCCTGGGCGACGGAGAAGGCATGACGTGCGTGGCAGGCGGTGCAGGAGCCCAGGCTTGCGTCCGGGTTGATGCGGCCGATGCCCGAGTTGGGCCAGCTCACCGCGGAGAGCCGGTTCGGGGCGGTGTCGTCGAGGGTCAC
The DNA here is from genome assembly GCA_016927815.1 of Deltaproteobacteria bacterium. Taxonomy (GTDB): domain Bacteria; phylum Myxococcota_A; class UBA796; order UBA796; family JAFGLY01; genus JAFGLY01. The sequence goes on along the minus strand of JAFGLY010000023.1, from coordinate 4,241 downwards.
CTTGCCGCCGTGGCAGCTCTCGCATCCTGCCACCGCCGCGGGGTGACCGCCGACCGCGTGGGCCATGTAGGCGTCCTGCGACTCCAGGATCTGGCCTGCGGTGGCGTGGTGGGAGGCCTGCACCTGGGCGGCCTCGTCCTCGTGGCAGGCGCCGCAGTCCGCCGGCGTGACCAGCGTGGCCACCCAGGCGCCCTCGTGCTCGAAGGCGTCCTTGTCCCCACGCTCGGCACCATGGCAGTCGATGCACGTGACCCCGTGCTTTCCGTGCTCGGAGTCGTACCACTGCCGGTACAGGCCCGGGTGTTCCTCGCGGTGGCAGGTCATGCAGCGGCCGGCGGTGGTGCCCGGCGCAGGGTCCTCGGCGGAGGCGACCGTGCAGCCGGCCAGGACGACCGGCGCCACGAGGGACAGGAAGGAGAGCGGGGTCTTCAAGGGGCACCGCCTTCGGGAAAGGACTGCGCGACCCTGTATTCCGTGGACGGGGACGAGACGAGGGACGGGGTCGCGGTCCCCCGACGGGTTCATCTCCATCGGGGTCCTCCTCCCGCGCCGAGGTCTCTCACCCTCCGCCAAGAACGAGTTCCTCTACCCCCGCGTCCGCCCGCGGCACGGCTACGCCCGTCCCTCCGCCGGGGCCCTTGGGAAGCGTGGCACCTCTCCGGTCGGGATCTTGTCAGCCCGTCGCGGTCTAATGTACCCTCCCCTCGTGGCCTCTCGTCCTTCGCTCTCCTCCCTGCTGGCGCTCGCCGCCGTTCTTGGTGCCTCGTGCGTGGGCGCCGACGGCGACGACGGCGGCGGTGACGGCGGCGACTTCCCGGGCACCTGGCAGTACCAGGAGGGCTCGTTCAGCTTCGTCAACTGCACCTTCAGCTCGACCACGGTCGAGTTGACCCGCTCCGGCTTCGTGATCGGCGACGAGGACGGCACGCTGGTCCGCACCAACCCGGACGGCTGCCGCTTCACGATCGTGCCGACCACCGCACGCCACGCCCGGGGCGTGCCCGGCGAGGGGTGCACGGTGGACGGAACCGACGCCCTCGGCAATCCGATGACCACCGTCTACACGCTCGAGAGCCTTCTCCTCGAGTTGAAACCCGACGACGCGTCGCAGATGATCGAGGTGTTCTTCCTCGCCAGCGAGCAGACCTCGGCCCTGGGCACGATCGACTGCGAGATCTCGGGCGACAACACCCTCGACCGCGCGCCCTGATCCCGAGGGGCCCTGGGGTTCGAGCGCACTCCCCGACACCCGGGCTCGGGTCTTCCCGGGAAGGTGCCGACCGCCTCGCATGCGTCCACCGGGTCGGGTCGGTGCTACGCTGCCTCCCGTAGGAGTCTCGCCATGACCTCCACCCTCGCCGCGGTCGCGTGTGTCGGCCTGCTCCTCCCGGGGTGTGGATCCCCGCATCGGGGGTCCGACCCGGATCGTCCCTCAGTGCTGCTGATCACGCTGGACACCACCCGGGCCGACCACCTTGGCACCTATGGCGGTCGGATCGCCGAAACGCCCGCCTACGACCTTCTTTCGGCCGAAGGCGTCACGTTCCTGCGTGCCTACTCCACGTGCCCCCTCACCATCCCGAGCCATGCCACCATCCTCACGGGCCTCGTGCCCCCCCGCCATGGGGTCCGCGACAACGGGGACTTCAACCTCGGCGACGACCATGTCACGCTGGCCGAGTGCTTTCGTGCCGCTGGCTGGACCACCGCTGCCTTCACCGCCGCGTTCCCCACGCAACGTCGCTGGGGCTTCGGGCAGGGGTTCGAAATCTTCCACGATCCCCTGGAGCGCCCTCCCGACCAGCTCGACTGGCGGGACGAGCGACGTGCCGGAGAGGTCGTGGACGATGCGATCGCCGTGTTGTCCGACCTGGACGGGCCGCTGTTCGTCTGGGTCCACCTGTTCGACGCCCACGCTCCGTACGATCCGCCCGAGCCGTTTCGCAGCACGTACCCCGGTTCCCCGTACGACGGCGAGATCGCCTACGCCGCCCATGAGGTCGGCCGGCTGCTCGACGTGTGGGACGCCATCCGACCGGTCTCGCTCGTGGTGCTGACGGCCGACCACGGCGAGGGATTGGGGGACGGGGGCGAGGAGACCCACGGGTTCCTCCTCCACGACGGGACGATCCGGGTTCCACTCATCCTCCGGTCCCGGGGCCTGCCCGGGTTCCCGGCGGGCGCCCGCGTGGAGGACCCGGTGGGCCACCCGGACATCGCGCCCACGATCCTCGCGGCTGCCGGCCTCCCCGTCCATTCCGGCATGGACGGACGCGATCTGCGCCTGGGCGGTTCGGACGTGATCTACTCCGAGTCGCTCACGGGCAGCTCCAACCTCGGGCTTGCCCCGCTCTACGCCTGGACGGGGCCCGAGGGGCGCTACACGGAGGGAGGCTGGGGCGGCTTCTACCCGGCCCATGGGGACGCCATCTCGACCGTCGAGGACGGGCAGGTGCCCGGCACCGGGTACGCCGAGCGCTTGGCCGCCCTCAAGGCCGGGTACGAAGACGTCGTCGCCCCCGAGGCCGCCCTGTCCCCGGGCGATGCGGCCCGCCTGGAAGCCCTCGGGTACCTGGGGGGTGCGTTCACGAGCGAGGTGGGGACCCAGGACCCCCGAGATGTCATCGATATCGTGCCGCTCACCTGGCGCGCCCGACAGGCCCTGGCAATGGGTCGCCTCGACGTGGCCCGACGCCTGCACACCGCCCTGGCCACCCGCATGCCCGGAGCCTGGGGCGTGGTCTACCTAGAAGCCCGCCTGTTGTTCGCCGAGGGGCACCTCACCGAGGCCGCGGACCTCCTGCTCGACCTCCACAGGCGCTCGCCCTCCTCCTCGCTGGCCCTCGAGGCGGCCAGCGTGGCCTGGGCCATGGGCGACTGGGCCGGGGCCCGCGACTGGTACGCCGAGGCGCTCGCACACCAGCCGATGAGCGCGGACGCCATGGCGGGGTTGGTCCACGCGGACTTCGCGCTGGGGAACCTGGGGGAGGCCCGCGCCGCCGCCGAGGCGTTCCTCGACACCTACCCGGACCACGCGGATCTCGCGCTCGTGCATTCGGTCTTCCTCCGCATGGACGGACGGCCCGACCTCGCGGTCGAAGAGGCCCGCTACGCGCTCGACCGCATGCCCGGCTCCCTCCAGGCCTGGAACGCGACCGCCCAGGCGCTGTGGGAGGCCGGGAGAGCCGACGAGGCCGTGGATCTGCTCCAGGAGATCGTGCGGATCAACCCTTGGGACGTCGGATCTCGTCTCGTGCTCGCAGGATGCATGCTGGAGGTGGGGCGACGGGCGGAGGCGGTCCGCACCCTCAAGCCCGCAGCCGCCCTGCTGCCCGATCAGCCCGAGGTGCTGGAGGCGCTGGCGCTCGCCGAGGCCGCCCTCGCAGCCGAGCGCGAGCGCCGCCCGTCGGAGCCCTTCTTCTTCGGGGGTCCCACCGATCCGGCGGTCGCAGCGCTCGGCCACCCGGACGAGGCCGCAAGCGACCCCGGGGATACCGGGGATCCGCCCCCGCCCTGAGAGGGCACGAGTGGCACCCCCCAGTGGCAGGCGTGCGCCCCACCAACGGGAATCGGCCCGCTCCGAGGACGGGATCACGCTCTGGACTCGTCCATCGGCCCCGCGCCAGCCTGGACGAGGTCGACGAAGCGCTGGAGGAACCGGCCCTGATCGTCGGCTCCGATTTCCGGGAGCTTGCGACGACGTGGACACCCTCCGGCTCCAACGCCACCCACAGCCCGACGAGGGCGTCCAGCCTGGCCTTGGACTCCACGGCGAGGGCCAACCCGATCTCGAGAAGTCTCTGAGTGTTCTCGTCGCTGGCGTTGTCCATGTCCACCGCCTCCGACTGCAGAAGCCTGTCGAGCCGCAGGTACTGCTCCAAGCGGCGCACTGCGTCGAACCGCTGCTTGAGCTCGAAGTGGACCGTTTCCCCGCGTGTCGACATGGAGAGAAGAAGGAGCCGGCGTCATCCTGCACGGGGTGGCGCCGGACTCCGCCATCGTCGAAGGCCCTTCCTCCCACCTGACGATCTCCCCATACACCGCCTTGTGCGCCGACTTCGTTACGAGGTTCCCCGGCACGTCATGACGTAGGTCATGCCGATGAGTACGGCGTACAGGGAAGGCAAGCCTCCCTCGTGCTTGGCTCCCCGGTCTGCCCTTCGGGAGGATGGAGTGGCTCTTCACCCCCGCCCGCCCGAAGCGAGGTAGCCATGCGCAAGCTCATCACGCTCTCCGCCCTC
>JAFGLY010000131.1 GCA_016927815.1 Deltaproteobacteria bacterium | reverse complement strand
GTCCTGGGCAACCACGACGCCCGCATGCTCCAGGTCTGGGACGAGGCCGCGAGGGGCGCCGGAGCCAGCACGCACCACCAGGCCGTCCGCGCGCTGGGGACCGATCCCGCGGTCCGGGCGTGGCTCCAGGGCCTGCCGCTCATCCTGGAGGCCCCCCGCTGGATCGTCGTCCACGGCGGCCTCCACCCCCAGTCGGGCCTCGAGGGCACCGGGCGGGCGGCCTGCCTCAACCTGAGGCGCTGGCCCGACGACCGCTCCGAGTCCAACCCCTTCTGGTGGGAGGCCTGGCCGGAGTGCGCGGGTCGCGCCGAGCGCCGCACCGTGGTCTACGGCCACGACGCGGTGCGCGGCCTCCAGGACCGCCGCCCGGCCACGCTCGGCCTCGACTCGGGCTGTGTCTACGGCGGCAGCCTCACGGGCTGGATCCCGGAGCAGGACCGGATCCTCCAGGTTCCCGCCAAGAAGGTCTGGACCCAACCGGTGGGCCAGCGCTGGGAGCTGTAGGGCCCCTCACCCGGTATCCAGCCGGGTGGCGCGTACATCCTCCCTGAACCCGATCTGTAGGGAGATGGCGCGAAGGAGGCGGGGCTCCGCTGGGATCCTGCGCAACCGGCAGGCGACGGACCGCTCGAAGGGGTGCGGGGCGCCCGCCTCGTCGAAGAGGGCGAGCAGCGCCCGTCGCGCGGCGCATACGTCGCGGGCCTTTCCCGAGAGGTCCGGCCGGGCCACTGCGGCCGCCGCGGCCTCGACTCCAATCGACGTGTCGGTGCCCGGGTGGAGCGTCTCCACCCCGAGGCGCGCGAGCAGCCGGTCGCGCCCCACCCGGGGCAGGTACTCCCGCATCCGCCTCCGGACGTCGCCGCCCATCGCGCGCAGGCCCAGGAGGTCGGGCAGCACGCTCGCGTCGTGCCACGGATCGCTGTCGAAACCGTGGCGCGCGTCCTGGCGCAGGACGTAGTCGAACACGTTCTCGAGGTGGGACTGGCTGTCTACGGGCTTGATCCGGGCGGGCTCGAACGGCGCCTCCAGGCCGAGGCGGGCATGCAGGGCGTAGGACAGCGCCCGGGCCGTCCGGCCCGCGAGGGCGCGGTCCGCGAGCAGGACCAGATGGATGTGGGTGTCGGAGCCCCTGAAGGCGAGGAGGCCGGCACGCTCGGCGAAGGCGTGCACGGCGGTCGCCAGGGCCCGGCGCTGTGCGACGGAAGGGGCCAGGACGCGACGTTCCTCGGTCCGGAGCATGACGTGGTGGGCGATGGGGATGGCGGTTCTCCTCGGCACGGGACGTGCGGTGTCTCCTCAAGGAACGTGCCAACTTCGCGATCGGCTTGTTTCGCCCGATATCGTGCGATGCTGCGGTCGGTGGGGTGTCGGAGGTGTCGGCGTCCGACGGGGACCCGACACCCCCTGGCGTGGACGGGCCGGGCCCCGAGGGCTGGCGTTGCGATTCGGCCCACGTGATCGGTCTGGTGCCTCGAATCGCAACGTTTTCGGGCCCGGGCGTTGCGATTCGGGCCTCTTGACCGCTCTGGTGCCTCGAATCGCAACGTTTTCGGGCCCGGGCGTTGCGATTCGGCCCACGTGACCGCTCTGGTGCCTCGAATCGCAACCGTGGGTCAAGACACGTGGTCCGGGCTCGTACCCCGCCTTGCCCCCTCGCCCCCTGGGAGAGGGTGGCGCCGAAGGCGTCGGGTGAGGGGGACGGCGTTGCGATTCGGCCCTAGTGACCCGTCCCCTGCCCGAGAACGAGAACGCTCCCCAGTCCGTCGGGCAGATCGCGCACCGCCGTCACCCGCTCGGGAGCGCGTTCCGCGATCGCGGCCCGGAGCGCGGCGCCGTCGGGACCCAGGAGGGCATCGCGGGCCTCCGGGGAGGTGGCGAGGATCGCGCCGTCTGCGGCCACCAGCACCGCCATCGGCCCGACCTCGGCGAGAAGCGCCTCCAGGGCGGCGGACCGGGCCGGCCATCCGGACTCCCGGCCGGTGTCGCGTGGAGTAGCCGAGGCGTCGAGCACCCGGTCGATCCCCCGCGCGGTGACGACGACTTCCTCGACCCCTCGAAGAACGCCACAGCGCCTGAGCGTGTCGCCCGCGGCCACCTGCCGCACCGCGTCGGAGAGATCCTCGAGGGGGCGGACCACGTCCCGCTTCGTCCTGCCAAACACCATCGTTGCAGCCAGGAAGCCCAGGATGCCCAGGAGGACCATGGTCACGGACCCCGCCTTGCCCAGGCGTCGTGCCTCGGCGTCGGTCCTCTCCATCGCGGCATGGTTGACCCGTGCCAGCTCCAGGCACTGCCCGCGCACGACGACCTCGGCCACGGCGTTCCCGTCCAACGCCTGTCTCCAGTGGTCCTCGATGGTCGCGAGGGCGGGTACCTCGCCATCTTCCGTGACGTTGCGGCGTGCCTCGTCGAGCGCCTGGGCGAAGGTCGGACCGTCCCTGGCCGAGAGAGCGGCCAGCATGCGCTCGGTCGCCTCGAGGGAGCGCGTGTTCTCCTGGATGATCCGCTCCACGGCCGGAGCCATCCGGGCCAGGAGCGCCACCCCCGCGAAGGCGGTGCCCAGCTGCAGGGCGAGCAGGATGCCGAACCCGTAGCGCAGGAGGGAAGACGCGCGCATCACACCCTCTTCAGGAGGTCGACCGCAGCGCCCGGACGGCCGACGAGGACGAGGATGTCTTCGGGCTGGATCGGATCGTCCGGCCGGGGGAGGAGGAGCCGGCCCGGGCCCTCGGAGGTGACCCGACGGATCGCGACCACGTTCAAGCCGAAGCGGCGGGGCAGACCCAGATCGACGAGCGTACGTCCGACGAGGATCGACGGCGCGCGGATCTCGGTGATGACGAGGTCTTCGCCGAGGGCGACCTCGTCCATGATGTGGCCGAAGGCAAGGCGGGCCGCGAGTCGCTCCCCGAAGGCCCTCTCGGGATTCAGGACCTCGTGGGCGCCGACCAGTCGAAGGATCCGCTCGTGGAGTGGATCCGTGGCACGGGCCACGATGTGGGGCGTTCCGAGCTGTTTCAGAAGCGCGGTGCAGATGATGGAGGCCTCGCGGGACTCCGGGCCGATGGCGCAGACGGCGTGGTCGCGCCGGGCGGGTTCGAGCCTGGCCAACTCCTCCTCGTCGGTGGCGTCCATCGCGAGGGCCCGTGCGACGATGGGTGCGACGTCGTCCACGAGCCGTCGATTGCGATCCACGGCGAGTACGTCCATGCCGCGGGCTGCCAGCGCATGGGCGAGCGACATCCCGAACTGTCCGAGGCCGATGACGAGTACCTGCTTCTGCATGGCCGACTCCCTGTGGCGTCGACGGGGGGTGGATTCTACCCCACGTGGACGGATTCCACGGGTGGATCCGCGCTCCGACGCCGCGTGACCCCCGAGAGGAAGAGGAAGAGGGTGAGCGGGCCCACCCGGCCGACGAACATCAGGCCGATCACCACGATCCGGCCGACGGCATCGAGTGACGGGGTGACCCCGAGCGAGAGGCCGACCGTTCCCAAGGCTGAGATGGTCTCGAAGGCGAGCGCGCCCGCCGGGAGCGGCTGCGTGAGGACCAGCACCACGAAGCCCAGGAACGCCGTGGCGACGCCGAGGGTGGCCACCACCATGGCCTGGGTCACCGAACGGGGATCCGCCGTCCGTCCGAACGCGCGCGCCGACGTACGGCCCCGGAGCGCAGCCAGCACGGCCAGGAACAGCAGTGCGACGGTGGTGGTCTTGACGCCTCCTGCGGCGGATCCCGGGCTGCCTCCCACGAACATGAGCAGCATCGTGAAGACCTGGGTGATCGGTTTCGTGGCGACCATGTCGATCGCGTCGAACCCCGCGGTGCGCGGGGTCACGGCCTGGAACCAGGCGTTGTGGAAGCGATCCTCCATGGGGAGGGGAGCCAGGACACCCGTCCACTCCGTCAGCAGGAACAGGAGTGTTCCTGCCGCCAGGAGCACCGCGGTGGTCGCGACGACGAGGCGCACGTGGAGCGGGACGTGCCGGTGGCGGACGAGGCTCGGAAGCGCCACGATCACCGAGGGGCCCAGCCCACCCAGCACCACCAGCGCGGCCACCGTGTGGAGGACCACGGGTTCCTGCTGGTACGGTACGAGGCTGTTGCTCTGCAGGCTGAACCCGGCGTTGCAGAAGGCTGAGACCGCCGTGAAGAGTCCGCGCCATCCCGCGGAGGACAACGGCTCGCCTCCGACTGCGAACGCCGTGGTCAGCACCACCGCGCCAAGGATCTCCGCGATGGCCGTGACCAGGAGGACCCGTCGCAGCGCCGTGACGAGGTCGGCTCGGGAGGCGTCGGCCAGGATCCCGGCCAGGGCGGCTTCGGCCTGCAGGCCGATCCTCCGTCCCAATAGGAGCGTACCCGCTGCGGAGAAGGTCATGATCCCCAGTCCGCCCACCTGGATGAGCAGCAGGATGACGGCCTGCCCGAGACCGCTGAAATCCGAGGGGGTGTCGAGCACCACGAGTCCGGTCACGCACGACGCGCTGGTCGCCGTGAAGAGCGCATCGAGGAACGGCAGGCGTGCCGGGTGGGCGGAGACGGGCGGGAGGGCGAGCAGGAGGCCACCTGCCAAACCCAGGAAGGCGAACGTGGCGACCAGCGCCGTGGCCGGCCGCTCGGTCAGCCTGGCGAGCGCGGACGCGAACGAGCGCTGCCAGGCGAGGAGGAGTCCCACGACGAGGGCGAGTGCGAGGGCCAGCCAGGCCAGGGCGGTTGCCACCCGATCCGCCGAGACCAGGGCACCCAGGGCGGCCGTGGCTGGGAGGAGCAACCACCAGCGACGTCTCGCAGGACCGTGGCGCCAGGTCGCAACCGCCCACCGTGCGGCATGGATCGCTGCCACACCGAACACCGCCAGGCACAGGAGGAGGGCGAGGCGGCTCTCCACCAGACGCTCGGAACCCGCCAGGAGCCACGCCGACAGCGCCACGGCCGATGCGCTGATCACCGCCCCCGATCGGCCCCTAGGGTGACGACGAGGCAGGGACCGGATGGCCGAATGGCCCTCTACGGCCGTGGGCCCGTACACCCCGAAGGCCAGCGCTCCCGTCGCGAGGAGGGTGGCGAGCGTGGT
>JAFGLY010000130.1 GCA_016927815.1 Deltaproteobacteria bacterium | reverse complement strand
GTCGGTGTCCGTGTCGGCGGGTTCCGAGGGAGGCGGGTCGCCGCAACCCCAGAGGGCCAGGAGGACGAGGAGGGCGGACAGGGCGAGGGGCATGGGTGCGCGAGCGGGACAGGAACGGTGTAACCCGTCGACCGAGCCCTCCGGCACGGCATAGAACGTCCTCGTGCCCCTCCTCGTACCCACTCTCCTCACCCTGCTCGCGGTCGCCGATCCGGCGCCGATCGACCTTCCGGAGCCGGCGAGCGTGGCACGGTGGTCCGACAGCGTGGTGCTGCTCGTGACCGGCTCGTCGTGGTGCGCCGGGGTGGTGGTGGACGACCGCGGGACCGTCGCGACCGCCTACCACTGCGTGGCCTCGAACCGGCGAGTCCGCGTGAGGACACGGGGCGGCGCCGAGCGTTGGGGCCGCGCCTCGGCCTGGCGCGTGGACCGCGACCTGGCCCTCGTCGAGGTCCCGGGCCTGGGCGGGGAGGTGCCGCCGCTCCCGCTGCGGTCGGGTCCTCCCGTCCAGGGCGAGCCGGTCTGGGCCCTGGGCCACCCGCTCGCCCTGGCGGCGGACCGGTCCCCGTACCTGCAGGGCCTCCTGGGCTGGAGCGTGACGCGCGGAGTGGTGGGTGCGGTCGGGACGAGGATGATCCAGCTCGACGCGCCGGTGAATCCGGGAAACTCGGGCGGACCGGTGATGGATGCTTCGGGGCGCGTCGTCGGCGTCACCAGCCGTCGCCTGCACGCCGAGGGACTCGGCTTCGCGGCGCGTGCCGACGCGCTGGCCGAGCTCCTGGACCATCCGGATCGGCGACGTCGCCTCGGAGGCTCCTGGGGGATGGACCTCGCCCTTCGCCAGGGGCTCGAGAGCTTCGAGGTGCCCACGGTCGGGGCCCTGCTCCGAGCGGACGCGCGGGACCGGATCGTGGCCTCGTGCGCGGTGCACCTTCCCCTGGAGGCCCGGTGGTCCGCCGTGACCTGGGGAGCAGCGGACTGGACGTCGCTGGAGGGCACGCTGTCCGTGCGGCTCCGGCTCGGGACGGGCCGGGCCTCCACGACCCTCGACCTGGGTGGTGGAGCGGCCGTGGGCCAGGGCCTCGTGGGTCGTTGGGCCGACGACGCGTGGAACCTGACGTCCGTGCCCGCCCGGCTCCGACCCCAGCTCTCGGCGCGCCTGGCCGTTGCGGGGGTGGCGTTTCGCTGGAGCCTCGACCCCCGCCCGGACGGGGGATCCGGGTGGGCAGGCCTCGACCTGGAGGTGCCAGGTACGCTCGGCGTCTGGTGAACCGAGGGCTCCGGGGCGCGGTGCTGGTGTCGAGGGAGGTCGGGCGATAGGCCGGGTCCGACGTGAAGCGGACCTTCAACGACTACACCGTCCTCGAACTGCTCGGCTCGGGCGGGCTGGCCGACGTCTACCATGCCCGCGATCCCACGGGCCGCGAGGTGGCCCTCAAGGTCCTCCGCGAGTCGAAACGGTCTCAGCCGCACCGGCGGCGGTTCACGCGGGAGGGCTACCTCCTCCAGAAGTTCGCGGTCCTGGGGCTTCCCCATTGCTACGAGGTGATCGAGGAGCCAATCCCCTGCCTGGCCCTCGAGTACACACCGGGGCGCACCCTGGCGGAGCACCTCGCCGCAGGGGGTCCTTTGGCTCCTGAGGTCGTGGAGGACGTGGCTCGGCAGGTGCTGGCGACCCTGGGCTTCCTGCATGCTCGAGGGGTCGTCCACCGGGACGTGAAAGCCAGCAACATCTTCCTCTGCAACGAGGGCAGGGCCCTGCTCATCGACCTGGGTCTCGCCGTGGACCCGGACGACCCCTTCACCACCACCCTGGGGGACGTGCTGGGCACCTATGCCTACATGGCCCCGGAGCAGATCGCGGGCGCGGGCTCGGATGCCCGCAGCGACCTCTACAGCCTCGGGATCACGCTCTACGAGGCGTTGGCCGGGCGTCGCCCGTTCCAGGCCCGAGGGATGACCGGGTACCTGCACGCGCATCGCAGTGGCCAGGCCAGGCCCTTGGGCGAGATCGTCAAGGACGCATCGGGCGCCCTGCTCGACCTCGTCTATCGCCTGATGGCGCGGGATCCTTCGGCTCGACCGCCCTCCGCGGGCGTGGCCCTGGCGCTCCTCACCGGTCACCTGCCCTCGCCGGGCGAACTGAGGCCCCCCCCGCTCGTGGGGCGTTCGGGCGCCTCTGGAGCGATTCAGGCCATTCTCGACCAGGGCGGTGTCCTCCACGTGGTCGGGGAGACCGGCCACGGAATCGGTCGCATCGCTCGCCTCGCGCTCGAGCTGGCCCACCAGAGCGGGGTGGAGGTCCTCGCGGTTCGCTGTCGCCTGGGGGGTCTCCAGAACCGGCTCGTGCCCCAGATCGTGCGGGGCCTCGCGTTCCTGCTCGCGGAGGAGGTGGAAACGACCGAAGACGGGATCGTGGAGGTGTTCGAACAGCTTGTCGCCGAGGGCCCGTTCCTCCTCCTCCTCGAGGACGTGAACCTCGCCGCCCCGGACGACCTGGCTGCCGTGGCGCGGATCGTGACGTCCGTGAAGGGTCTGTGCGTCGTCACCACGTCGCTCGGTCCCCTGCCGGGCTTCCGAGGCCGCACCTTGGTCCTGCGAACCCTGCAGCCCGAGGAGATCGCGGCGCTCGCCGCCGGCATGCTCGGAACCTCCACGCCTCCGGCCGAACTCACCAGCCTCCTGCTGCGCGAGACCGGGGGGTTGCCTGCGCTCGTGGTGCTGGTCATCCGCGACATGCACACCGAGGGGATCCTCCACACCGAGGGATTCAACGAGGACGGGGAACCCCGGTGGACCCTCGACCTGCCGGCCCGACAGGCGCAGAGCCGGAGGCTGTCCGGGGCCATCCAACGGGTGGTCGGAAACCTTCCCGCCGAGGCCCGGCGCATCCTCGAGGTCCTCGCGGTGGCCGGCGAGGCGATCCCGGTCGGCCTCGCCATCGCCGCGGCCGGTGTGGACGCGTCGGGCATCGACGTCCATCGGCTCCTGGCCTTGGGCCTCGTCACCCTGACCCGTGAGGGCGAGGAGGAGTGGGTGGAGGTGCGCCGGCCCATCCTCGCCGCCCTCCTGAGGAGGGACATCGGCTCCGCGGGACGACGCGGGGTGCACCGTGCCCTCGCGCTCGCGTTGGAGTCCTGGGACCCCTCGGACTGGCGGGATCGGGCCCTTCACCTGTACCGGGTCCTGGGTTCCCCGGAGGAGGACGTCTCGGAGCCCCTGCTCGAGCTCGGGTCCCGTGCCCTGGCGGACGGCGAGATGCACCGGGTGGCGGAGATCCTGGAAAAACTCCTCGCGAGCAACTTCTCGGACCCGTCGGTCCCCGCCCGGGCGGGCATCCTGAGGGGTCGCTGGCACCTTGCCCTGGGGCGCTGGGAGGAGGCACGCACGGCGTTCAACGCCGCTCGCTCCATCACGCGGGAGGCCAGCCTGCGCTCGGTGCTCGCCGAGGCCGTCGTCGGCATCGCCACTGCCCACCTCCAGAGCGGGGCGTCGTTCGAAGCCGAGGCGCTGGCGACGGAGGCTGCGAGCCATGCCCGGCCCGAGGACGGGGGGGTCCGTGCGCGCGTGGCGTGGATCCGGGGGTGCGCTGCAGATTGGCGCGGCGACGAGGCCTCCGCGCTGCCCCTCTTCGCGGAGGCCGAGCGGCTGGCCGCCACCACCGATGACGCCGAAGCCATGGCCCTGGCTCGGGCCGCGCAGGCAGCCTGCCACGCCGAGCGGGGCCGGTATGCCCAGGCCGCCGCGTGCTGCCTCGAGGCCATGGAGTGCTTCCGGGGCCGTCCTTCGAACCCCGTCTCCTGCACCTCCTTGATCGACCTGGCGGCGATCCGCTGCCGAGAGGGCGCTTTTCGAGAGGGGCTCGCGTTGCTCGACGAGGCGGAGTGGCGGGCGGCGGGGCCGCTCGATCGCCCCTACCTGGAGGCGAGGTCGGGGGTGATCCGGGCCTCCATCCACCTCGAGGCCGGGGACCTCCAGGGTGCCGCCCATCTCCTGAGGCGACACCGGGCAGCCCGGGAACCCCGGAGCGACGTGCACAGTCGACTCGCCTACCATCTCGTCAACGGCGAGGTCCGCATGGCCACCGAGGACCTCCAGTCCGCTCTCGCCGCGTTCGACGAGGCGGGAGAGATCGCGCGCAAGATGGGGTTTGCCGCCGTGGTCGCATGGTGTCGCGGGATCGGAGCGGTGCTCACCGCCACCGCCGATCCCCTGGCGGCGTCGCTGGAGGTACTCCAGCGTACGGGCAGCCGGCGCCGGATGGCCGCGCTTCTCCAGGCGGGTGCGCACGTGGTCGGGGATGTCGGCACGCTCAAGGCGGCCGCGGACGAGGCGCGCAGCGCACAGGACGTGCCCCTCCTCTTGCGCATCCTCCACGGGTACGGCGGCCCGGACGTGCAGATCGAGGCCGTCGCCCTGGCCCGACGCATCCTGGACCAGGCGGGCCCCGTACTCGCGCGGCACGTCCGGGCCCTGCCCGAGATCCGCTGGGCCTTGGGGGACTGATCGGCCCAGTGACCCGAATCCCGGGGAGCCACCCGGTCCGGCCCGGGTTACTGGCTGCCCTTGCACCGGAGGATCTGCCGTGCGCACGATCCGCTACCTCGGCCTCGATCTCGCCTGGGCTCCGCGCAACAGCTCGGGCGGTGCCGTACTGGAACCCACCCAGGCCGGAGCGGTCCGGCTCGTCTCCACGACCCACCTTCGTTCCCACGAGGACGTCCTGGCCTGGGTCGCCCGCAACCGTGGGAAGGGCCAGGCCATTCTCGCCGTGAACGCGCCGCTCATCGTGGAGAACAGCGGCGGCCAGCGTCCCTGCGATCGGTTGCTGCACGACCACTTCGCCCGCTACCAGGTGGACGACTACCAGGCCAACATCGTCTCCGCGGGCCATCCCCGCACCATGGGGCGTGCCATGATGCGGATGGGGTTCGACCCCGATCCACAGGCAGAGGGCGACCGCATCATCGAAACCTACACACAGCCGGCCCAGATCCTCCTCTTCGAACAGGATCGGCCCATCCGCGTCAAGCACGGTCCGATGGGCGCCCGCAAGGACGCCGTCGAGCGGTACCGGGAGATGATCGAACTGCACCTCACCCGCTCCACGCCGGCTCTGGAGGTCAGCCCGGTCCTCCACGCGCTCTTCGAGAAGGACCTGGGCAACATGACCGGGACGCGGCTCGGGGAGATGGAGGAGAAGCTCGAGGCCCTCATGTGCGCCTGGATCGCGGCCTACCTCGATCTGCGCGGGCCCGACACGTGCGCCTTTCTGGGCGACCTGGAGCAGGGCTACGTCCTGCTGCCCACCACCGCTCGGCCGCCGGCATCCTGAAGATCGCCGGACCCTACTCCTCGCCGCCCTCGGCCTCCTCGGCAGCCACGTTGTCGGGCTCGTCGGGAACCTCGTGCTCCAAGGCCACCCAGGCGAGCGTCTCCTCCACGGCCAGCTGCTGGGCCGGATCGCCCTTGAGGAGTTCCGCCAGCGCGGTCGTGTCGAGGTGCTCCAGGTTCAAGGCGACGACCGCACGGATGTAGGCCTGATCCATGACGTCCAGGAGGGCCTCGGGATCGGTGGGCTGGAGCGAAAAAGCCGCCGTGTCGGTGCGGATCGGCTTGCCGTCGGCGTGCTTGAACACGCCGGCCTCGCGCAACGCCCGGAGGCCCGCACGGATGGCGTCAGCGGAGAGCGGGCCATCCTGCCGGGCCCGCTTGACCAGTTCGGATCGCAACGCCTGGAGGTTCAAACGCCGGCGGCGTCCTCTCCGGTCCGCTGCGAGTTCCACCACCTGCTCGACGAGATCGCGCCTCGCGGCGCGGGTGAGAGGGTTCAGGCCTTCGCCGGACAGGAGCGTGCCGAGCTCGCGAGCCGCTGGCGACAGGCTGTCCTCGGCCACCCACGCGGGCGCACGACGGGGAGGGGGCGCGGGGGGCATCGCCCGCCCACCCTCGCCCGCGGGTTCGACGAGGTAGCCTCCGGAGCGCTCGTCCCGCCGGATGGCCACCACGCCGGCGGTATGGGCGGCCTCGAGGAACCGGCCAAACCCACGGAAGCCCAGCTCCCCCTCGTTGAAGGAGGGGTCTTTTCGGTGCATCGCCGCCTTGACCACCGAGGCCAGCGCGGGTTCGGGATCGTCGCGCTGGAGTCCGGCGAGCGCCTCCTCCAGCAGCGCGAACGCCTCGTCCCGGGTGAGCGCCGGGTCCACGCCCGGTTCGCCCTCCTTGGCGGGCTGGCCCGCCGGCTTCCGAGCCGCGGGCGCCTTCAGGAGGAGGCTGTTGTAGTAGATGAACTCGTCGCACGCGCCCACGAGGAGCTTGCTCGTGGACCCGCGGGTACCCACGCCGATGACCCGCTTGTTGAACTCCTTGAGGCGCAGGATCAGCGGTGTGAAGTCGCTGTCGCCCGAGAGCACCACGAAGGTGTCCACGTGCGCGCGGGTGAAGGCGAGCTCCATGGCGTCCACGCAGAGGGCGATGTCGGCTCGGTTCTTGTCCTGCATTCCGTGGCTCGTGAGCTCCACCATGGTGATGCCCTCCTCGAGGAGGGTGCTCTTGAACCGGGAAAACCGACCCCAGTCCCCGTAGGCGCGGGCCACCACGATGCGGCCCTTGTCCTTGAGGCGGCGGAAGACCGCCGTGATGTCGAAGCGTCCGAGCCCCTCCTTGTCCGTACCGGTGGCGATGTTCTCGAAGTCCACGAGAACGGCGAGGTTGTTCTCCACGGAGGCTCCTGGGGAGAGAGGGGAGGCGGGCGGGGTCCGCCTGGGGGGCATGGGTCATATACCGGGCGCGGGTCCGATGCGACACGTGCCCGTACGCCGGAGGGCCGTTGCCCGCCGCCCGGCCCCCCCTTACACTGGCGCCCGCCTGGTGATCCTTGGGGCGTAGACAAGCGGTAAGTCACCGGTCTTTGGAACCGGCATCGCAGGTTCGAATCCTGCCGCCCCAGCCACGACGAGCCCTGGAGACCCGAGATGTACGGCGAGCTGAAGATCCTGTCCGGAAATGGAAACCCCGCCTTTGCGGTCCGGCTCTGCGATCACCTCGGCGTCGACCCCGGCCGCGCCAAGATCAGCCGCTTCTCGGACGGCGAGATCAACGTGGAGATCGATGAGAACATCCGCGGCAGGGACGTCTTCCTGGTCCAGTCCACCAGCATGCCCGTGAACGACCACCTCATGGAGCTGCTGGTGATGGTCGATGCGTGCAAGCGTGCGAGCGCCGGTCGGATCACCGCGGTCATCCCGTACTACGGCTATGCCCGCCAGGACCGGAAGGTGGCCCCCCGCGCCCCCATCACCGCCCGGATGGTGGCGGACCTCCTCACGGCGGTCGGGGTGCACCGGGTCCTCACCATGGATCTCCACGCCGGGCAGATCCAGGGATTCTTCAACATTCCCGTGGACAACCTGTACGCCAAGCCCCGTCTCGTGGAGGGCTTGAAGCACGATCTCGTGGGGGGCCCGAGCAGCGTCCTGGTCTCGCCCGACGCGGGCGGCGCCGAGCGGGCCCGGTCCTTCGCCAAGGTGCTCGACGCCGAGTTCGCCATCATCGACAAGCGCCGACCTGCGCCCAACGTGGTGGAGGTGATGAACGTGGTCGGAGAGGTGACCGGGAAGCAGGCCATCATCGTGGATGACATGATCGACACCGCCGGTACGCTCCGCAACGCCGCGCTGGCGCTCCACCGGGCGGGCGCCGCCCGGATCCTGGCGGTGGCCACCCACGCGGTCCTGAGCGGAAAGGCGATCGCGAACCTCACCGAGAGCCCCATCGAGCGGGTGCTGGTCACCGACACGATCCCCTTGAGGGAGGAGGCCACGGCCTGCCCCAAGATCGAGGTGATCGGCGTGGCGGAGACCTTTGCCGACGCCATCAAGGCCATCCACTTCCAGGACTCGGTGAGCCGCCTCTTCGGCTCGGGGGGCAAGCGCTGAGGCGGTCGCCGTCCCCCTCACCCGGCGCCTGGCGGCGGCACCCTCTGCCGGGGGGAGAGGGGTCAGGGCGCCCGGGAGCGGGGTACCTCCAGGCGGGAGCGCCCTTGACATCCGGGGACCTGTCCCGTTAGCTCCCGGGCCCTGGGCAGAACCATCGGCCTCCCCGCCCGGCTCCTCGAGCGGCTCCCGGTGGTTCCCCTCGCCGCGTCGGCCCTCCGGGGCCCCGAGTCCGAGACGCGGCCGGAGGAGGCGGTGCGCCACCGCTTGCCTCCGCGGGGCTGCCCCGCCTGGACTCGCCGCGCCCTCTTCTCGTGTCTGGAGGAAGGATGGAGGCCATCAACCTGGGAGTCGAGCCCCGTACCGGCTCGGGCAAGGGGGCCGCACGCAAGGTCCGCAAGGGTGGACGGATCCCGGCCGTGGTCTACCGATCGGGTCAGGATCCTCTGGAGCTCACGGTGGAACCGAGCGAGATCGAGCTTGCGATGCGGCGCACCGCCAACCGGAACACCCTGTTCCGGTTCGTGCTGGCCTCGACCGAGCGGATCTGCCTCGTCAAGGAGGTGCAGCGCCACCCCGTGTCCCGTCGGCTGCTCCACGTGGACTTCTACGAGGTCCGCGCCGATGAGCCCGTCGTCGTGAAGGTACGGCTCGACCCCGTCGGCCGAGCGGCCGGGACCCGGAAGGGAGGCGTCCTCAAGATCGTGCGCCCCTGGCTCGACGTCCGGTGCCTGCCCGGCGACATCCCCACGACCATCCCGGTGGACGTCAACGAACTCGAGGTGGGACAGTTCGTCCGGATCGGCTCCCTCGAGCCTCCGGACGGCACGACCCTCCTGTACGACACCAACTTCCACGTCGTGGGGGTCAGCGGACGCGGAGCGGACGAGGAGACGGCGGGCGGTGCACCCGCATCCGCCGAGACGCCCGCTGCCCCGGCCTCCGACAACCGGTAGACCTCCCGCCCGGCGACCCCGGACGGGAAGCGCGTGAGGACCTGAAACGGTGTGGCTCGTCGTGGGACTCGGAAATCCAGGCAGGACCTATGAGGACAACCGGCACAACAGCGGGTTCCTCGTGGTCCGTGAGCTGGCCCGCCGGTGGGGGGTGGCCCTCGATCGGCCCCACCTGGGCGCCCGTACCGGCAAGGGGTCCGTGGCCGGGCAGCCCGCCGTGCTGGCCCTCCCCCAGTCCTTCATGAACGCCTCCGGGCAGCCGGTCGCGTCGTTGAAGGGGTGGTACCGGATCGCCGAGGACCGCCTCCTGATCGTCCACGACGATCTCGACCTCGCCTTCGGCACCGTCCGCGTCCGACACGGCGGGGGACACGGTGGCCACAACGGGCTGCGAGACATCCAGACCCACCTCGGCACCGCCTTCGCTCGCGTGCGGGTGGGCATCTCCCGCCCTCCTGCCGGCTGGGACCCGGCCGACTGGGTCCTCTCGAATTTCACGACCGAGGAGCGCGCTCGCCTCGACGACGTGGTGGGCCGGGCCGCCAACGCGGTGGAAACCGTCCTCGAGGAGGGCGTCACAGCGGCCATGAATCGATGCAACACCCGCTCCCGACGCGCTGGGGGCAGCGGGTCGTCCCATCCACCCGAAGGCGAGCCTGCTCGCCCGTCCTCCGCGGAGAGCCCTCCGGCAGCGGAGCCGGACGACGCCTCCCCACCGACCTTGTGGAGGAAGCCATGATGCTTCATGAGTACGAGACCACGGTCATCGTCCACCCCGAGACCACGGACGAGGACATGAACCGGCTCGGCGAGCGCCTCCTGGGCATCGTCGGCACCTACCAGGGCACGATGCTCTTCAAGGAGGACTGGGGCCTGCGCAAGCTGGCGTACCCCATCCGCAAGCAACCCCGGGGCCGGTACCTGTACATGGACTACGCGTCGCCCGCGGACTGCGTCGGGGAGATGGAGCGCGTGCTCCGGATCGAGTCCGGCGTCCTGCGGTTCCTGACCGTTCGCCTGGGTGAGAACGTGGACGTGGAGGCCATCAAGCTCGCGGGCCGCGACAGGTCCCGGAAGCCGGCCGACGAGGGCGAGACCAGCCTCGTCGACGACCGCGAAGGCGACCGCGAGGAGTACATGGACGACGCACCCACAGGCCGCCCGGTCCACGGGCAGGCCGCCGGACTGGACGACGAGCCCGAAGAGGAGGACTAGCATGAACCGCACCCGACGCCCCTCGCGCAAGAAAGTGTGCCGCTTCTGCGCGGACAAGAACACGGTGATCGACTACAAGGACCCCCGGCTCCTCAAGGTCTTCGTGACCGAGCGGGGCAAGATCGTTCCTCGCCGGATCTCGGGAAACTGCGCACGCCACCAGCGCGAGATGGCCGTAGCCATCAAGCGCGCCCGCCACATCGCCCTGCTACCGTACGTGGCGGGGGAGTAGGGAGGCCCCCATGAAGGTCGTCCTCCAGAGGGACTTCGAGGGACTCGGCCGCATCGGAGACGTGGTCAAGGTCGCCGACGGGTACGGGTTCAACTTCCTCATCCCCCGGGGTATCGCGGTCCTCGCGGACGAGGGCAACGTCCGGCACCTGGACCACCTCAAGCGGTTGGCCGAGCAGAAGCGCCGGCAAGCGCTCAAAGACGCCGAAAGCCAGGCCGATCGCATCAACGGGATGGCCATCTCGCTGCGCCGCAAGGCGGGCGAGGAGGACCGGCTGTTCGGATCGGTCACCCATCGCGACATCGTGGAGGCGCTCGCCCAGGAGGGCATCGAGATCGACCGTCACGCGATCGTGCTGGAGGAGCCGATCAAGACGATCGGCGTCTTCAACGTGCCGGTGCGCGTGCACACGGACGTGGAGGCCCGACTGAAGGTCTACGTCATTCGCGAGTAGGCGGAAGCGGCCCGGACCGCCCACCGTCGGCGGTCCGACCGGACCGGCCCCGAGGAGGTGCCATGGACGCCAACCCGCTTCCCCACTCCATGGACGCCGAGCGTGCCGTCCTGGGTGCCTTGCTGCTCGATCCGGACCGGCTCCCCGCCATTTGCGAGATCATCGGGGCGAACGACTTCTACCGCGAGTCCCATCAGCGCCTGTTCACGCTGATGCTGGAACTCCAGGACAAGGGCACCCCTCCCGAGGCCCTCGTCGTCTGCGAGCGCATCTCTTCCACGGAGGACGAGGAGGCCTACGGCGGGGTCGCCTACGTGTCCTCGTTGCCGGAGAAGGTCCCCACGCTCGAGAGCATCGAGCACTACGCCCGCATCGTCCACGAGAAGGCCACCCGAAGGCGGCTGTTGGAGGCTGCGCGTCGGATCGCCGAGCGGGTGGGCGAGGCGCCCGAACTCGTCGAACTCCTCGACGAGGCCGAGCAGGCAGTCTTCTCGGTGTCCCAGGATCGCAGGCAGCGGGAGTGGGCGCCCCTGTCGGTGCTCATCGACGCCGAGTACCAGCGGATCAACAGCGTCCTGGAACGCGGGGGCGACGTGGTGGGCCTCACGACGGGGTTCGTGGACCTCAACCGCATCCTCCAGGGATTCCACAAGGGTGACCTCGTGGTGCTGGCCGCCCGCCCGGGCATGGGAAAGACCGCACTCGCCCTCAACTTCGTGCGACACGCAGCGGTCGAGGGTGGCGTCGCCGCAGCCGTGTTCTCGCTCGAGATGCCCGCCGGCCAGCTTGCCAGCCGCATGCTGTGTGCCGAGGCCCGGGTGGAGGGCAAGAAGATGCGTTCCGGACGCCTGAACCGGAACGAGGAGTGGCCTCGCCTCTCGGACGCGAGCGAGCGGCTGCACCAGGTGCCGGTCTTCATCGACGACACGCCCGCCCTCACGGTGATGCAGCTTCGGTCCCGCGCCCGCCGGCTGCGCGCCGAACGGGCGGACCTCGGCCTGCTCGTCGTGGACTACCTCCAGCTCATGCAGGGGGCAGGCGGCTACCGGGAGAGCCGGGAGCAGGCCATTTCGGGCATCAGCCGGGGGTTGAAGGCGCTCGCAAAGGAGATCGAGGCCCCGATCGTGGCCATCTCCCAGCTCAACCGGGGGGTGGAGTCCCGAGAGGACAAGCACCCGAACCTCTCCGACCTGAGGGAGTCCGGCGCCATCGAGCAGGATGCGGACGTGATCCTGTTCATCTACCGGGACGAGTACTACCACCCGGACAGCCGCCTGAAGGGGATTGCGGAGGTGATCGTGGCCAAGCACCGCAATGGCCCCACGGACACCACGAGGCTCCTGTTCCAGGGTGAGTTCTTCCGCTTCGACAACCTCGATCCCCACCACGACCAGGGTGACTACCGGTGATCCCCGGTGCCCTGCTGCTGGTCGGGGCGCTGATCCGCCCGGTGGCGAGCTCGGACGGCGCGGTGCCCCCAGAGACCGCGGTAGCGGCCGAGGTCCCGGCGCTCAAGATCGGGACGCCCGTGGTGGTCGTCCTGCTCGACGGTCACCGGTTGGAGGGCACGTTCGCGGGCTTCGAGGCCCAGGCCGTCCGTCTCACGGGACCCAGGGGCGTCGAGCCGATCCCGCTCGTGCTCGTGGGTGCGGTCGAGGTGTCGGGCCACGCCTGGACCCCCGCGGCCTTCCTGGAAGGAGCCCGTCGCGCGGCCGACGCCCTGCCCCCCCTCGGCGTGCCTCACCCCGTGGTCCCACTGGTGGCCTCGTTCGCCTGGGCAGGCACCGGCCACCTGGTGCTCCACGACACCCGCTCGTTCCTCGGCTACGCAGCCCTCGACGCCATCCTGGTCGGCGCGGGACTGGTGTTCGTCCTGGAGCGCCACTGGGGCGCGTTGGCCCCCGTCGTGGCCGTAGACCTGGTCCTCAGGAGCTGGGCGGGCCAGGAGAGTGCGCGGGAAGCCGCGCGTCGGCGTGCACTGCGTCGCGTCTACACGACCCTGCCCGCCGTCCCTCCAAACGCTCCGCCGGCCGAGACGCCGCCCGTCCCGACTGGCAGCCTGGAGGATGCGGTGGCTCCCGGAGCCCTTCAGGATCCGCCGGAGGACTCGCTTCGCCTTGACAGGTAGACCCGGATTCCCTTATCTATCCGCGACCGTTCCCCTGTACCGATCCATCGGCCGAAGGGGCCGTTTCCACTTTCCAGGAGACCAGCGCGCGCCATGGAGACCGAAGCCGTCCTCAAGGAGTTCGACGAGCACGTCGAGCAGTACGCCCAGCACAGGCATTTCATCGAGAAGGCCCGCGCCCACTCCAAGGGGTTCACCCCGGCGGTGGTGGAGAAGGTCATCTACGACCACGAGGTCCAGGCCTCCGCGATCGCGGACCGGATCCTGCCGCTGATCCCCGGGATCCAGGAGGCCCTCGCCGGTCTCGAGGCTCGCACCCGGGAGCTGGAGAAGGCTCGCTCCGAGGTGGACGAGCGGATGCAGGAGCTGCAACTGCGCCAGGTCATCGGAGAGATGGACGATCGCGCCTTCGAGAAGGCATCGAAGGATCTGAAGGGCGAGATCGAACAGGCTGGAGGATCCCTCGACGCCTTGCGCGGCGATCGGGATGCCCTCACGCGCTCTCTCGAGCGCTGGGTCCAGCTCGCCTCGGACGCCGCCCAGCCCACGGGCCTGGAGGAGGGGCTGGCCGCATCCCTGGACGACGACGGATCCCAGGTCGAGGTGGTCGAGGACCAGGACGATGGCCAGCACGTGGTGCGCGGCGGGTTCGTCGAGGACGTCTCTCCGGTGTTCGCGGAGCCCCTTCCCCCTCGCGAGGAAGCCGACGTCGTCGAGTTCGACGAGGTGGACGTGGGCACCGAGGACGACGAGGACGGGGACCTGGCCATCCTGGGAGAGGGAGGGGAAGCCGTGGACGTGGCCGAGGCCATCGAGATCTCCCCCGACGCGCCGGCCGAGGCGGCCACGGACCACCGGCAGGCGCTGCTCCTCTACCAGGAGGGCACGCCGGAGGAGCAGATCTACCCGTTCACGGGCGATGTCCTCACGATCGGTCGAGGCCGCGACAACGACATCCAGATCAAGAACGACAGCAAGGTGTCCCGCTACCACTGCAAGCTCTTCCGGCGGGGCGCCAACTTCTACATCGAGGACAACAAGTCCTCCAACGGCACCATGGTCGGGGGCGACCTGGTCAGCGAGCGGCGCCTGCTGGGGGGCGAGCAGATCCTCATCGGGGAGACGTTCTTCCGCTTCCGGATCATGGACTAGAGCGGCTACGCCGGGTAGAAGGACCTGTCGTCCTCACGTAAGGAGAGGATGGTCCCCGCGGTCGATTCGGCCGGCCGAGGAGCAGGAATCCCTGGATGGCCCGCAGGAACTCGCCTCACCCCGGACCCAGGTACCTGACGACCTTCCAGGTGGCCAAGCTCCTGGGGGTGAGTGCCCCCGCGGTCGTCAACTGGGTCGACCAGGGCCTCCTGCCCGCGCACCGCACGCCCGGCGGACACCGCCGGATCACCCGGGACGACCTGGCGGTCTTCGCGCGCGAGCGTGGCCTTCCGCTTTCCTCCCATCTTGGGGTGCATCCCGGGGTGCATCCCGGGGGCGGTCTGCGCGTACTCGTGGTGGACGACGAGGTCGACTTCTGCGACATGGTCCGGGAGTACCTCCTCCAGAAGGGCGGCTTCCAGGTGGAGGTCGCCACCAGCGGCTTCGCGGCGGGCCTCACGGTGGCCCGGTTTGGACCGGACGTGATCCTGATGGACATCCGGATGCCGGACGTGGACGGCTTCGATGTCCTCCGCCGGCTGCGCGGGTCCGCGGAGACCCGCCACATCCCGGTCATCGCCTGCACGGCCTGGCACGATCCCGACACCCTGAGGCGGATCCGGTCTGCAACCTTCGATGCGCTTCTCCAGAAGCCGTTCCGCCTCGAGGACCTCGTCGAGACCCTCCTGAGACTGGGGCGCCCGGCCGCGTCCACGGATCCGTGACGCGGTCTGGCGTACCGGCGCCTCGCTGCCCCGGTCCCCTACAGCCTACAGCCTATCAGGGAAGGTACTCCAGGGGATCCACCTGCTGCCCGTCCACCAGCACCTCGAAGTGCAGGTGAGGCCCGGTCGTGCGGCCGCTGGATCCGAGGGCCGCGACGAGCTGCCCGGTCTCCACGGTCTGGCCTTCCATGACGTAGTGGGCCGTGTTGTGGGCGTATCGCGTGTGGATGCCGTGCCCGTGGTCGATCTCCACCATGCGCCCGTAGCCGTAGTGGTACCCCGCGAAGGTCACGACGCCCGGAGCCACCGCGTAGATGGGGGTGCCCCGGTCGCCGGCGAGGTCGATGCCGGTGTGGAACTTCCAGCGCCGACTGAAAGGCGAGCGACGGTAGCCGAACCCGGAGGAGAGGACCCCCTGGACCGGCCAGATGCGGGGGAAGGCCGACCGGTAGGACCGCCAGTCCTCCAGATCCTGCACCATGGCGCTCATACGAGGTTCCATGCGGTGAACCAGGCGGACCAGTTGCCGTGCACGCGCCTCGACGGCCACGGCCCACAGCTCGGCCGGTCGGATGTCCCCTGGAAAGACGTCGTAGTCGCCGTCCTGCTCGGTCAGGATCTCCTCCATGGGGTCGCCGTCCTCGCCCGGCAGGTTCGGGCGCTCGTCCGCAGAAGGCCGGGTGGGCAGGTCGTCGCCCCAGAGCTCCTGCCACTCCCGGGCCTCGTCCTCGTCGAGGGCGCCGGTCCCCGGCAGGTCGGATCCGGCGGCGAGATGGCGGATCTGCGTGTCGTACAGCCGCATGCGGCGAATGGCGTCCTGGAGGTCCTCCACGTCGTGCTCGATGGACGCCAGGTGGCTCCTCAACGCGATGTTTTCGTCCGCCAGCCTGCCGTAGCCCGAGATGCGGGCCCAGAGCATGCCGAGTGTGCCCATCCCGAGCACGAAGGCCACGGCCAGAGCCGCGAGCAATACGCGGGCCCGGGCGACGTGGCGGAGCGAGATGGTGAACTCCCGGACGCGGTGCCGTCCCCGATCCGGCACCAGGAGGACCGTCCACCCTCCCTGCGGTCCCGTTTCCCGATCCGGGGTGCGGCTCAAGAGACCTCCTCGATGCGGGTCACGAGGGTGGTGATGTTGTCTTCTCCCCCCCGCGTGCAGGCGAGATCCACGAGCCGCTTGAGCGCGGGCTGGAGCGCGAGCGTCCTGAGGGTTTCGCCCATCTCGGCGGGATCCACCAGGTTGGACAGTCCGTCGGTGCAGAGGAGGAAGAGATCGTCCTGCCGGACGGGGCGGACCTGGATGTCCACGTCCACCTCCTCCTGGTACCCGAGGGAGCGCGTGATGATGTTGCGGAGCTTGTGACGCCGCGCCTCCTCGGTGGTGAGCAGGCCCGCTCGGACCTTTTCGTTGACGAGCGAGTGGTCCTCGGTCAACTGCTCGATGGTGTCGGACCGGATGAGGTAGGCGCGCGAGTCGCCCACGTGGCCCACGTAGGCCTGGCTGCCCTGCACCAGCAGCACCAGGACCGTGGTGCCCATGCCCTTGAACTCGGGCTCGACGTTGGCCTTGTCGTAGATGCGCTTGCCCGCGAGGCGAATCGCGTAGCGGAGCTTCTCTCGGGTCGCCTCCGCCGTGTCCTCCGCGTTGGACCCCAAGGGGAGGGCCTCCATGCTCGCCAGGACCTCCTCCACCGTGTTGACGGCGATGCAACTGGCCATCTCGCCGCCGACGTGACCCCCCATGCCGTCGCAGACCACGAACAGGTTGAGATCGTCGTTGATGAGGAACGCGTCCTCGTTGTTGGTGCGCTTGATGCCGACATCGGTGATGCCGCAGGACGTGATGCGCATCGTCGGTCTCGCTGGAACTCGGGGAACGGGTCGCGCGGGTGGAGGACCACGTGCCGGGCTACCTGGAACACGCCGGATTAACCGGTCTTCCGCCAGCAGGAGTCGGAGTGTGGAAGAAATGGCTTGAAAGGGGTCTTCTGGTTGCAGGGTACCTCGTTCTGGCCGTGGGGATCACCTGGCCGCTCGCGCTGCACCCCACCACGAGCCTCCTGGGCTACCCGAGTGTGGACGGCCTCGACACGGTTCACCTGCGCGGTTCGCTGGCCGGCCTGTTCCGCCATCCAGCCGGTTTCACCTCCATGGCCGCCTACTGGCCGGCCGGGTTCGAGCCCCTTTCGCTCGCGCCGAACCTCCTCGACCACCTCCTCGCCGCACCCCTGGTCCTGCTCCTTCCGTTCCCGCTGGCCGACAACCTCTGGTGGATCCTCGTACTCGCGGCGAACGGGCTGGCAGGGCACCACCTCGGACGGCGGCTGGGGGGGGGCCACGGATCCGGTGCGCTGGTGGGCGTGGCCTGGGCCACGGCCGAGTGCGTGCTCCGGGAGGCCAACCTCCACCATGCCCCCCAGGCCCTGGCGCCGTTCGCACCGCTCTACCTCGCCGCTCTGCTCGACGCGCTCGACAAGGGCGGCCGGAAGGCCGGCTGCCGGGCCGGCCTGTGGTTCGCCCTGGCCAGCCTCGGCTACTGGTACATGGGGCTCTTCCTGGCGGCAGGCTCGTTGGGAATCCTGGTGCTCCGCAGATCCCGGATCCGCGTGCTCGTGCCCGGAGCGCTCCTCGCGGCCGTCCTCGTGGCCCCGGCGCTCGTGCCGTGGCTCGCCTGCTGGGAGGATCTTCCCATCGCCGCCCGGCCCGCCGGAGCGGTGGCGCACGTCACCGCGCCGGAACTCGACCTCGTACCCGCCGAGAGGCGGATGGCCGCGCTCCACGGCGCGGATCCGTTCTTCCCTTTTCGCGCTTCGCCCGTCGATCGGTCCAACCGGGTGGGGGTGGTGCTGATCGCGGCTGCTGTCCTGGGCGCCCGCCGGTTCCCCGGCGGGACCCGGTGGGGACTGGTCGTCCTGGCGGCCACGGGCGCGGTGTTCGTTCTCGGTCCGGTCCTCAAGTTCGGAGAGACGCCCGTGATCGTGGCGGGCCGGACCGTCCCGTTGCCCTTTGCCTGGCTCTCGGCGCTGGGACCCTGGATGGCGCGGCTCGACTGGCCCGAGCGGTGGGGGTGCCTCGTCGCGCTCGGCGCGGCCGCCCTGGCCGCGCGCGCGCCCCGGCCGTGGATCCTCGCGGGGTTGCTCCTGCTGGAAACGGTCCTCCTCTCCGGCAACCTGCCGCTCGCCCGGCAGGACCTCCACCTCCTGGAGGGATGGCGGGCACTCGAACGCGCGGACGGCGCGGTGCTCGAACTCCCCCTCTCCCGGTGGGGCCTGGACGCCTCGATCGTGGGTCTTCACGGACGGTACCACGGACGGCCGAGCGCCAACCCGATGCTCCTGCCCCCGGGCACCACGGCACCCCTCGCCTGGAGGGAGTGGACGGCCCGCCAGCCGTTCGTCCAGTGGCTCCAGCGGTACGAGGACCGGCAGCTCGTCGAGGACCCCCAGGAGGATCTCGCGGCCTCGCTGGCCTCGTCCGGGATCGGGGCCGTGGCCCTGGACGCCGAGCCGCAGGGCGTCCTCACCGAGGGGCGGGTCCGGTCCTACCGGAGGCGGCTCGTGCGCATCCTGGGTCCTCCCGACGACTACGGAGCCGTCATCGTGTGGTGGACCCGGCCCGCTCGGGGGGGGGCTCCGCCCACGGTGTTCGACGGCGACGAGTGGCGCGCCCGTGCGTCCCGGTGGCGGCAGCTCCACGCGGAGCCCGAACGGAACACGCTCATCCGGTCCTACCGCCAGGTGCTGGAGGAAGGGGCGCCCACCCCCGCGACGCCTTGACCGGGTCTGGCCCGGTGTGCACCTTCCTCCGGCCCTCCAGTCCCGATTCCCACACCGCGCTGCCTTAGTTGGCCCGGGTTCGGCCTACGCCTTACTTGGCGGGCCACCTCCCCCGTCGCCCCGGAGGCCCTTCATGCTGGAACGCGTCACCGGTATCGCGCGTCGCGTCATCGGCACCCGCAACGACCGCGAGCTCAAGCGGATGCAGCCGATCGTCCACCGCATCAACGAGCTCGAGAGCACGTACAAGCCCATGAAGGACGAGGAGCTCCGGGCGCGCGTCGTCGAGATGCGCGAGCGGGTGGCCAACGGCGCCGCCCTCGACGATCTCCTGCCGGACACCTTCGCCATCGTGAGGGAGGCCGCCGTGCGGGCGCTGGGCGAGCGTCCGTTCGACGTCCAGCTTCTCGGTGGCATCGTCCTCCATCGGGGGCGCATCGCCGAGATGAAGACCGGGGAGGGCAAGACGCTGGTCGCCACCATGCCGGTCACGCTCAACGCCCTCACGGGCCGCGGCGTCCACATCGTCACCGTGAACGACTACCTCGCCTCCCGCGATGCCGAGTGGATGGGCCGCATCTACAACCTCCTCGGCCTCTCCGTGGGGCGGATCCTCTCCTCCGAGCGCGACGACGAGGTCAAGCGTGCCGCCTATGCCTGCGACGTCACCTACGGCACCAACAACGAGTTCGGATTCGACTACCTGCGCGACAACATGAAGTACCGCGTGGAGGACATGGTCCAGCGGGGATTCCACTTCGGCATCGTGGACGAGGTGGACTCGATCCTCATCGACGAGGCGCGTACCCCCCTCATCATCTCGGGACCCACGCGGGACCCGGTGGATCTGTACCTGCTCATCGACGGCGTGGTCCCCCTGCTCCAGAACGAGCTCGACTACACCGTGGACGAGAAGCACAAGAACGTCACGCTCACCGACCAGGGCGTGGACAAGATCGAGCGTCGCCTGGGGATCGACAACCTCTACGACCCCCACAACATGGAGGTGCTCCACAAGGTGGACCAGGCGCTCAAGGCCCACATGCTCTTCAAGCGGGATCGGGACTACGTCGTGCGCGAAGGCCAGGTGGTGATCGTGGACGAGCACACGGGCCGCCTCATGGTGGGCCGGCGCTGGTCCGACGGGCTGCACCAGGCCATCGAGGCCAAGGAGCGCGTCCAGATCGAGGCCGAGAGCCAGACCTACGCGACGATCACCTTCCAGAACTTCTTCCGCATGTACGAGAAGCTCGCCGGGATGACCGGCACCGCCGAGACCGAGGCGGAGGAGTTCTACAAGATCTACAAGCTGGAGGTGTCCGTCATCCCCACCAACGTGAGAGTCAACCGCACCGACAACGACGACGTCGTCTACAAGACACAGATGGAGAAGTTCCGCCGGGTCATCGAGGACATCGAGGACTGTCGCACGAGGGGCCAGCCCGTCCTCGTGGGCACGGTGTCGGTCGAGAAGTCCGAGATCGTCGCCCAGATGCTCGAGAAGCGGGGCATCCGGCACGAGGTCCTCAACGCCAAGAACCACGCCCGCGAGGCCATGATCATCGCCCAGGCCGGGCGAAAGTCCGCGGTAACGATCTCGACGAACATGGCCGGACGCGGGACCGACATCAAGCTGGGCGGCGACCCGACGGGCCTCGCCAAGGACGAGGTGGACCCCGTCCAGGATCCCGAGGGCTACGCCGCTGCGCTTGCGCGGTTCCGCGAGACCTGCAAGAAGGAACGCGAGGAGGTGATCGCGGCGGGCGGACTGCACATCATCGGCACAGAACGTCACGAATCTCGGCGCATCGACAACCAGCTCCGCGGCCGTTCCGGCCGCCAGGGCGACCCGGGCTCCAGCCGGTTCTATCTCTCCCTGGAGGACGACCTGTTGCGGATCTTCGGCAGCGACAAGATCGTCGTCTGGATGGAGCGGATGGGCCTCAAGGACGACGAGCCCATCGAGCACCGCTGGATCACGAAATCCATCGAGAACGCCCAGAAGAAGGTGGAGGGCTACCACTTCAACGTCCGCAAGAACCTGCTCGAGTACGACGACGTGCTCAACGCCCAGCGCAAGGCCGTCTACGAACTCCGGCGCAAGGCCCTGGTGGGCGAGAACGTGCGGGAGATGATCCAGGACTCGCTCACGAACCTCGTGGACGACGTCATGGACGAGAGCATGGCCGAGGGCGTCCACCCGGAGGACTGGAACGTGGTGGGCATGAAGGAGCGCCTGGCCCAGAACCTGGGCTACCAGTGGGAGGCGTCCGACGACGCGATCCGAGACATGGCCGTGGCGGACATCCGGAACCACTTGAACGAGGTGGCCCGCTCCACGTACGAGGCGCGCGAGGCCGAGGTGGGCGAGGAACGCATGCGGCGCGCCGAGCGCTTCTTCCTCTCCCAGCACACCGACCAGCTCTGGAAGGACCACCTCCTCGCCATGGACCGCCTCCGCGACGGCATCGGGCTCCGGGGGTACGGGCAGCGCAACCCCCTCCTCGAGTACAAGAAGGAGGGGTTCAACATGTTCCACACCATGGCTGCGCTGCGCGACGAGGCCGTCGTCCGCTCGCTCCTGCAGTTCCAGCCGAGCCCGGAGCTGGACGCGGCCTTCGAGATGTCCTCGCGTAGCCAGGTCCGCCGCGCCGCCCGGCAGGCGCTTCCCCAGGCGCGTGGCGCCGCCGTTCCGGTCGGGGGTCTGCTCGATGCGCCGGTCGTGGACGCGGCGGATCTGGCTCGCCAGATCTCCGCCCTCAGGCATGCACCGATAGCGGACAACGACGACGCCTCTCCCGTGCCCGAGCGCCCGGCGCCCGGGCTGGAGGCCCGGGCGTTCGCCAAGGCGCACGACGTCCGGCGCAACGACCCGTGTCCCTGCGGCTCCGGCAAGAAATACAAGAAGTGCTGCGGCATGGGGGAGGCCTAGCCTGCATTTCTCACCAGGACCCCGTCGCGAGGCTGACGAGGTGCCGCTGGGCTGCGCTGCTCGCAAGCGAGCCCGACAACG
>JAFGLY010000022.1 GCA_016927815.1 Deltaproteobacteria bacterium | reverse complement strand
GTACAGGACGTGCATGGAGAGACCCACCAGCACCGAGAAGGCGACGGCCCCCACCGCCCGGGCCACGCCGATCTCGAAGCCCAGCACCCGCGCCGTGAGGATGATGGCGAGCACGTTGATGGCCGGTCCCGAGTAGAGGAAGGCCGTGGCCGGTCCCAGCCCGGCCCCCCGGCGGTGGATGCCGGTGAACAGGGGGAGCACCGTGCAGGAGCACACCGCCAGGATGGTGCCCGAGACCGCGGCCACCGGGTACGCGACCCACTTGGAGGCGCCGGCGCCCAGGTACTTCGTCACCGAGGCCTGACTGACGAAGACCGAGATCGCCCCGGCGATGAAGAAGGCCGGCACGAGGCATAGGAGCACGTGCTCGCGGGCATACTCGTGGAGCATGGCCAGCGCCTCGACCCCAGCCCCCTGCACCCGTGGGCCGCCCTCGGGGAGGAGACCCATCGGGAAGACGTACGCGGCCAGGAACACCACGACGATGAGCGCCAGCTGGGTACGGTGTTTCATGGTTTCCTTATTGCGCCATCTGGAAATATCAAGGTACTAAGAAAACTCATCGCCGTTCTCGGATGACAGCCAGCGTGCAGGAGAAGAAGCTCGTCACGCAGGGGGTGAGCAGTCTGTACCAGACCACCGTGCCCTCGCGCCGGTCGTCCACGATGCCGTGGGCCTTGAGGATGGCGAGATGCTTGGACATCGTGGAGGGCTTGCAGCCCGCCACCTCGGCCAGCTCGCCCGCGCTCGACTCGCCACGGGCCAGCCGGTCCACGACGGCCAGCCTCGAGGGGTGGGCCAGGGCTTTCAGCACCCGTGCCTGCTTCTTGAAGCACGGATCGGGGTTGAGCGCGCCGGATGAGGGGGGAGGGTCGATGGGCATGGCGCTCGTGTAATCTGTTTCGCCAAAGGCGCAAGCAGGACAGCTTGGAGTGTTCGAGATCGCCCGGTCACCGCACCCCCTGGCCATCAGGCTCTCCCTAGCGCTCGCGAGCACGAAGCCGGGAGCCGGGATGCTCGACCACACGTCAGCCCCGCGTCGATCCATCTCCCGATCCACGCACGCGGGTGTCGAGCCACGGAGCCAGCGTGCCGACCAGCAGACCGAGATCCTCTATGTCGCGCCCGTGGCGAGGCTCCAGGCCATCTTCACCGCCACGGCGAGCAGCACGACGCCGATGACGAGCTTGACCTGGCGCCCCTGGAGTCGCTCGGTCATCAGCCAGGAGCCGACCAGGGCGCCGCCCAGCGAGCCGAGCACGGTGACCCCGAGCAGGGGGGTGTCCAGGCCATTCAGGGAGGCGTGGCCCACAAACCCCGCCAGGGAGGAGAAGATGACCACGAGGGAGGTCGTCGCCGAGGCACGCTTGGGAGCGACGCCCAGGGCCACGAGCGCTGGCACGATGACGCCGCCGCCGCCCACGCCGAGAAGGCCCCCGAGGAAGCCACCCACGCCGCCCACGCCGCTTCCGAGTGTGAGCCGTCCCCAAGCGCCGACCTTCGCCGTGCGAGGGCGGGGCTCGTACCAGAGCATCATGACCGCCGCGAAGAGGAGGAAGGCCACGAACATCCACAGCAGTCGCTCCCGGGCAAGCCCCTGGCTGACCCAGGCGCCCAGCGGCGCCATGGCGCTGGCCACCAGGAGCAGGGGGATGGCCAGCGACCAGTCCACCAGCCCACGCCGAACGAAACGCACCGAGGCGGTGGCCATGGAGATGGCGTTGAGCAGGAGGGCCGTGGCCATGGCGGTGTGGACCTCGACGCCCAAGGCCACGAAGACGGGCACGAGGATGAAGGCGGCGCCGACGCCGGCGATGGTCAGCAGCGTGGTGAAGAGGAAGGTCACGAGGCCGGCGATCAGGAGCGTCATGCGACGACTCGCAGCATTGCCGCACCCGGGGCGCTACCTGGCGGCGTCAATGGCTTCCTGGCAGGGGATGCAGACGCGCTGGTCGCCGACCTGCCGTCCGTACCGCGCCACCACCATCTCGCCGCAGCGGTCGCAGACGAAGCTGTCGAAGTCCTCGGCTTTGGTGTGGACGCTGTGCTCGATGACCGGCCCGACCCTCAGGAGGGCCTCGTCGGGGGCTCGCATGACCTGGTCGATGAGCGGTTGCACCACCTCGGCCGGCACATCGGTCGGCGGGATGCCCTTGGTCCGGTACTCGGTAAAAAACACTGTCTGCTTGCTGGCAAGCTGCTTTTCGGTCCGCGGAACGACCCGCACGGCCCGACCTGTGGATCGATCCACGAGGGTCAGGCCAAACTTGCCGTACCCGAGCTTGCGGATGTTGCCCTTGCCGAAGGTGCAGCCGGTCACCATCTGCACGCCGTCGGCGTAGCAGTGGGCGAAGTGTCCATCACCCAGCTCGAGGATGGCCTCCAGGGTTCCGGCACCGGATCGCTCGACACCGAGCGCATTCATGGCTGCCGCTCCCGCGCGCAGGCCGAGGGGCATGGCCGGGCACCTGTGCCCGTGGAGCAGGAGGGCTGCGTCGAAGTAGTCCTTGGGGTCGATCATGCTGGGGTCTCCGGGTCCAGTGGGAACAACCCATCCATCACCCCGGCGATCTATTCCCGGAAGATCGGCGTGGCGTTGTCCCACGACAACTCCATGCGTGTCTCGCGCTCCCAAGAGCTGCCGGAGCCACAGGGCGATGTCCTGTGGCTCTGTGTGCTCGAGCGCTCCTCCGGCCGATGCCCTGCCGGGGAAGTGCCTGCCCTGCCGCGCGAGGTGGCCTCGTGCGCCTCCTGCCCCGAAGACCGGCCCAGCTGGAGCCCCTGCCCCGAGGCGACTGTCGCATTCTCGCTGCGGCAGGTCCTTTCCTGAGCGTGTACCAGAGGTCGGCGATCCGGTCGGGACGAGGTAGAGCGGCGTTTCCTGGAGGCACCATGCAACGACGATTCACGGACCGGGTGGCCTGGGTGACCGGCGCTTCGTCGGGCATCGGGGAAGCGCTCGCCCGGGGCCTCGCAGGGGAGGGAGCCACCGTGGTGCTCTCGGCTCGCAGGCAGGTCGAACTCGAGCGCGTCCGCGCCACCTGCCCCGAGCCCGATCGCGTCCGGCTGCTCCCCGTGGATCTCCTCGACGGCGAGGCTCGCCTGGCGGCGGCCACGGCCGCCCAGGCAGCGTTCGGACGGATCGACGTCCTCGTACTCGCCGCGGGTGTGAGCCAGCGCGCGCTCGCCCTGGAGGCCGAGCTGGCGTCCGTCCGGCGCCTCTTCGAGCTCGACTTCTTCGCGGCCATCGACCTCGCCCGTCTCGTGGTCCCGGGCATGGTCGCCCGCGGGTACGGTCGGGTCGTGGTCGTGTCCTCGGTCGTGGGCCACGTGCCTACCCCCGGCCGATCGGCCTATGCGGCGGCCAAGCATGCCCTGCACGGCTGGTTCGACGCGTTGCGCGCAGAGATCCACGGAACCGGCGTCCGGGTCACCCTCCTCTGCCCGGGGTACGTCCGCACGCAGATCAGCCACCATGCCCTCCGAGCCGACGGATCCCCCCAGGGGGTGCTCGACCGCCAGATCGCCAGGGGGATGGAGCCCGAGGATCTGGCCCGACGGGCCCTGCCCGCCATCGCCCGGGGCCGACGGGAGGCCTGGATCGGCGGCTGGGAGGTCGCGGCCATTCCCTTGCGGCGCTGGCTGCCGGGCCTCGTGGCCTGGCGCCTGCCCCACAACCGTCCCCACTGAAACCGGTCGCTCAGGGCCCGCCGCTGGTCTCGGACACCGGACCCTCCTCGACCGAGACGCGACCGTAGCCGCCGCGCCCGTCGGGCATCCACCGGAACC
>JAFGLY010000129.1 GCA_016927815.1 Deltaproteobacteria bacterium | reverse complement strand
TCGGTGTCGGCGTCGGTGTCGGCGTCGGTGTCGGCATCGGTGTCGGCATCGGTGTCACCGGGGGAGGTGTCCTCGCCGTGCTGCGTGCACCCAGAACACGCCAGGAGCAGGGTCAGGAAGACGAGGCGTACGATGTCCATCGTGGACCCTCCATCCGTGCGCCTACAGGGTAGGGTGGGCCCGGGCAGGCCACAAGTGGAATCTTCCGCGCCCTCGGACTTCGCCGAACGGTCAATCGCTCGAGAGTGTGTCCCGCTCGACTTGCAGGATGCGTGCGAGCCCGATGGCCCCGCAGGCACGGGCAGTCTCGACGGCCTGGGCGAAGAGGTCCGAGGCGAGGGACCCATCGCCGCGAGACGCGTGCCATCGGCCGAGAAGGCCCAGGCCGGTGGCCCGGGTGTCGTCGTCCCGCCTTTCCCGGGCGGAAGCGATCGCTCGATCGAGCCGATCCGGTCCGATCCCAGCCACAGCGTCCAGGTACCCGAGGTGCACGTCGCTGCGGAGGAGGGCTTCGGGGCTGCCCGTCTCGCGAGCCACCTCGGTCGCCTGTTCGAAGGCTTCTCGCGCCCGGTCGGCCTCTCCGAGCCCGAGGAGCGCCTCTCCGAGGTGGAGCAGGCCCTCCAGCACCCCGTGGCGGAACCCGACGTCCTTGAGCAACGTGAGGGCGTTTCGGTGGAGAGCGGCCGCATCGCCGAACGATCCGCCTGCCTTTTCGACGAGGCCGAGACCGTCCAGGACGAGACCCTCCGCGATCCGGTCTCCCGCCCGGCGTGCCGCGGACCGGGCCGCTGCGAGGTGAGACGCCGCCGCCGTGGCATCGTCCCGCCGGAGGGCCAGCCTCGCGAGCCCGAGATGAGCCCGGGTGGCCAGGGGGGAGCCCGAGGGGGCCTGGGCCAGGACCCGTTCGAACAACCGCTCGGCCTCCGCGTCCCGACGCTCGCCGACCTCGAGCGTGCCCAGGGCCTCGGCCACCTCGAGAGCAAGGTCTCGGTCCCCGATCGCTCGGGCCAGTTCCTCGGCCTGTTCGAGGCACGCACGGGCCTCCACGGAGCGGGAGATGGCCAGGTACAACCGCCCCAGCCCGGCCGAGGCCCGGGCCTCCTCCTCGATCGGACCCTGGTCGGCGGCTTCGTCGAGGGCCACCTGCAGGTGGCGCTCCGCCGGCCGGGTACGGCCGAGCAGGAGGCACACCTCGCCAGCCCGTCGGTGGAGGGCCACCTCGCCCGGCGAGACCCCGGCCCCGACCTCCCGGCCGGCGTCGGCTTCGCGCTGCCAGACGAGCGCCTGGTCGAACCCGGCCAGCGCGCGCTCGAGAAACCCCCGGGCGGCCAGTGCGTCGCTGGCTGCGGCCAGGTGCGCTACGGCCTCCTCGCGTTGGCCCGAGGCCGCGAGGTGATGGGCCAGCGATTCCAGCCCGGCGGGTTGAGCGGTCGCGTCGAGGCGAGCCAGGGCCGCGGCGATCCTCCGGTGGGCCTCCCTGCGGGGAGCGCCGATCACGTGGCGGTCCACCGCCTCCCAGAGCGCCCGGCTCGCGAACGCGACGGCTTTGCCCGATGGATCGTCCACGGGCACCCACAACCCCCGCTCGAGGAGCGCGTCGAGCGCCGAGGAGAGGTCCGCGAGACCGGCCGCTTCCGACAGGAGCGGCACGGGAACGCGCATGCCGGCCACCGCCGCGAGCTGGACGAGGGAGCGGAGTGCGGGCTCCAGGGCATCCACCCGAGCTTCGAGCAGTCCGCCCAGGGTGCCGGGAACCGGTCCTGCGTCCGCTCCCGGTGCGAGGCGGGCGTGGTGTCCGTCGCGCGCCACGCACCCCGCGCGATCGAGCGCGCGCACCACCTCGGCCAGGTAGCGGGGATTGCCTCCGGCATCGGCCACGGCGCGGGCGAGCAGGTCCGGATCCACGTCGGAGGCGCCCAGCACGCCAGCCACGAACCGGGAAACCGCCTCCGGAGGCACCGGGGCGAGCGGCACCCACGCGGAGACGAGGGGCTCGATCTCGGGGGGCAGAGCCTCGGCCGAGGTCACGAGGAGCAACAGCGGGCGTTCCCGGGCCACACGAGCCGCCTGGGCCACGACCTCGCGGCCGAACGAGTCGGCGTACTGGATGTCCTCGAGCACCACGAGCACGGGAGCCGACTCGGTCAGGGCCCGGAAGAAGCGACGGGTCACCTCCAGGAGGAGATCGTGGGAGGGCAGGGCGCCCTCTTGGGCGAGGAGCGGAGCCAGGACGGCGGCGTCCGCGGCCGACAGGCCCATGGCCACGAGACGCGCCACGGGCTGGGCCGGCACCCTCCGCTCCGCCTCGGCCCCGAGCCCGGCTGCGGACGCGACCAGATCTCGGAGCGGAGCGCCCGGGAGCGTGGCGCCAAACGGCCAGGCTCGGGCCCGGTGGACGGCCAGGCGGCGGCGGGTCGCCAACGCGGCGAGGTCGTCCACGAGCCGGGTCTTGCCGATCCCCGGCTCGCCCGTGACCGCCACGACACGACCCTGTCCCTGTCCGAGCGCGACGAGGGCGCTGCGCAGCACCTCCACCTCGTTGCGCCTCCGAATCCACCTCCCCGGTGCCCTGGCCCGGTCCCCCCGCCGGCCGACCAGTCTCCAGACCGGCACGTTGACGCCTCGCACGCGCAGCGCCGGGGCCGGTTCGAGCCCCCACGTCTCGCCGGCCTGGGAGGCAGCCCGATCACTCACCCGGATCTCGCCGTGCTCAGCGGAGGTCGCGATGCGACGGGCCGCCTTGAGCGTGTCTCCCCGACCGATGACCGTGACGCGATCGCCCTCCCGCTTGAGGGCGACCTCCCCACGGTGGACCCCCACGCACAGAGCCGCGACATCGTCGCCACACGCCCGAGGTCCGGCATCGCGCAGCCAGAGCGCGCACGTCAGGGCGCGATCGAGGTCGTCGGTGCGGGTTCGCGGGACCCCGAACAGGAGCATCCACGACTCGTCGTGGCCGGGAAGGAGGAAGCCGCCGTGGTGTGCGGCCGCCTGTCGGAAGAACGCCTGCCAGGCCTGGTGCCAGGCCATGACGCGAGCGGGATCGCACGCTGCGGACAGGTCGGTCTGTCCCGAGACCTCCAGGGCCACCACCGCAACGGTCTTGAGGGCCTCCGCTCCCTCGGGGAGGAGGGAACTTTCGGCGTGCGGGGGGATGCTGGGCAGGGCAGGGGTCCGGTCCATGGACGAGACCGTGTCCACCCCGGCCGCGAGATGGGCCAGGTCCTCGGCGAGCCGGGCGAGGTCGCCTGCCGCGGGATCTCCCTCGTCCCCGAATTCGGCCTGCATGAAGGCTGCCATCGTGGTGGCGTCTCCTCGCAGGCCGTGCCGGTGCAGCACGCTCCTGAGGGCCTCCTCGAAGGCTTCCGCACGGGGGAAGCGATCCTGTGGATCGCGTGCGAGGGCCCGGCGCAGGACCTCCCACAGGCCGTCGGGGATGTCGGGATTCTCCTCGCGCGGATCGGGAACCTGGGCTTCGCGGACCCGCCGGAGCTTCTCCTCCGGATCCTCGTGACGGTACAGGCGATGGCCCACCAGCGCCTCGTAGAGCACGATCCCGGCGGAGAACACGTCGGACCTCGGATCCAGCGGCTCGCCGCGCACCTGCTCGGGCGACATGTAGGCGAACTTGCCGCCGCCTGGTCGGCCGGGCTCCTCGCCCCACCCCTTGCCCGCGAGACGGGCGATCCCGAAGTCCAGGACCTTGACCTCGCCGGTGAACGAGACGATGAGGTTGTGGGGGCTCACGTCCCCGTGGACGATCCCCAGGGGGTGCCCGTCCGGCCCGGCAAGGGAGTGGGCGTACCCGAGCCCTCTGAGCCCCGAGGCCACCGTCCAGATCGCCAGGGGGAGCGGCAGGAGCCGCCCGGCGGCCTTGAGCTTCTTGAGGATCCGGGCGACGTCCCGACCGTGAACGTGCTCCATGGCGATGAACCAGTCGTCGCCGGCCCGCCCCAGCTCGTAGACCTGGACCACGTTGGGGTGGTTCAGCGCCACCGCGATGCGCGCCTCGTGGACGAACAGGCTCACGAGACGGGGATTCCGGGCGAGGTGCGGCCGGATCTGCTTGACGACCAGGTGCTTCTCGAAGCCCTCGGCCCCCACTGTGCGGGCCAGGAACACGTCGGCCATGCCGCCCTGGGCAATCTGGGCGAGCAACTGGTAGCGACCGAGGGTAGCGGGCAGGTCCATGCGGAAGCCCGAGCCGCGAGGATCACGCCCGCGGGTCGTAAGGGTTCAAGCGGGCGAAGTGCTCGACGAGGCCACGGCTCTCCGGGTCCAGAGACCGCGGCATCACGACCTGTACGGCCAGGAACAGGTCGCGGTCTCCGGCGCCCCGGCCGGGCAGCCGGAGGAGGGTGCCGGACGACGTGCAGGGAGGGACCACCAGGCGGCAGCGGCCGGAGGGGGTGGACACCTCGACGCGTCCCCCGAGCAGCGCCTCCGTGACGGAAACGGGCAGGGGAAGCGGATCCTCACGCGAACCCGCCGACTCGACCCCGGGAACCCGACCGCCGACCGGTCCACGGGCCTCCGAGGCACCGTCCTTCTCCTCGATGATCACCTCGCAGACGAGGTCCCCCGGGGGTCCCCCGCCCGGGCCGACGTCGCCCATCCTCGGCACCCTCAAGACCGCTCCGCTCTGCGTACCCGGCGCGATGCGGAGCTCGACGGTCTCCTCCCCGCGCTCCAGCGCACCCCCCGGGGCCGACGGGCGCAGCCTGCAGACGCGAACCGGGGTCGTGCCTCCTTGCCAGGCGAGGTCCGCATCCAGCCGGACCCGGGTGAACACGTCGCGTCCCTGGCGGGGGAGAGGAGGCGGAGGAGAGGCACCGCGACGGCTCGAGGTGCCCGAGGCGCCGAACCCGAACCCGGCCACGCCGAAGTCGTTGAAGATGTCCTCGAGATCGAGGTCGTTCCCGGCACCGGGCTCGGCGTTCGCGCTCCGCGTCGGCGTGGGGCCGACATCCTGCATCCGGTCCCAGAATCCAGGGCCAAAGGGGCCCGGTCGGGGATCCCGACGGCGATCGTGCCGGGCTCTTTCCACCGGATCCACGAGGGCTTCGTAGGCCCGCCGGGCAGCCTTGAAGCGCTCTGAGGCGCTCGGATCGTTCCCGGCCACGTCGGGGTGGCACTCCCGGGCGATCTGTCGGAAGGCCTTCTTGATCTCCTGCGTGGTGGCCGAGCGGTCCACCCCGAGGACGGCGTAGTAGTCCATCGGCGATCCAGGGGGAGGAAGGGCCATCGACAAGCCTCCGATCAGGGCGGAGACGGGCGCAACCTATGTCGGGGCTCGCGTGGACGTCCACAAGCCTCCGGCCTCAGGTCTACAGCCTGCAGCCGACAGCCTGCAGCCTCCGGACCGCAGGCGTTCCCCCCTTTCGGAACGTGAACAGGCCGCGAAACGGCTGAAGGTGCGATGGGCAGGGATCGGGCAACATCGTCTATGGTCCGACGGGGCGGCTCGGGCTCGAACTCGGGCCCGGATCGCCCTGCGTCCGCCCGCGGTCCGGCCACGTCGCTCTCTCCGCGGGTGCCCCAGGGGTGGGGTCAGCCTGACCGCCAT
The DNA here is from genome assembly GCA_016927815.1 of Deltaproteobacteria bacterium. Lineage (GTDB taxonomy): Bacteria > Myxococcota_A > UBA796 > UBA796 > JAFGLY01 > JAFGLY01. The sequence continues at coordinate 14,178 of JAFGLY010000129.1, read as the reverse complement.
TGACGGCCCTCCGAAGCCGGCCTAGACTGGACTCCTCGACGTGAAGCCCCTTTCTTGAGGCACGGATGGGAAAGTACAACAACCCGGATGGACTCACCTGCTCCTTCTGCCACAAGTCCCAGAGCGAGGTGGAGAAGATCATCCAGGGACCCAACGTGTTCATCTGCTCGGAGTGCGTCCGGCTCTGCATGGACATCATCCACGACAAGTCCCAGCAGAAGCCGGTGGCCTGGGGACCCACCCGCATTCCGCCGCCGGCACGCATCAAGGAGTTCCTCGACCAGTACATCATCGGCCAGGAAACCGCCAAGCGGAAGATCGCGGTGGCCGTCTACAACCACTACAAGCGGATCGAGGTGAACGAGAAGGCCGGATCCAAGAGCAGCGACGTCGAGATCCAGAAGTCCAACCTGTTGCTCATCGGGTCCACGGGCACCGGCAAGACGCTCCTCGCCCAGACCCTGGCCCGGTTCCTCGACGTACCCTTCGTCATCGCGGACGCCACGTCCCTCACGGAAGCGGGGTACGTCGGCGAGGACGTCGAGAACATCGTCCTGAGCCTGTTCCAGGCCTCCAACGGCAACCTGGAGCGATGCCAGCGGGGCATCGTCTACATCGACGAGATCGACAAGCTCGCCAAGAAGCCCCTGGGGGTGTCCTCGGGCCGCGACGTGTCGGGCGAGGGCGTGCAACAGGCCCTCCTCAAGATCATCGAGGGGACACGGGCCAACATCCAGGTCCGGGGATCCAAGCGGCTCCCCAACCAGGAGTACGTCCAGGTCGATACCACCAACATCCTCTTCATCTGCGGAGGGTCCTTCGAGGGCCTGGACCGGGTGGTGCAGTCCCGGGTGGGTCGCAGGAGCGTAGGGTTCCACACCGGTGACGATGCGGAGCCGGGCCGCTCCCCGGTGAGCGACGTGGCCATGGAGGACCTCGAAAAGTTCGGTCTCATCCCCGAGTTCGTGGGCCGCCTCCCGGTGGTCTGCGTCCTGGATCCGCTCGACACGACGGCCCTGGTGCGCATCCTCACCGAGCCGCGCAACTCCCTCGTCCGCCAGTACCAGAAGCTCTTCCGGTTCGAGAAGGTCTCGCTCACCTTCACCGACGACGCGCTCCTGGCCATCGCCGACAGGGCCGCGGAACACCGGTCTGGCGCCCGGAGTCTGAGGGCGGTCCTCGAGAGCGTGATGCTGGACATCATGTACGAGGTTCCCTCGTTGGAGGGCGTCAAGGAGGTCATCATCGGCGAGGACGTCGTCCGCTCCGGAGCAGCGCCGTCCTTCGTGAGGGCGCACGACCTCGGTGTTCCGGGGTAGCCCTTGCAACGGGGACTGCTCATCGCGTCACCCCAGATGAAGGACCCGCACTTCGAGGGAACGGTGGTCCTCCTCTGTCACCACGACGAGAACGGAGCCGTGGGCGTGGTGATCAATCGCGAGACCACCCTGCTCGTGGGCGACGTGCTCGAGCAGCTCTCCATCGAGCGTACGGATCGGGCGAGCACCTCGGTGCTCTGGGGCGGCCCCGTGGAGCCCGGCGCAGGATTCGTGGTCTTCGCGGGAACCGTCCCCGAGGACGAGGGCTGGAACGTGGGCGACGGAGTGGCCGTGTCGCCCGCCCGCGCCCGCCTGGCACAGAGCCTCCGGGGGACCGACGCGTTCCATCTCTGCCTGGGGTACGCGGGGTGGGGACCCGGACAGCTCGACGGGGAGATCGCCCAGGGAGCCTGGCTCTACACCGAGGTGGACCGTGGGGTGGTCCTGGAAACACCGGTTGCGGAGCGCTACACCGCGTCGCTCGCCCGCCTGGGTCTCGGGATCGAGTCCGTGTGGATGCAACCCGTCGATGAGTGAACCCGGGGCGCCTGCCCACCGAGCGCGCCTCGGGATAGCGGGGATCCGATGCGGACGCTCGCCTTCAAACGGTCGCTAGGCAGGGGTGCCGTCGGCACCGTCTACCTCGCCGAGATCGTGAGCGGACAGGGGTTTCGGCGACAGGTGGCCGTGAAGGTGATCCACGGCGACGCAGAGGCCATGGGCGACTTCATCGCCCGCATGCGGGACGAGGCACGCCTGCTCGGCCTGCTCCAGGACGAGCGCATCCCGGCCGTCCTCGAACTGGTGCACGTGGCCGGCCGCGACGCCGTCCTGATGGAGTACGTCGATGGCGTGGACCTGGGCAGGCTCCTCTCCCTGGGCCACCGGGTCCCCGTGCGTGCCCTGGCCGAGATCGGCGCAGACACGGCAGGGGCCCTGCACCGGGCGCACGTGGCCGCGGACCCCACGACGCGGGCGCCGCTGCACGTCATTCATCGGGACGTGAAGCCCGCCAACCTGATGCTGACCCCCCAGGGACGCGTGAAGCTGATGGACTTCGGCATCGCCCGAGCCCGCTTCACCGCGCGGGAGGCCCACACCGGGCAGCTCCTCCTGGGGACCGTCAACTACATGGCGCCGGAGTACATCGTCACGGGCGACGTGACACCGGCAGCCGACATCTACGGTCTCGGGGTGTCCCTCTGGGAGGCGGCCAGGGGCGCGACGTTCGGCCAGCCACGCATCCGTCGGGAGCGGTTCGACGTCCACGTGGAGGAGGCCCTGGCCGAGATCGAGACCACCCACGGACCGCTGCTCGCCATTCTCCGGCATCTCCTGGCCTGGGATCCGAGGGAGCGGCCCCCCGCCTCTGAGGTGGAGCGTGCCCTGAGAGCCGTGGCAGACGACCTCCGGGGGCCGAGCCTTCGTTCGTGGGCCGGACAGGTCGTGGCCGAGGCCCTCGCCACCCGGGCCTCCACTCCCGCCCCGGAGGATCCGGCAGGCCTGGTCGGACAGGTCCACGCCATCGAACCCGCCTTGGGCACGACGGACACGCCCGAGCCTCCCGCGCCCCTGGGTTTGCCCGCTCGTACGGAGCCTCCTCCCCGGGAAGCCACCGCCCCGATCCCGTCCGCGAGCGCGCCTCGGCGTCGCGATCCATCGACGTTCGGCCTCGCCTTGAAGAGCCTCCTCCTCGGAGTGGGGATCGGTCTCCTCGTGCTGCTCGTCATCGCGGCGATCGTGCTGGCCGTGAAGCGATGATCCGCGCCCGCGTCCTGCTCTGGCTCACGCTGGTCGTCGCTCCGGCGGTCGGCTGCATCGCCTGGATGCGCCGGGTCGTGCTCCCCACCGACGCGGGCACCACGGTGCTCACGGGACCGCGGGTGGTGCCCGAAGCCCGAGGCGAGGTCCACACGCGGGTGGAGGCGGGACAGACGATCTCGGAGATCCTGGCCCGGTTCGGTGCGCCGACCGACGACGTGGTGGCCATCGTTCATCCCATCCACGACCTGTCGCGCATCCGGGCCGGCCGCACCGTGACCTTCGGCTACCTTCGAGGGGTCCCGCACGCCGTCTCGTTCGCGTATGCCATCGACGAGGACGAAGATCGCAGCGTACGCGCCGAGTGGACCGAGGCAGGAGGCTGGACGGCCCGCATCGAGGAGGTCGCCTACGACCACGTCCCCGAGGCACGGGTCTTCTCGGTCGAGACCTGCCTGTGGGACGCGGCCCTCCAGGCCGGCCTCCGCCCCCGGGACATCACGCGGATCTCGGAGGTTTTCCAGTGGGAGGTGGATTTCAACACCGAGATCGACCGCGGGGACACCTTCACGCTGGTGGCCGACGGGTTGAACCGGGACGGCGGCTTCGTGAAGATCGGGGAAATCCATGCGATCCGCCTGCTGAACCGGGGCAGGGACCGTACCGCCATCCGCCACGTCCATCCGGACGGGTCCGTCGACTTCTACGCGCCCGACGGTACGGCGCATCGCCGTCCCTTCCTCAGGTCCCCCCTCGCATTTTCCAGGGTCACGAGCGGGTTCAGCCTCCGGCGTTTCCACCCCGTCCTCAAGGTCCCCCGGCCCCACTACGGCACGGACTTTGCGGCGCCCACGGGGACCCCGGTCCGAGCCGTGTCCGACGGGGTCGTCACGTTCGCCCAGAATGCGGGCGGGCACGGCCTCAGGGTGGTTCTTCGTCACGAGGGCGGGTACGAGAGCGGGTACTCGCACCTGAGCCGGATCCTGGTCCGCAGAGGGGCCCGGGTCTCCCAGGGCGATGTCGTCGGCAAGGTGGGTTCCACGGGTCTCTCCACGGGGCCTCACTGCCACTACGAGCTCAAGTTGAACGGCCGCTACATCGACCCCATGAAGGCCAGGCTGCCGGTCGTCGAACCGCTGCCCGAGGCCGAGCGACCCGCCTTCGAGGCCGAGCGAGACCGCTGGATGCCCTGGATCGAGGCCGGAGGCCCACCCCTCTCCACCGCTTCGGCAGCCCCGGGCAGCGCCACGTCACCCGAAGGAGACGCCGCCGAGCGGCCCGGAGACGCCCCGGCGGGGAGCCTGGAGGGGTGATCCGCCCCGCTCCGATCCTCTGCGTCCTGCTCCTGGTTGCCTGTCGATCCGAGCCCGACGTGCTCGCCCGGGCTTGGGTGCGGATCCGGCGTCCGGCGGACGCGGTGCTGCTGCACCGCGCCAGCGTGTCCTTCGCCGAGGCCCGAGACGGGGATCGCGTGGCGGTCATCGCCCCCGAGGCCGTGCTCGAACGCCTCGCGGATCGGGGGCTCGAGGTGGAGGTGACCCACCCGGATCACCGCCTCTCGGTGGCCGATCGCTCCGCGCACCCGCACCCCGACGCCCTGCTCGAGGCCCTCGAAGACCTGGCGGACCAGGTACCGGACCGCGTCGAGTACGTGGACCTGGGCGACAGCGTGGCGGGCCGCGACCTGGCGGCGGTCCGCCTGGGGCAGGGTCCGTGGACGGTACGCGTGACCGGTGCCCACCACGGCGACGAGCCGGTGTCGGGCACGCTGGCGCTCGCCGTGGCCGAGGCACTCGCCTGGGGAGCGCCGCCAGAAGCCCAGGTATGGATTCTGCCCCACGTCAATCCGGACGGCGTGGTTGCAGGGACCCGCTACAACCGGTCCGGCGTGGACCTCAACCGCAACTACGATTATGCCTGGAGTGACGCCGAATTTCGCTCTGGCGATCGTCCCTTCTCCGAGCCCGAGGTCCGGGCGGTCCGCGCCCTCGCGGCCTGGCGTCCCCCGACTTCGGGGCTGGCCCTGCACGCCGGCGCCCGAAACCTCACGTGGCCCTGGAACCACACCACGCAAGACTCCCCGGACGAGGATCTCATGAGCGACCTCGCCGACGCCTACGCCGGGCGGTGCACGGCCGAGGGCTTCGAGACCATGAACGGCGCGGAGTGGTACATCACGCACGGAGACTCGAACGACTGGTCCTATGGCCGGCGAGCCACCCTGGACTTCACGGTGGAGGTCTCCCGAGAGGGCGCACCGGACGCATCCGGCACCGCTCGCGTGGTGGAGGCTCACCTCGACGCGATCCTCGACTTCCTGGCACGTCCGCCCCAGGTCGTGGGGACCGTCCTGGATGCCGAGGACGGCCAGCCGCTGGAGGCTACGATCACGCCTGCCGGCGGCCAGCCCTCCGTGTCCGCTCCCGACGGCGGATTCGCTCGTTTCCTGCCCGAGGGAGAGCATGTTCTCGCGTTCTCGGCTCCCGGCTGGGAGCCGGCGTTCCGGACGGTCGAAGCGTCGGAGGGCGTCACGCAGACCGTGGAGGTACGGCTCGAGCGCGCCGCCCTGCTCGATGGATCCTCCGTCCTCCTGCCCTGGTCGGAGGATCCGGTTCGACTCGACTGGGACGCCGTGGGCGACGAGGAGATCACGCTGTTTCGACCCGGCGAGGCCTCGGTCCGGGTGCTCCGGGACGTCGACGCCTTCCCGGTCCAGGCGTCGCTCCTCTCGCCCGGTCCGTGGGGCCTCGAGACGTCGGCGGGAGCGGCGCCGCGGGTCGTCTTCGTGGGGGAGGTCGACGACCGCGTGGAGATCGAGCAGGTCTCCTGGCAGGGGTCCACCCTGGAACTGTCGGGCCATGGCTTCGGCCGGGGGTCGCGCGCCTGGGCCCTGGCCGGACCGGGTCGCCTTCCGGTTCCGCTGCGGATCCGGTCCGAGTCCGAGCGCACCGTCGTCCTCGACGGGGCCGCCGCGTTGGCCCTCCCGGACCCGGTGGACCTCTTCCTGGTGAGCGACGGCGCCCAGCTGGCGGTGCTGGACGTGTGCGGCACGCCGCAGGTGGACACCGGAGAGCCGCACGATACGGGGTTCGGCCCCGACACCGGGGGGCCTGCCGACACGGGGGTCGTCTCGGGCCACGGCACCTGCGGCTGTCTCGGGTCCAGCGGGGGCGGGCGGGTCGCGATGATCCTAGCGGTCGGGATCGTGCTCGCACGTCGACCGCGAGAGGTCCGGCGGGCTGCGCCCTACAGCAGGCCGTGGCGGCGCCGGACCTCCTTGAGGGCCTGGGCAAAGGCGACCTCGTAGTCCACCGTGCCCTCGACCAGGTTCTTGACCTGGGCCTGGGCTTCCTCGCGCAGCGCCCGCTCGTCCACGTCGAAGGAGCGGATCGTGTCCAGGACCTTGCGGAAGAGGGGGTCGTCCTCGGTGAAGACCTCCTCGACGAAGCGGGAGATCATGAAGTTCTCGACGATCTGGCGCGCCAGGAACTTGGGGACCGTCTCTCCGGTGGGATGGCCCCAGGCGTCGGCGAGGGTGGAGCGCACCTTGGAGTACTGGTCGTAGGGGGTCCCGTCCCGGGACATCTTGTCGCGGACCGCGTCCCTCAGGTCGAGATCGCGATGGAGAAAGGTCTCCATGATCGCCACGATGTCCTGCTCGGCCTCAGTGCGGTTCTCCGGCGCGACCTCGATGTCGTTCTCGGCGGTGAGGCGGTCGATGACGGCATGCGCGATCTGTGGGATGCGAGCGCGGTAGAGCCTCATGGGGACCTCACGGCGGATGGGAGGAGGGACGGTGCGGGCATCCACAGACCGGCGGGACCCCGTGACGGGCCCCCCGTCTAGCCCGTCGCCGGTCGAATGGCGAATGATCAGTCGGAGATCTGGGTGCCCTGTGCCACGGCTGTGAGGGTGCAGTCGTTCGAGGAGAACTCGTCGTCGTCCACAACGACCTCGAACTCGCCGTCCATGTGGTAGCGCTCGCCCACCAGCGAGAACATGCCGTCCTCGTAGACGGACAGGTTGGCCACCGACTTGCTTGCGGTGGTCCAGGTCACGGCGCCGGCGAGCTGGAACGACCAGGAGTCGTCCACCTGGCCGGGGAACGCCAGGTCCTCCCTGTCTGTCGTGAACGTGTAGGTCAGGTTCCTGGGGTCGTTGCCGGTGATGGTGAGGGGACCCTCGGCCCACTCGGTCAGGTACTCGTGGTGGCCCTCGCAGCCCGTGGACTCGACGACGAACACGTTGTAGTAGCCACGGATGTCGGGCACGTCCCCGTTGAAGCCGGTGTCCTCGGCGTTGCCGCAGGCCGGCAGCAGGACGGCCAGGAAGAGGAAGGGGGTCATGGGGTCGATCCTCGGGCGTCAGGGGTTGATGCGGACGAAGGAGTCGGCGAGCAGATCCCAGTCGAGGCTGTCGCCGGCTCCGGTCGAGGGGAGGACCTGGGACCGTTCCGTGTGGGGCACGAAGCGCTCGGCGATCTTGTCCTCGAGGAACCGACGGTAGGCCAGCTGCGCGTCGCCCTCCACGCTGTACTGGTGAACATCGAGGAGATGGCTCCCGTACCGCTGGCCGAACACCACCGTACCATCGGTGAGTGCCCAGACGCGATACCCCTTGAACAGGAACTTGAAGTCGGGAGCCGTGGCACGGCGAACCGGCTCGCGGGAGGAGGGCCGAGGGGGGGGTGCCGGTGGCCGGCTGACGGACGGCGACGCGTACTCGGTGTCGGGCGGAAGCGTCGTGTGCCCCTGGAGCTGGATGCTGGCTGGCCTCCTCGAAGGGGTGGACGGGGTGGCCTGCGGGGGGACCGAGGCTTGCGGGCGGGCATCGGGAGACCGCGACCTGGGAGGGTGTCGTTCCGCCTTGGCTGCGCTCTCCAAGACCTCGTCGTCCTCGGAGGCGGCAGCGTCGAACTCTCCGGGGTCGGCTTCGTCTTGGACGACCGGAGGCGCGGCCGTCCGGGGAGGAGCCAGCACGGGCGCGTGGACGGAGGCCGACACCTGGCGCTCCTTCGCAGCTGGTTTCTTGGGCTCGGGGACGCGAGCCTCGACGCGCGCCGGGGCTGCGGGCGGCGGGGCCACCGCGGCACCGATGGTGCGGTCCTCCTCACCGGCTGGAGGGAGGAACCCGAGGATGGGCTCGTCGCTCTGGGGCATGGCCGCCGCCGGGGGGGCATCGCCGGTCGCCTCCCCCCCGGACGCACCAGGAGGAGCGTCCTCGTCCTCGGACGGGGGGGACGTGGGCTGGGCGGGCTGGGAACGGGTCGGTTCCGACAGGCCCGGCACGGACCGGAGGCGTTCCTCGTGGAGGCGGTCCGAGAAGGGCCCGCTCTGGAGTTCCTGGCTGTCCTCGTCCGCATCGATCTCGAAGCCGAACGCCTCCTCCGCCTCCAGGAGCAGATCGGACTCGTCGTCCTCTCCACCGGCGGCGCTGGGGGCGGGTTCCGGCTCGGGGACCGGCTCGGTCTGGAACACGGCCTCGAAGGTCGTGGGGGCCTTCCTTCCCTCGGTCGCCTGGTCGCGCCGGTGGAGATCCACCAGCTCGTCCAGGGGCAGCAGACGGATCTCCACGGCGCCGTCGGGGGTGCCCAGCGACAGGAGGAGGGTGACCATCCGCTCCCCCTCCTCGCGGATGCCCTCCACCTCGAGGCTGCGGAACGGCTGGTGGATGCCCGCCGGGTAGGGGGGTCTCGCCGCGGCCAGGAAGGGACTGCCCGAGCGCTCGGTCTCCTGCCTCAGCGTCTGCACGAATGCGGGCGCCGCCACGATGGACTCCGAGCGGAGGCTGCCGGGGCCGATTCGGACGGCCTGAAACCCGAGCTCATCGGTCTTCTCGCCGCCCAGCGGACCCGTACCGCAGAGTCGGATGGCCTCATCGATGGGGTCTCCCGTCACCGCGGTGTGGACACCATCGGTACCGCCGCGGATCGTCCCGTAGGACAGGCCCGCGGGGAGAGGGGGCAGGTCCTCGAGGGCTCCCTCTCTCCGAATCGGATCCAGGGGGAGAGGCAGGTGGCCGGAGAGGCGCGTCCGGGCCTCGTAGGCGACGTCGAGTGCCGCAAGTGCGCCGGGTAGGATGAACAACGCGTGTGTGGGCAGTTCCTGGACGAGCGCCCCTCGCTCCAGCGCGAACTGGACGACCTGTCTCCAGGAGGATTCCGTTGCCGACGCCTCCAGCGGCTCCAGGTCACGGATGGCCACATCGGAAGCCCGTGCGCGCAGCTCCGACAGCCGAATGGCGAGGACGGCCTGCCCACCGATGGGCTGCCCCCCACGGGGCACCAGGAGGCGCGGGTTCGGGAGATCGGGCGAGGACAGGGTGGCGGCTGGAACGATGAGGGAAGCCAGGCTGGCGATGAGGTCCCAATGCTGGAGGGCCAGCAGGACCTCGGCCACGGAGACGATCAGGGCACGTGCCGCGGTGGGGTCGATGAGTCGCGAGGCGATCTCGGGCGGAAGGAGCGCGCCCAGGTCCCGCGGGGAGCGGAAGGCTCCGAGACGCGAGAGCACCAGCGTGGACGCCTCGGGGGATCGTGAGAGCAGCGCGGCGCGTTCCTCGGCCGAGAGGCTGGCGAGCGAACCCAGGGGAAGGGCTGCGCGCAGCGCGGCGTCCGCGGGGGTGGCCGAACCCTGGCCGCCGGCCCGGGACTCCACCTCGAGGATCACGCTGTTCACGAGATCGAGGACCCGCTTGAGCGTGGTCTCCTCCAGCGGGAGATCCAGAAAGCCCGGGAGGAGCTCCGGCGCCTTCTGGGCGTTCTCGAAGCTCGCGGGGAGCACCAGGGCCAGGCGGGCGCGCAGGCAGCCCTGGTGGAAACGCGTGGGCTTGAGGGTCGGGTCCACGCGGTTCGCGAGGAGCCAGGCTGCTCCGATCCGGGCGGCCACGGACCAGGACACGGCCTGCAGCACCTCCCCGCGATGGCGACAGGGAAAGGACTGCACCCGGTCCACCTGCTTCTCGAGGTGCCGGAGCCGTTCCTCGAGGACGGAAGCCTTGGCCCCCGGAGGCAGGTGGCCGGTGGCGACCATCCACGAACACAGGCGGAAGGTTTCGAGCACGGGGGCCCCGGTGGCCCGGGGCGAGACACTGGAGGCCTCCAGGAGGAGCCGGGCCAGGACCGGTGCGAGCGGGTCCTTGCGCCAGGCCTCCGGGGGCAGGTCGGCCACCGCTTCCCGGTCGGAGCGTTCCAGGGCACGGTCGAGCGCCGAGACGACCACCGCCGCCACGGGTCCGGCCAGCACCTCGGTGCACGCCAGCGGCAGGGCCACCTCCGGGGTGCCCGATCCGCTTCCGGCCACCTCGACGAACGGGGGTCCATCGATCGCGAGGTCCGGAACGAGCCTGAGGGCGTGGTCGGCACCCGACACGAATCGGCATCGGCGCGTGACGCTCCTGAGCCAGTCCACGACGTCGAGCACGAAAGCCTCCCTACCGCCGGGTCCCTCAGGCAGGGTGCCTGCATCCGGCGGGCAGTGGAATCGAGTCTATCCGACCCGTGCGGTCAGTGGTCGTCTTGGGTCGGACGATCTTCAGCCGGCGGTGGGGTCCCGGGGGCCGCAGGGGGAGGGAACGGGTCCACGCCGAGGGCCTCGGCGACGATCGACGCGACATTGGCTGGCACCCGGAGGAGAATCGGGCCACGAGGCCGCGGAATGCGCTGCACCACGGGCCAGGATCGAAGCGCGCCGTCGACCCAGGCCAGGGTGGTGCTCCAGGTGTCCACGGGCTCGTCGTGGGGTCGGAAACGCAGACCGGACAAGGCGGCTTCGAGACAGGGATCGCGCTTCGGGTCCGGCGGGGTCGGGAGGCGCACCTCGCGGACGGTCCCCTCGCGGGTGATCTGGAGCGTCACCGGGACGATCACGGAGGGCGATCCCGCCGGGAAGCACCGGGCGATCGCGGATTGCCCCGCTTCGATCCCCTCGATCACCGCGGCCTCGTCGAGGTAGCGGGGGGGCGGATCGCCCATCGGCGTGAGCCCCGCGAGGGCCCTGGCCGTACAGAAGAGGAGCAGGATCACGGGCGACCCCCCATCCGGGTGAGCCGCCCCTGCCAGTCGTGGTGTTGGCGGAGGGTTCCCCGCTTCGCGTAGGATCCATCGCTCGTTCGAGCGCCCAGCGCAGCGATCACCGTGCCGGTCCACTGGATCGAGCCGGACACGACCTGGTAGTCCTGCGTACCCAAGCAGGTGTCTCCGGTCGCCGTTCCCGAAATCCGGTACCGGGCAGCCCAACCGGGCCCGCCGTCTCCTCCCTCACCCTCGACGGGACCGTTCCAGTGGAACACGATGCAGCGACCGCCGTCCGCAATCGGAGCATCCTCCAGGCGGCTCCAGGTGAGGTCCCAGGCGGTCCGGACCCCGCGCCCGACCTCGGGCAGGATGGGGAGGTGTACGCGCCGTGGTGCCGAGGCCCCGACCGGGATCTCGGGCACGGCGGGGGACAGCGCCAGGAGGAGGGGGACGAGCAGGTCCCCGTGGCGCGGGGCGCCGGACAGGTGATCGAGCAGATCCACGGCGAGGATCTCCCGTGATCGGAAGGACCTGAGCTCCATCGAGAGGCCGCCGAGGTCTCCGGAGGATTCGCCGTGCAGGCCATCCACGGTGGCCTGCACGGATCCGAACTGGACGAGCCATCCGAGGGAGTCGTCCGGAAAGGCCCGGCGGTACTCCAGGTGGAGGTCTCCCTCCCACGCCAGGACCTCGGCAGCGAGGCCGGGCACCTCGACCGGTGTGCCGTCGGGGCCGAGCACCTCGGTGCGGATCTCGTCCCGCACGTCGAATGCGTAGCGAAGGCCGGACGATCGGGACGCCGGGGGGTCGAGACCCGGGCTGGACGCGGGTCGCGCACAGCCCGAACCGAGGACCACCAGGACGAGGAAGCGGACGAGGTGCATGCGAGCGTCGGGGAGGGGGGAGGGAGGCTCTATCCGGACCTGGGGCCCGGTGGGTCCCCGGCACGGCCTCGACCGCGTGGCCAGCCGCGTCGACGTCGGAATAGGGGGACAGCCCGGAGGCTGGCCATGTCCGGATCCACACTCGCGGCGTCACCGCCGCTCGAAGGGCCCCGGGTTCGGGCTCCGGGCGACCCCTGGCGCGGGGTGTCCTGGAACGAGGCCCTCGAGCGTGCGGCGACAGACCTGGTTCAGGTCACCCGCGCCGGCGGTGCGGACGCGATCGCGGTGTACGTGGGGCGATCCGCGAGGTCGGCGACCCAGGAAGCCCGGGCCTTGGCGCGAACCCTGGGTGCCGCGCGCGTGTTCATCCACGCGGAGCCCGACGAGGCTGCGCTCGGCTGGGCGACCCGGCGCGCGCTGGGTCACCCCTCAAGGCTCGTTCCCGACCTCGACCGTGCCCACCATGTCCTGTGGCTCGGGCCGGGCCTGCCGGGCTGGCCGGATGCGCGCCCCATCCCAGCCGGATTCCGTCGCAGCCTCACCGTGGCCCACGCCCGCCCGTTTCCGGCCCGCATCCACCTGGCCATCCGTCCGGGCTCGGAGACCTTCCTCGTCCTGGGTCTGGCGCACACGATCCTCGCTCGGGGGTGGCACGACGCCCAGTACGTGAGGGACTGGACCACGGGAACGCAGGCGGCGGTTGCTGCCCTCGAACCCTGGACGCCCGAGCGCTGCGCGACCCGGTGTGGAATCCCGAGCGACCTGCTCGTGGCCGAGGCCCTCCGGTTCGCGAGGGCTCCCATGGCCGTGGCCACGGGCCATCCGGGCATCTTCCGGACACCTCACGGGGGCTTGCTGGCCTGGGGCTTGATCCTGCTCCACGCGGCCACGGCCAACGCCTTGAGACCCGGTGGCCTGTACGCCCGGCCACCCGGATCCGGGCATGTCGTGCTCCCGGGCGGTCGATCCTGGAGGTCGGGATACCGCGCCTCCGGCGGCCACCCGGCAGTGCTCACGCCCATGGATCTCTTCGGCCCGCCGGATCCACCCCGCGTCCTCGTCGCCGCCGGAGGCCTGCCCACCGACGACTACGGACCCGCCATCGGTGCTCCTCTCGACGAGCTCGAACAGCTCGTCCAGATCGGCACGCGTACGACCATCCTCCATCCCCGGACGCGATGGATCTTCCCCGGGCAGGGCGAGCCGGGAGGGCAACCGATCGAGGAGGTCCTCTCGGCCCTCCGAACCCGCATCGCCGCGGCCCGCTTCGGGTTCGCACCTCGTCCGGGCCTGCAGCGCACGCTCGATCAAGCGACGGATCTCTTGCTGGATGGGCATCGCCACCTCTGGCGGCACCTGGCTCCGGTACAGGAGGCGCCCGGCGGTCACGAAGACCGGGCCTTCTGGGACGTGGGGTACCCAGATGGCCGGCTCCATCTCGATCCTCCCCCCCCGCTCCGGGACCTGTCCGACGCCTGGCCCGATCCGAAACGGCCTCTCGTGCTGTTCGAGGGAGACCCGGCTCCGGAGGAGGTCCCCCGGCTCCGGCTGCACCCAGAGGTGGGGCCTCGAGACGGAGACCTCGTGGGCGTGGACACACCTTCCGGTTCGTTCGAGGCTCGCATCGAGCGGGACCCGTCCCTCAGGCTGGATACCGCAGAGGTGTCTGCGCTCCCTGCCCTCGCGGGTGCCCTCCACGTTCTGGACGGCTCCACCGGAGAGCCCTGGCGCCACGGCGTCCCCTGCCATATCGACACTCCTTCATCCCGACGTCGCCGGAGAGGTCCGACATGATCCGATCCCACCCTCTGTCCGTTCCGTTCTTTTTCCTCCTGCCAGCCCTCGGCGGGTGCCCCATCTCGTCCGACGGACCCGGCGGCGGCCCGGGCGGGCCCGGCGGCGGCCAGCCGATGGGCCTGGACCTCGCCCAGGCTGCCCCCCAGTTCACCCAGGACCAGGTCCGAGCGGGAGAGCACGTACGCATCTCTGGGACGGTCGTGGGTTCGGAGTGCACGGGCCGCATCCGCATCGATTTCATCGATCGATCCGTCAGCGGGCCCGGCGGCGGCAAGGGCGCAGGCCCCGGCGGCGGCCAGGGACAGGGCATGGGCCCCGGCGGCGGCCAGGGACAGGGCATAAGCGCCGGTGGCGGTCAGGGGCAGGGCATGGGCCCCGGCGGCGGCCAGGGGCAGGGCATGGG
>JAFGLY010000128.1 GCA_016927815.1 Deltaproteobacteria bacterium | reverse complement strand
GTATCGGAATCCGTATCGGTATCGGACTCCTCGCAGTCGGGAGAGCCGGCACAGCCGTCGTCGTCGCAGTCGAACAGCCCGTCGCCGTCGTTGTCGGCCCCGTCGCTGCAGTCCCCGGGCTCCGTGCCCTCCGTATGCGTACCGCAGGACGCAAGGGCCAGAAAAGCGAGGAAGAAGCCGAGCGCGGGAAAGGCAGACCGGTGGCGGAACGGAGGGAACATGCGGGAGGTCTCCTGATCGAAACGTTCTCCTATCCCGCGTCACCACAGACCGGGGACCAGGCGGTGGGGGACCGTTCGGGCGTAGTCCGCGTACCCAGGCAGTTCGCGCAGCAACGCCCGATCCTCGAGCCTGGTTCGCAAGATGAGGAGCAGGGCGCTCACCAGCGTGGGCAGCAAAGCCCACCAGGAGCCGAGACAGAATGCCGGGGTCCAGGAGAAGAGCAGGTTCCCGGCGTACATGGGGTGGCGGACGATCCGATAGGGACCGGTCGTCGCGACTCGATGCCCTTGATCGGAACGGATGCGCACGGTGGTGGCGAGAAAGGGGTTGTGGGCCATCGCCCAGAAGACACTCGCCATGGAGACCACCAGTCCCACCGAGCCGAGCACCCGTGCCCAGAGGGGAACCGCCGACCCGAAGAAGCGGGCATCCAGGCCGGCCACGACGTACTGGGCGAGACCCACCGATGCGTAGAAGGGCGCGAACACGCGGTCGAACGGCTTGGTGCTGGAATCCGAGCGCCCCCGCTCGTTGACCACCTCGGGATGCCGGCGCACCATCCAGGTTCCCCCCACCAGGACGGATCCGACGTAGAGGATGAGGAACACCCACGCTTCGGGCCAGTCGAGCCGCCCGGCCGAGAGGAACAGGGTGAGCGCGATCACCACGACCATGACGCCGATCTGACGAATCCGGCGCCGACCGTCCCGATTCAATCCGAGGTCCGAGGTCATGTCCAGGCGTCCTTGCCGAAAGGCGTGGCCCACGCGGTGCGCCGGCGGCCCGAGGGCCCGGACCTGGCGAGAGCGCCGTGCCCGGAGGCGAGAAGAGCGTGGGCCACAGCCGCGAAAACGACGAAGCGGGTGGGCTAGGGCAGCTCGCCCATCATGACGTACACGGCGCCGGCATTGATGGCACCCTCGTCCTCGAGCGGCGCGGCGACGAGGACATCGCCCGCGCCGTCGAGGTCCAGGTCGGACGAGGCCACCGCCCAGCCGGCATCGTCGCCCGAGACCTCGCCCAGCAGGCGTGCGTCGGCGTCGGAGAGGGCCAGCGTGCCGGAGAGCGGACCGTAGACGAGGAAGGCGATGTCGGAGCTCGGAGCGCCCACGAGGATGTCGCTGGTCCCGTTGCCGTCGATGTCGCCCGAGGCGATCGAGGCTCCGGCGGAGCTGTACTCGCCCTCGCTCGAGAGTCTCACGTGGGCGAACTCGAGTCCCGCTTCGCCGGACACGGGACCGAAGACCACGTAGGCCGCACTCGCGCCGGGGGCCCCGACGAACACGTCGTCCGATCCGTCGCCGTTCACGTCCCCGCTGGCGACCGCGGCGCCCGCGGTGTCGCCCGACGCCTCGCCCAGGAGCCTGGCGTCGGCCTCGGAGAGGGCGACCACGCCGCTGGTGGCCGGCCCGTACAGGACGTAGACCGCGCCGGTCGGCTCGTCGGTGTCCCCCTCGTAGGGTGCGCCGACGAGCGCGTCTGCGACCCCGTCTCCGTTCACATCCCCGCTGGCGATCGCCCAGCCTGCCGATGCCTCCTCGGACTCGCCGACGAACGTGACGTCGGCGCTGGAGGCGGACAGCGAGCCGGCGACCGGCCCGAAGACCAGGTAGGCGGCCTCGGCGTACGGCGCGCCCACGAAGACGTCTCCCACGTCGTCCCCGTCCATGTCGCCCGATGCGATCGACAGGCCCGTGCAGTCGCCCATGGAGGCACCCGTCAGCTTGGCGTCGGCCTCGGTGAGGCTCGTGGAGTCGGAGGCCGGTCCGTAGACGACGTAGGCCGCGCCCGTGACGGACTTGTCCGAGCCCTGGAAGGGCGCCCCGACGAGGACATCCTGCTGCCCGTCCCCGTTCACGTCCCCCGCAGCGACGGCGTACCCGGCCTTGTCGTCGGTGTCCTCGCCCAGCAGGATCGCCGTGGCCTCCGAGACGGACATGGATCCGGAGAACGGACCCCCGACGACGTACACCGCACCCCCGTCCGAGGCCCCGGTGTTCTGCAGGGGAGCCCCGATGAGGATCTCCGGGGTCCCGTCGCCGCTCAAGTCCGCTGCGGCCACGGACCAGCCGGCCTGGTCCCGGACCTCCTCGCCCAGGAGCTTCGCCATGGACTCGTCCAGGCTGTGCCGTCCCGAGAGCCGGCAGATGCCGTCCACCTTGCCGTCGCAGTCGTTGTCGATCTTGTCGTCGCAGATCTCGTTGGCCCAGGGGTTCACGGCCGCGTCGTAGTCGTCGCAGTCGCCCACCTGCTGGGTGTCGAAGGACCCCTCGGGGAAGCACAGGCAGGCCTGGACCTCGCTGCCGTAGCCGTCCCTGTCGAGATCCTGGAACCAGACCTCGCAGCCGGCGGCATCCTCGTCGTTGGTCGTGCCGTCGCAGTCCGAGTCCACCTTGTCGCAGATCTCCTTGGCCTTCGGGTGCACGTCGGCATTCCCGTCGTCGCAGTCGCCTCCGGCGAGGGTCCAGCCGTCCTCGTCCTCGTCGGTGGGCCCGGTGTCCACGTCGGTGTCGGTGTCGACATCGGTGTCGGCGTCGGTGTCGGCGTCGGTGTCGGTGTCGGTGTCGGTCTCGGGCGAGGTGTCGTCGGCAGCGTCGTCGCAGCCGGGGATCGACAGAGCGGCGAGGACGAGCAGGCAGGCAAGAGAGGTGGAACGCGGAACCATGGAGCCCTCCGTGCTTCGAACACCATACTCTAAGGACGACCCCCGTAGGAGTGCGACCGATCAAGACGCGATCTTGCCGCAAGTTGACGAACGGTCCCGGTCGGTGGGCGTCCACGAGG
>JAFGLY010000127.1 GCA_016927815.1 Deltaproteobacteria bacterium | reverse complement strand
TCCGCGAGCCGGAGGTTCACGAAGCCCGGCCCCGCCACCTCCACGCCCGCGAGCATGGGGTGGGCAAGATGGGCGGCGATGCGCTCGGCCACCAAACGTGGCGGCTGCCCGAGCCCACGGGCGATCCGGAACGCGACCGTGCTCTGGTAGTCTCCGTGCGCAGGGTCCTGGGTGGGCTGCACGAGCGGCCCCTCGGGGACCTCTCCCATCGCGGCCAGGGCGTCGCGGAGGAGCGCGGCGAGCGTGTCGGAGAGGAGGGCCATCGGCCGCCGTTCTACTGCTCGACGCCTCCGACCTCGTCGCTCTCCTCCTTGTCGGTGGTGGCCTCCTCCACGCGGGCACGGAGCGCGATGCCCTCTGGGCCCGACAGGGGGAACTCCTGGCCCTCCACGGTGCGGCGGGTGAGGTCGGCCTGGGCGGCGAAGGCCTCGTCGTAGGCCCGCCGGTGGTCGTACTGGTGGGCCTGGTAGCCGCAGCCCGCGGCGAGGACGAGAGAGAGAGAGAGGAAGGTCCTCATGGCGGGGTGCCTCCATCCTGGGGGGGATCGAGGCGGGAGAGCGCCTCGACGGCGAGGGGTTGGCTGGGATCGGCCGAGAGCGCGCGTTGGTACCAGGCAAGGGCCTTTTCGGGCTCGCCGCGCCGCTCTGCTGCCAGGCCCACCTGGGCCAGGGCATGGGCCTCGGGCCCGGTGGCACGAAAGACGTCCAGGGCCTCGTCCTCGCGGCCCAGCGCGGCCAGGGCGAAGCCCAGGTTGTTGCGGGCGCGGGCCTCGGTGGGGCGGGCGGCCACGGCCGCGCGCAGGGCCGGTAGGGCCTCCTCGGACCGGCCCACGGAGAGGAGCAGGAACCCGAGGTTGTTGTTGGCGTCGAAGTCCCGGGGGTCGAGGGCGAGCGCCCTGCGGAAGGCGGACTCGGCCTCCTCCACACGTTTCTGGCCGAACCGGACCAGGCCCAGCACCTGCCAGAACGCGAGGTTCTCGGGATCCCGCTCGGCCCAGGGCTCCAGGGCGGCCGAGGCCTCGCCCGTCAGGCCGAGCGCCAGCCAGGCCCGGGCCTGCACCACGTCGAGGGCAAGCGAGCCGCCCTCCTCCTCGCGGGCCTTGGCCAGCACCACCAGGGCCTGCTCGGGGTTGTGCATGTCCAGGAGTTGCTCGGCCATCTCGAGGCGGGCCGTGTGCCTGCCCGCCTCGTGCGTCCAGGGCGGGGGCTCGAGGCGGGCATGGGCGCACCCGGCCGCGAGGGCGGCCACGAGGAGGAGTGCAATCCCCCTCATCTCTGCCCTCCGAGCACGGGCATGACCTCCTGGATCATGCGGACCACCGCCGGACCCAGAATGACGACAAAGAGCGAGGGGAGCAGGAAGAGGATCATGGCCACGGTGAGCTTGGGGGAGATGGCCGCGGCCTTCTCCTCGGCTCGTAGCATGCGGCGGGTGCGCGAGGTCTGGGCGTAGATCCGGAGCGCCTGGGCCACGGGGGTGCCCAGGCGGTCCGCCTGGACCAGAACGTTCACGAGCGAGGTGACCTCGGGCACGCCCGTGCGGTCGTCGAGCCTGCGGAGCGCCTGGATGCGGGGCACCCCGGCCGCCACCTCGCCGCCCACGATCTGCAGCTCCAGGGCGAGCACGGGTGCGGCGCCGCCGATGCCCTCGGCCACCCGGTCGAACGAGGCGTCGAGGCCCAGGCCCGCCTCGGTGCACGCCACGATGAGGTCGAGCGCGTCGGGCAGGCCCCGGGCGATGGCCTGCTTGCGGCTGCCCGCGCGCTGGCTCACCACCATCACGGGCAGGAAGTACCCGATGCCCGCGGACACCACCACCACCAGGGCGAGCGTGGTCAAGCTGGCGGTGAGGAAGGGGATCGCCACGAAGAGGGGGAGACCCAGGGCCAGGGCTCCGCGCACCAGGTGGTACACCTCCAGGGCGTTGGGGCTGGTGTAGCCGGCCTGGAGCATGGCCTTGCGCTGGAGCGAGAGTTCCTCGGGCCTGGAGGGCCGGGCCAGGCTGGCCACCCGGCGGAGCGCACCCGGCACCGTGGACTGGTACACGATGGAGGAGGGCTGGATGGCCGTGGGCCGGGCCACCTTGCCCGTGAACTCGGCCACGCGGTCCGTGGGCGTGCGGTAGGGATTGGCGAAGCGCCAGACCGCGTATCCCAGGCCCACGAGCGCGATGCCCACGAGGAGCGGCAGGACGACGAACACGGGGTTCACGGGCGCCTCACACGTCCACGCGCTGGAGCGCGCGCATGACCACCACCCCGGCCAAGTAGAGGACGACGGCGAAGATGAACAGGACGCGCCCCAAGGGATTGGTGAAGAGCACGCCCAGGTAGGTGGGCTGCATGAAGGCCACGATCAGGGCCACGAAGATGGGCAGGCTGCCCAGGATGATGGCCGAGAGACGGCTCTCGGAGGTGAGCGCCCGCACCTTGGCCTCGAACGTGAACCGGGCCCGGATGGTACCGGCGATGCTCTGGACGATCTCCACCAGGTTGCCGCCGCTCTCGCGCTGCAGGAGCACCGAGGCCACGAAGATCCTCAGGTCGAAGTTGCGGGGATTGCGCAGCACCAGGTTCTGGAGGCAGTCCTTGAAGTCGCGGCCCAGGTTGTGCTCCTCGTACACGCGGCCGAACTCCACCGCGATGGGCACCTGCGACTCCTCCACCGCGACCCTCAAGGCCTCGGACAGGCCGTACCCGGCCTGCAGCGATCGACCCACGATGTCGAGCGCGTCCGGAAGCTGGGCGCTGATGAGCCGGGAGCGCTTGTCGGCCCGGCTGGAGAGGAGCACCACCGGGAGGATGCCCGGGACCACGCCCAGGACCGCGAGCGGGCCGGGGGAGAGGAGCATCATGACGACCACGCCCGCCACGGCCAGGCCGAGAGACTGCCACAGCACGGCCTGGGGCGTGGTGGGCCGGCCGGCCTGCTGGTTGAGATCGTCGATCCAGTTGAGGAGCGCGCTGCCCTGGCCCTGCACCCGCTTCTTGATCCGCTCCTGGATCTGGCGCTCTTCCTCGGCGCTCAGGGTCTCGGCCGGAGCCGTGATGCGGCGCCGCAGGTCCTGCTCCCGGGCCACGGCCCGCGACCGCAGGGCCCAGATCGCGCCCTGGATCGCGAAGAGGACCAGCGCGAAGACGAACGCGAGGAGGAGAACGAGAGGGAGGCGCACCTACACCTCCATGCGGAACCGGAAGAGATCCGGGGACAGATCCACGCCGTAGGACTTGAGCTTTTCCGCGAACCGGGGCCGGGTGCCGGTGGCCGCGAAGGCGCCGTGCACCTTGGCCTGGGCGTCCAGGCCCACCTGCTCGAACTTGAAGATGTCCTGGGTGGAGATGACGGCGCTCTCCATGCCCACGATCTCGGTGACCGTGATCAGGCGGCGGGTGCCGTCGATCAGGCGGTCCACCTGGATGATCACGTCGATGGCCCGGGCGATGGTCTGCCGGATGCTGCGGTCGGCCATGTTGGGCATGTCCATGCCCACCATGGCCTCCAGGCGGGCCAGCGCGTCGCGGGTGCCATTGGCGTGGATGGTGGAGAGCGAGCCCTCGTGGCCGGTGTTCATGGCCTGGAGCATGTCCATGGCCTCGGCCCCGCGGATCTCGCCCAGGATGATGCGGTCGGGCCGCATGCGGAGCGCGTTGCGCACCAGGTCCCGCTGGGTGACCTGGCCGCGGCCCTCCAGGTTGGGGGGCCGGGTCTCCAGGCGCACCACGTGCTCCTGCTGGAGCTTGAGCTCGGCCGAGTCCTCGATGGTGACGATGCGCTCGCTCGCGGGCACGTAGGCGGACAGCACGTTCAAGAGCGTGTTCTTGCCGGAGCCCGTGCCGCCGCTGATGAGGATGTTGAGCTTGGCCTGCACGCAGCCCTGGAGCACGTCCATGATCTCGCGGGGAATGCTCTTCAGGGCCACCAGGTTGGAGGCCGTGATGGGCACGGCCCCGAACCGCCGGATGGAGAGCATGGGGCCGTCGAGCGCCAGCGGCGGGATGATGGCGTTGACCCGGCTGCCGTCGGGCAGGCGGGCATCCACCATGGGGGTGGTCTCGTCGATGCGGCGGCCCACGGAGGTCACGATGCGGTCGATGATCTGCATGAGGTGCTGGTTGGACTGGAAGCGCACCCGGGTCTTGGAGAGCTTGCCCCCCTTCTCGATCCATACCTTGTCGAACCCGTTGACCAGGATGTCGGTGATCTCGCCGTCTTTCAGGATCGGCTCCAGCGGGCCGTAGCCCAGCACCTCGTCCAGGATCTCCTGGACCATCCACTCCCGCTCCATGCGGCTCAAGGGCAGGTTGCGGGCCTCCACCCGCTGGACCAGGATCTCCCGGAGCCGGATCTCCAGCTCCTCGCGGGGCATCTTGCCCACCTGCTCGAAGTCGAGGCTCTCTATCAACTCGACGTGCAGCTCCCGCTTGGTGCGATCCGCGTCCAGGCGGCCGCTGGGATCCTCGCGGTGGCGCTGCTGGGCGTCGCGGACGCGCTCGATGACGTTGGTGCTTCCGACCATGGGGGTCCTCTGCGTCAGGCGGGGAAGGCCGCGCGGCGGGGCGCGGGCCCGGCCAGGGCCTCGCTGCCGAGCCGCTCGGCCAAAGCGCCGATCTCCCGGGCGAGCTGCGAGCGCCGGCTCACATCTCGGACGAGCTTGCCGTAGTTGATGGCCGCGTAGAGCGAGCGGGGATCGTCGCTCAGCATGGCGTACACGGTGAGGTTCAGGTTGGCCTCGATGTCCTTGCGGGTGACGGGCGCGGTGCGCGACCAGCGGTTGATCACGAGCCGGATGCGGTCGCGCTCCACGCCGAGCCGGTCGAACAGCCGCATGCGGCGCCACACGTTGCGCAGCGCGGGAACCTCGGGCGTGGTGACCAGCAGCACGAGATCGGCCGTGGCCACGGCGGTGAGCGACTGCTCGTCGGCCGTGGACCCCACGTCCACGAGCACGACGGGAAACGCCCGAGCCGCGGCGTGGAGCACGCGCAGCACGGTCGTCTCGTCGGGCGGCTCGTAGGTGTGGGCGTCCTCGGGCTGGGGCAGGAGCCAGGCCTGGGATGCATGGGCCACGGCGCAGGCCTCCACCACCCGGTCGTCCAAGCGGCCCGTGTTGCGCAGCAGCTCCGCGATGCCGCCCGTGGGGCGCAGGTCCATGAGGATGCCCACGTCGCCCGCGCCGTAGACCAGGTCCACGGCCAGCACCCTTTGAGTGGCGGCCATGGCGGCCGCGAGGCTGGTGGTGAGGAACGTGGTGCCCACCCCGCCCTTGGCGCCCGTGACCACCAGGATGCGACCCTTGGTGTCCTCCACGCCCGCGAGGGCCTTGGCCACGCCCTCCACGCTGCGGCGGGCCACCTCGAAATCCGCGGGGATCACAAGGTACTCCCGGTACCCGGCCCGCATGGCGGCCCGGATGCGATCCGCGTCGGAGTGGTCCGAGAGCGCCACCAGCAGGAGCCCCGGGAGCATGTCGAGCAGCTTGGGCCCGATCTCCATGGCCTTTTCCGGGGCGCGGTCGAAGTCCACGAACACGACCCGGGGGCGTTCGACCCAGGCCATGGGCTCGGCGTCGGCGTAGGGCACGGCCACGGGCGCGGGCACTACCCGGACCAGGGCGCCCAGGCCGTTGACCAGGTCCTGCACGGCCTCCTCGCCCAGGCCCACCAGCATGACCGGCACGGCCGTGGGCTCGCCCTCGCCGGGCTTGTGGGTGAGCAGGGGCGGCATGTCAGCGCTCCATGCCGGTCGGACCCGTGAAGGCCCGGCTGCCGAGCCGGTGATCCATGCCCAGCAGGAAGAGCTCGAAGTCCGTGGGGTGGTTGTCCTCCGAGGCCGTGGGCGGGGCCGGGACCTCGCCGGGGGCCAGCGGCCGGACCAGGTGCGGGGTCACGAAGATCAGGATCTCACGCTCCTCGGGCTCGTGCCGGGTGTAGCGGAAGAGCGCGCCCACGATCGGGATGCGGCCGAGAACGGGGATCTCGCTCCGCTGGGAGCTGACGGACTCGGTGATCAGGCCCGCCATGGCGAAGGTGGTGCCGTCCTTCAGGCGCAGGTGGCTGGAGCCCTTGCGGGTGGAGAGGCCGGGCACCGCGATGCTGCCCAGGCTCACCGAGACCGAGTCGTCCACCTCGCTCACCTCCATGTAGACCTGGAGGTCGATGACCCCGCCGCCCAGCACGGTGGGCACGAACGACAGCTTGGTGCCGTACTCCTTGAAGTCGATCCGGACATTGTTGGCCGTGACCAGGGGCACGGGCATCTCGCCGCCGGCCAGGAACTCGGCCTTCTGGCCGGAGAGGGCCACGAGCGTGGGCTCGGCGAGCGTCTTGGAGAGCTTGCTCTCCTCCAGCGCGCCCAGGAACGCCGCCACCGCGCCCTCCTCGAGGATCCCCATGCCCCCCACCTGGAACCCGCCCACCGTGGGGAACACCCAGCCCAGGACCTCGCCCGAGGTGTCCCGGAAGCTCATGGAGCCCCCGCTGCTGGGGCCGGCCAGGCCCGCGCTCCAGCCCGGGAACGCGGCCAGGGCGTTCAGGCCCAGTTCGCGCAGGCCCGTGCGGGAGACCTCGGCAAAGACCACGTGGAGCTGGACCTGGTGATCGCCCTTGACGCGCATGAGGTTGACGAAGTGCTCGTCGTAGATGGCGGCGATGGCGGCCAGGCGCTCCAGGGTCTCCACGTCGTTCACGTCGCCGTCGAGCACGAGGCGGCCGCGCATGGGGTAGACCCGGGGGGGCTCGCCCTCGCCCACCACCTCGCCGATGCGGCGCAGCATGTCGGCCAGGTCCTGGTGGACGCTGACCTGGTAGCGCATGGGCAGGCCGCGGCTGGTCTTGCCCGAGTCGTCGCGGTACCAGATCCACAAATCCGTGGTGCCCACGATCAGGCCCCGGATCTGGAACTGGTACTCGTCGAGGAGCTGGACCTGGGCCACGGTGGAGTCCGAGAGCAGCACGCGTCCGATCTGCTGCTGGCCCTGGACCACCAGGGACTGGCCCACCTGTACGTCGAACCAGGCGGCGCTGGCGTCGAAGCCCTGGCCCGAGGCCGGGACGCCGGCCACGGTCTGGGCCTGGACCGGGCCGGACAGGAGCACGAGGACGCCGGCCAGCAGGGCGAGGAAGCGCGTCATGGGGAACTCCGTCAGCGTGCGGGGAGCGTTCACTTCTTCTTCTGGACCGTGATGGTCTTGGAGCCGTCCTGGTCGAAGCGGACCTCCTGGACCTGTCCGCCCACGATGACCTCGGACATGGGCTTGCTCTCGGCCGGGGCCGCTGCGTACACGGGCCGGACCGGCGCGGGCGCGCCCTCCACCTCCTTGCCCACGAGCGCGGAGGCGATGGCGCCCTGGGTGGCCACGCGGGTGATGTCGATGTCGTTGCGCAGCACCAGGTGGATGTCGCCCTTGGAGGCGGATAAAGCCACCTCCTCGGCCTGCTGGAGATCCAGCTCCAGGGTGACCGTGGGCTTGTCCTTGGCCTTGGGGGCCCCGGGCTTGTCCTTGACGGCCTCCAGGCTGCTGCCCACGGCCAGCACCTTGACGCCCTGCAGGAAGGCGCGGGAGATCCAGCTCTTCACGCCCGAGGACTCGTCGGGCCGGATCGTCACGATCACGTCCACGTAGTTGCCGGGCAGGATGAAGCCCGACACGCCGCTCACCGCGGTGACGCCCACGCTCATGGCCCGCATGCCCGGCGACACCAGGGCGTTCAAGCCGATGCCGGCCTCGGACACGGCCAGTCGCTCGCTGCGCACGATCTCGTTGGCGAGGATGCGCTCGCGGGGCACGCGCTCCAGGATCTCAGTCGTGGTGGTGAAGGCCACGCCCTCGGGGATGGCCTCGCGGGGCATGCGCCGCAACGCCACGTCCTCGGCCGCGATGGGCACGCCCACGTTGAGATCGCGTGCCGCCACCACCACGTCCGTGCCCTCGGCCACCTCGCGCGCCTTGGCCACCTCCTGCTGGGCCACCTGGATCATGCGGAACACCAGCACCACGGCCACCACCGCGGCGGCGAGCGAGATGCCCAGGATGAGGATGGCCTTGAACCGGCCGCCGGTCTGCTGCGTTGCCACGGGAACCTCCGACTGCGACTGTCTCTACCCGAAAGACCTGCCTTGCGCCACCCTGCACGGGTCGTGCCAACGCGGCGCGCATCCGTTTCCAAATGCACGACGGCGCGCAGGAAGACCCTGCGCGCCGTCCGCTCCTAGCGGCGAACCAGACTAGGTCATCTGCGTCGCAACGGACTGGAACGTGTCGCTCAGCGCGTTGCCCAGGGCGATCAGCGCAGCGATGATGACCACGGAAACCAGCGCGGCGATGAGGCCGTACTCGATGGCGGTGGCGCCGGACTCGTCGTGGAAGAACTGCAGCATGGTGACGTCTCCTGATGGTGCCAGCCTTCGCTGGCGTGGGGTGTGAGAACACGGGGGGGTTGAGATGCCGCCTCGGTTGCTTTCGCCCCTCTGGCGGACAGCACCCATACAAGCAAGTCCCGTGCCAACTCCTTCAGACCCCTCGACAGCCCCTCTGAGGGTCCTGGAGGGCTCCCAGGAGCCCCTCCGGGGGGTCCTGGAGGCCCCGGACCGGCAGATTTCTTCCGCCCAGGCGAAAGTTTTCTGCCGCTTCCACGCTCACCACCCGTACCAGGTCAGGTCCTGGTGCTCCAGGACCATCTCGAACGTGGCGTCCTGGGTGTCGGGGGTGGGGATGAGGCCCGCTGGCGCGGTGAAGGGGCGCACGAGCGAGAGCGTGAGCACCTCGTAGCCCGCCGCGTCGGTGCGGTGCGCGGCGGTGGCGCTGCACCCGGTCCCGCAGTCGAGGTTGGAGGCCTCGAGGATGTCCACGGCCGCGTCCTGGGCGATGGGCACCGGGTCCACGCCGTAGGGGGCCGCCACCCCCAGGCGCACCCCGTCCTTGACCGCGTTGAGCACCGCGGTCTGGGTGAGGAAGTACCAGCCGTAGTCGAGCACGCCGCAGAGGATGACGGCCAGGATGGGGAGGGTCAGGCCGAACTCCACGGCCACGCTTCCGCGCCTCGGGGCAGCCCGCGAGAAGAAACGGTCCATCATGGCTCCCACATCTCGATGTTCGCGCGCGTGGCGGTGGTGAGCGTGAGCCCGGTGGTGCCGACCGTGAGCCCGGAGAGGGCCATCACGGGCACGGTGAGCGTGCAGTCCAGCACCCAGAGCTTGTCCGTGACGATCTCCTCCCAGGCGACCGTGGGCGTGCAGGTGCCCCCACAGGCGAACCCGCCCGCCGTGAGGTTGGCCAGGATGGCGCTCTCTGCGGTGGTCACCGGATCCCCGGTGATGGGCACCACGGCCCCGGACCGGCAGCCGTCGCGCAGGGCCCGGGTGAGGATCCCGTGCTGGTGGAAGACCCAGGCGAAGTCGAAGATGCCGAAGAGGATCACCAGCAGCACGGGGAGGATGAGCCCGAACTCCACGGCCGCGGCGCCGCGGCGGGGGGATCGAGAGGGAACGAGGCCGCGCATCACTTCACCAGCGCGATCTTGACGTACTCGATGCCGAAGTTGATCCCGCCGTCGTCGGTGCCCAAGTTGTGCGGGTTCGCCAGGTCGAAGCGCATGCGGATGGTCTTGTCCACGGGGCCCGTGTACACGACGTCGTAGACGGCGCCCCACACGAACCCCACGATGGGCCAGTCGCCCAGGAAGGGGTGGGAGGGACTGTCGCAGTATTCGTCGTTCTCGATGACCGCGATGGGCGCCTCGAACGTGTTGCCCCACTTGTCGGCGTCGATGCCGCTGTAGGGCGAAAACGTGTCCTGGACGGGCAGATCGCCGAATACAAGTTCCTCCGTCCCCGGGTACGTGTGGTCCTCCCAACGGGTGGTGGAAGCCTCGACCTGCTCGGCGAGGTACATGAGGGCACTGGTGATCTCGCCGTTGTTGAGCCCCACGATGTCGGACACGGTGACCGCGCCGCCCAGGGTGCAGTTGCCCATCATGTCCACCAGGTAGTCGGCGCTGGGCGTGCCGCCGCCCAGCATGGCCCACCCGATGTTGTTGATGCCGGGCGGGTTGAGCACGAAGTCCTCCTCTCCCAGGTCGGGTTTGAAGGTGGTGGTGCCAGGCTTGTACAGCACGCACGAGGGGATCGCGATGGGGATGACGCACTGCACCTCGCCCGCGCCGCTCGTGGAGTGGTACGCGATGGACTCGACCCCGGCGGACAGTGCGGTGCGGCCGAACACGGCGTGGGAGAACCAGGCGGGCAGGTCGTCGCGGCCGGTCACGACCTGCACCGCGTTGATGAGGCGGGGGTCCGACTCGCTGGGATCGAAGGTGCCGGTGCTGATCCTCCAGCGGCCGAGCGTGACGTCCGCAGACGGATCGAGGACCACCGGGCTGTTGTCGGCCTCGTTGAAGGCCGCGCCGTCCACGGCCGCGGCGCGGGCCACGTCCAGGCCGTCGGCGGTGCCGTCCAGGAAGACCGCGCCTGCGTGGGCGCCGGCGTCGGCCCCTGCCTGCAGTTCCTGCTTGGAGGCCGTGGCGTACCCGAGGTCCACCACCAGGGCCGCCGCGCCGAGCAGGGCGACCAGGGCCAGGACCACGATGATGGCGACCGCGCCGCGGCGATCGCGGATCGGGAGGGGATGGGAGCAAGGCATGGGGACTCCAGGGGGGCGCCCGGGCGGATCCCGGGCGGACTGCGTTCCTATATACAAGAAGCGTGCCCATTCTACACCCGCCCGGTCCGCCCGTCCTGCGTGGCGCAGTTCGTGCAAGGCGGCCCTGGCGACTCCGGCTACTCCGGTTTACGCTCCTGCTCCGGGTGATGCACCATGTCCATGAAGCTCAGCGTTCCGATCACCATCCGCATTCCAGGCGGTACATGGGCCGGATTCGTGCGCCGTATCGACTCCCAGCTCGATCTTCTCGTGGAGTCCTCCGGCTCGTTCCGGGTGGGCGACACCGGCAGCTTCGAGATGGAGCTCAAGGAGGTCCCCGGCCGCATCGAGGGCATGGTCCGCGTGACCAAGGCCGGAGACCGCACGGGTCCCTTCACCCGCTACATCCTGCGCATCTCCAAGGTCACCTCGCGAAACGCCCGCACCTTCCACGCGTGGCTCCGGGAGCACCCCCGAGCCTCTACCGGCCGTACCCTCCACGAGTCCTCCCCCGACAGCCAGGGTCCGGGCGACACGATCCCGCCCCGGTACGAGCGGGCGCCGCGCGTGTTCCCCAAGCGGCCCGTGGACGTGGACGTGCCCATCACCCTGCGCCTGGAGACGGGCCTCGCGTCCGGCACCATGCGCCGGTTCCAGGGCCAGCGCTTCGCGGTGGAGTCCGAGGAGGTCATCCGCAAGGGAGCCGAGATCTTCTTCCAGTTCGCGATCCCCACCTACAACAGCGTGGTCTACGGCACCGCCACCGTGGAGCAGGAGGTGGCCCAGTACGGCCGCAGCCACTTCTTCGTGATGCACCTCCAGAAGATGCGCGACGCGGACCGTGACCTGCTGCTCGGGTGGCTCCACGAGATCGCCCCGGACGACGCCTTCGTGGACAGCGAGGTGGTCACCCGGCCCGCCGTCGATGGCAGCTCCGAGGCCGGCGAAGCGGATCCCCCGGTGGGGCTGGCCGACCACCTCGCCCCGCGTTCCGAGACGAACCCCGGCCGGGCGACACCCCCGGCCAGCGACATCAGCGCCTCTGAGGGCCGCAAGGGCCTGCGCGACGTGCTGCGCGGCTTCTTCTTCCGCTCCTCCGCGGCCCCCAAGGAGACCTCTCCCGAGCCGTCGAGCCCCGACTACCACGCGCTGCCCGAGGAGGAGGCGTACGAGGAGGACGAAGACGCCTACGAGGAGGAGGGCGCGTACGACGACGAGTACGAGGACGCGTACGACGAGGAGTACGACGAGGAGTACGACGAGGAGGATCCCGAGGAGCACACGGACCCGGGCCGGCCGCGCCACTGACGCAGATCCTCGACGCCCCCGAAACCACGGGTGCGAGCCGGGCGACGACCTTTGTGCGACCGGCTATGCTGCCCCGGATCGTCCCACCCCCTCCGGATCCATGCCCGGCACACGTCCTCGCCTCCTCTCGATCGGTACCGCCAATCCGCCCCGCTGGTACAGCCAGGACGAGGTCCTGGACCTGTACCACACCACGCAGCCCGCGCTCCGGTCGCTGTTCCACTCCGGCCACATCCGGGGCCGGTTCCTGTACCTGCCCGAGCCCGGGCCCGACGGGATCCCTCCCCTGGAGACCCAGGGCGAGCTCCTGGACAAGCACCTGAAGGGCGCCATGGAGATCGGCCCCCTGGCCATCGAGCGGTGCCTCGAGCCCATGGGCCTCCGGCCGGCCGACATCGACTACCTCGTGGTCCTCACCACCACCGGGTTCCTGGCCCCCGGCCTCTCGGCCCACCTCTGCCGCCGGATGGGCTTCCGCGACGACTGCGCCCGCCTGGACGTGGTGGGCATGGGCTGCAACGCTGGCTTGAACGGGCTGAATCCCACTGCGAACTGGGCCCTGGCCCACCCGGGGCACAACGCGCTCCAGGTGTGCATCGAGGTCTGCTCGGCGGCCTACGTCTACGATCACACCATGCGCACGGCCGTGGTCAACAGCCTGTTCGGCGACGGCGCGGCGGCTGCCCTGGTGCGCTGCTGCGACACGGACTCCCGCGCGTTCGCACCCGAGATCCTCGGCTTCGAGAGCCACATCATCCTCGAGGCCCTGGAGGCCATGCGGTACGACTGGGACTCCGTGTCCCACAAGTTCTCCTTCTTCCTCGCCCGTGACATCCCCTACTTCATCGGGGTGAACGCCCCGATCGTCGTGGACCGGCTGCTCGACCGCTTCGGCTTGAAGCGGCGCCACATCGCCCACTGGATCGTGCACTCGGGCGGCAAGAAGGTCATCGACGCCATGGAGTACAACCTCGATCTCACCGCCCACGACGTGCGCCACACGCTCTCGGTCTTGAGGGACATGGGCAACCTGTCCTCGGGCTCCTTCCTGTTCTCGCTGTCCCGCCTGCTCGACGAGGGCGTGGTCAAGCGCGGCGACTACGGCGTAATGATCACCATGGGACCGGGCACGTCCATCGAGACCGCCCTGATCCGCTGGTAACGAACCTCCCCCCTACTGGAGCGCTCATGCGCGAACTCACGACGCTGACGTACGAAGAGCACGGCCCGCTGGCCACCGTGACCCTGAACCGGCCCGGCCAGGGCAACCGCATCAACATCGCCATGATCCAGGACCTGGCGGCGGTCTGCGACCACCTCGAGGACGCCTCCGAGGCCCGGGTGGTGGTGTTCCGCGGCGCGAACGGCGTGTTCAGCGAGGGCATCGACTTCGGGGACTTCGATCCGGGCAAGCTCATCGACATCCACGGCTTCAACAAGTGGGAGAAGATCGTGGTGCGCCTCGAACGGCTGCCCAAGGTCACGGTGGCGCTCGTGGACGGACCCGCCCTGGGTGGGGGCTTCCAGCTCGCCCTGGTCATGGACCAGCGCCTCGCCTCGCCCCGGGCCACGTTCCACCTGCCCGAGGTGCACCTGGGGTTCCTGCCGGGCATGGCCACGTTCCGTCTCGCCAAGTACGTGGGGCTGGGCCACGCCAAGCGGATCCTGCTCTGCGCGCCCGTGCTCGGGCCCGAGGAGGCGCTCCGGCTCGGGATCCTGGACCGCGTGTCCGAGGACCTCGACCAGGCGCTCGCCGAGACCATCGCCTCGTTCGGCCCCATCCACACGGTGGCCGTGCAGCTGGCCCGCCGCCTGCTCAACGAGTCGTTCTGCACGCAGTTCGAGGACGCCCTGGGGAACTTCCTGGCCGCCCAGCACCGGTCCGTGACCCAGACGGCCTTCCTCGACACGCTCAAGCGGGCCCGAGAGACCCGGTGATCCAGGACGCTCCGGATCCGGCCGCCGCTGCCCGCCTGGCCGGCCCCTTTCCCGTAGATCCGGCGGTGCTCGCGGCCATCCGGCCCATGGAGGCCCGCGACGCCCCCCAGGTGGCCCGCCTTCACCACGCCTCCATGGGCCGGAGCCTGTGGGCGCGCCTGGGCCTGCCCTTTCTGGAGACGCTCTACGAGGTCCTGCTGGACTCGCCGCGCTTCCTGGCGTTCGTCTACGAGGAGGGCGCCCGGGTGCGCGGCTTCATCGCGGGCTCTACCGACACCCCCGCCATGTACCGCGAGGTGGGCCGGGCCCACACCCCTCGCCTCGCCATGCAGGCCGCCCGGCGCGTGTGGCGGGACCCGGGCGCGTTGGTGCTCCTGCACCAGACCAGCCGCTACTTCGAGGCCTCGGGCTCGGACATCCCGGCCGAGAGCCTGTTCTGCTCCTTCGAACCCGACCTGCGCGGCACCCGGGTGAGCGGCCACATCAACAAGGTCCTCTTCGACGACTTGAGGTCGCGCGGGCACCGCTACGTGAAGGTCACCACCGAGGTGGACAACCCGGGATCCAACCGCCAGCTCGCGCACTGGGGCTTCGTGGTGGATCGGCGCTTCACCTTCTACGGCAAGACCATGGTCCGCTACGTCCTGGACCTGGAGGCCTCGCCCCGCGTGGAGCCCGTCGGCCGCCACCCGGCGGTGTAGGAGGCTGTAGGCTGTAGGCTGTAGACTGTTGGGGAAACGAGCCGCTACTTCCGTAGAGCACGCAGGAGGCCGGCGATGACCTTTCCCGTCTCGATGCAGAGTGCGGACAGCTCACTGTGGAGCCCGGCGTCGAGGTAGCCGAGCCTGGCGGCCAAGGAGAGCTGGTACTCGACCTCGCGAGCCGAGGCAAAGGCGATGTCGAGGAAGTGCAGGTACTCGGCTTCGGAGCTGCGGGCGCACCCCTCTACGATGTTCGAGGGAATCGAAACCACCGCGCGTCGGAGCTGCGCGGTAAGGCCGAACATCTCATCGCGGGGGAAGCCGTGCGTGTGCTCGTACACCGCGAGGGCCAGGCGGTCTGCCAGTTCAAAGGCTCGTAGCTTCGCATGATCGCGCAAGGTCCCGTACCGGGAGAGTCTCGCAATCCCCAAACCTCATCCCTACAGCCTACTGCCTACCCCTACAGTCTACAGTCTACAGTCTACAGCCTACCCCTACAGTCTACAGGCTACTCCCCCGCCGGGTTCTCGAGCGCCTCCTCCTCCTCGAGCCGGCGGGCCTTCTCCTCCGCCGCGAGCTTGACCTTGAGCGCGTCGAACTGGAGGATGTGGTCGCGCTCGCTGATGTAGACCATGTCGTCCAGCACGGCGATGCGGGGGTTCTCGAGGGAGTAGTCCGTGACCTCGATCTTGAAGTCGAGCTTTCCGGGCTTCTTGAACTTGAGGACCCAGCCGGTATCGACCACGGCCCAGAGCTTGCCCCTCTCGTCGAAGGTGAGGTCGAGGTCCTCGTAGCCCTGCACGTGGCGGCCGATGTCCGCGACCTTCTGATCCCGGAATCCGTCCGCGGTGTAGCGGATGACCTCGTCTCGGTAGGCCAGGAGGAAGCGGCCCTTGGGGTCCACCGCCACGGCGTTGGGCGTGCCGTCCTCGATCTCGAACCGGGCCACCTCCTCGCCCAGGAGGTTGTAGCCTACGGCCTCCTTGCCGATGAACGCGTAGATCCGCTCGCGCTTGGGGATCCAGGCGAGGTACGCCTCTCCGCCCACGCCGGGCTCGGCCTCCTCGTCGGTGCGAACCCTCCAGGACCGGAGGATGGAGCCCTCGGGGTCGAAGATCTGTACGCGGCCCAACGCGTCGAGCACGGCGAACCCGTCGGAATCCTTCTCGGGCAGGAGCGCGACGTCGAGCGGGTTGTGGAACTGGCCCGGGTTGTCGCCCGGCGCGGAGCCCGACACGTACCAGGGGCGGGTGCGGTCGAACCAGTTGTTGGCGATGTCGGTGGGCCCGCCCCAGACCTTCTCGGGCCGGCCGTTGTCGGCGTACCGCTGGATGCGGTTGTTGCCGATGTCGGCGATGTACAGCG
Source organism: Deltaproteobacteria bacterium (assembly GCA_016927815.1). GTDB lineage: Bacteria > Myxococcota_A > UBA796 > UBA796 > JAFGLY01 > JAFGLY01. The sequence continues at coordinate 7,006 of JAFGLY010000127.1, read as the reverse complement.
AGCCGAACCGATCCACCGCCACGGCCATGGGCTCCCCGAACGACTGGAGGGCGCCGTCGGCCCACCCCTTCTCGCCCCAGTAGGGCACGTTGGGGTTCGGGCCTCCCACCAGCTCCTGGTAGGCGTAGAAGATCTCGACCAGCTCGAGCAGGTAGGCCTTCTCCTTGCCGACCGCCCGGAGCTGCGCCATCTCCACCGCGGGGATCGCGTTGGGGTCCTTGAGCTTGCGCAGGGCGGAGAGCGCCTCCTCGTCGCTCCGGATGACGGCGGCTCGGTGGCCCACCGAGGCGTGCTTGAGCGCCTGGGTGCGCAGGTAGGGTCGGCCGTCGCCGCAGGCGTCCATGATCCAGGCGAGGTCGTCGGGCGATCCGAACTCGGCCTTGCGATGGGAGGCGGCGCGATCCTTGAGCGAGGCGAGGTAGTCCTGCTCGATCTGCCGGCCCACCTTGGAGTCCATCCACTCCTGGAGCCTCGGAGGGATGCGGCCCGCCTCGGCGGTGTAGTTGACCGCGATCTCGGCGATGTAGCAGTCTGGGAAGACGAACCCCTCGTAGACCTCGTCCACCGCGATCCGGATCCTGCGCGCTCTCGCGCCCACGGGGATGTCCAGACGCTGCATCCCGTCCTGCAGGCGGATGGGGTCGCCCCAGGCCTTGCCGTCGAGGCTCACGGTGACGAGGCGGGGCCGGCTGTACTCCCGGAAGGACTTCTTGCCCTCCTTGAGGTTGCCCGGCCAGAGGTTCAGCTCCTGGATGTCGGTGACCGTCGAGAGGTCGACCTCGATCCAGGACCCCTCGCCCATGCCCGGGGCGCCCTCGCCCCATCCGGTCTTGAGAAGGCCGTCGACCGCGAGGTCGGCGGTGTGCTTGCCCTCCTCGTCCATCACGAACGAGGACGCCGAAGCGCCTCGGGGAGCGGCGTGGACGGGCCCGGCCAGCCCGGCCGTACAGAGGGCGATGGGTGCCACGAGGCGCAGGACGGCCTTCGACATGGGTACCTCCAGGAAAGGCCTTCCTACCGTGCCGGGCAGGGGCGGGGCAACCCGGCACGTCCGCAAGGGGCGCGTTACCCGACGCCCATGCGCCCCTCCGCGACGCCCCAGGACACCGGCTGGATCGAGGTCATCACCGGGTGCATGTTCAGCGGAAAGACCGAGGAACTCATCCGTCGGATCCGTCGCGCCCAGTACGCCCACCAGTCCGTGGTGGTGTTCAAGCCCACGATCGACCGCCGGTACAGCACCGACAGCCTGGGGTCCCACTCGGGCCACCGCCTCCGCTCCTTCCTGGTGGACCGGGCGGCCGAGATCCCCTCCAAGGTCGGGGACGCGCAGGTGGTCGGCATCGACGAGGCCCAGTTCTTCGACGCCGGGCTGGTGGGGGTCGCAAGCGACCTCGCCGACGCGGGGCGCCGGGTCGTGGTGGCGGGCCTGGACCTCGACTCCCAGGGCCGTCCGTTCGGGCCCATGCCGGACCTGCTCGCCACGGCCGAGTACATCGACAAGATGCTGGCGATCTGCGTGGTGTGCGGCAACCCCGCGGACCGTACCCAGCGCATCGTCGATCGGGACGCCCAGATCCTGGTGGGCGAGGCCGACGCCTACGAGGCCCGCTGCCGGCGCTGCTGGAGGCCCCACGCCTTCGCGCCCGCCCAGGAGCGCCTCCCCTTCGGCCGCAACCTGGCCGATCCATAGGACCGGAACGCCCGCGCCAGCCTACAGGATCCGCACGTGCGGGCCAGCCCGCTGGTGCCAGCGCATCGCCACGCCGGAATCCGTCTCACGCTCCGGGGCAAAGACAGGGACGAAGGGAAACGCGCCGGCGTCGAGTACCACCCTGGCCCAGGGGTTCAGGTGGACGGTGCAGTGGGCGCGCGATGGATCCGACGGATCCCGCCCCACCCAGAGCAGGCCGGACAGGTCCCGGGCGCGGGCGTCGCGGAAGAGGCTGGGGTCGGGGGAGGTGTCGTACTCGGCCTCGAGCGCGTGGCGCTCGCCATCCCGGGTCATGGCCATCGTGCGGGCGCGCCCGTAGAGGAAGTCGCGGAGGTAGCCGGGCGACACGGGCCAGGGGCGGTCTCCCACGCACGCCACGAGCAGGGGACGCTCCGTGCGCGGCCCCCGGCTGCTTCGCTCGAGGTCGTCGAGCAGGCGCCGCTCGACCGCCGGGATGCAGGAGGAGGCCACGTGCGGCCCGAGAACCCCGCAGACCCGAGGTCCGGATCGGACCGGGCGCCCGGTGAGCCCGAACTCCAGGTGGATGCCCTTTTCGGCGTCGTGGAAGGCGGCGTACCGACCCTGGCGGCGGCCGTGTTCCACGTCGGCCATCCAGTTGTCCACGGCCTGTCGCACCTCCTCGGTGTCCAGCGACGCCGGGAGGGGACGCTCGATGCCGACGAGCAGGCACTGGCTGCCTCCGGTCCGCTCGAGCGCGGTGAGCAGCCGGGCCGCCGACGCCCGATGCGTCTCGTCCCGGGATCGGTGGATGAAGGCCTCTACCAGGAGGTCCCACGAACCGCCGCCCAGCTTGCGGAGAGCGATCCAGTCGCCGTCCGGGTCCACCTCCTCGACCTGGAACTTGCCGCGCTCGAGGAGCGCGGCCACGGTGAGCTCCGCCACGCCCTGGAAGAACCGCCGGTTGTCCAGGGACGTGAGCAGCTCCGCGCCCCGGGCACCGAGCGGCTCGCCCACGGCGTCCACGAGTCCCTGCAGGGCGGATCGGTGCCGGCGTCCGCGTGCCGCGCAGACCTGGGCCAGGAAGGTGTGGCGTCCTCCAGGCAGGTGCTGAAGGTCCGCGACGAGCCGATCCGAAAAGACCTGCATGGGAACCCCGAGGGCCCGCCGCCCTAACGCGCGGGGCAGCCGGGGGCACGCCCCGGAACGGACCCCCGGGATACAACGGGGCGCCCACCAACAGGCGGTCCTTTCCCGGTGAAGCGCACCCTGCCGTACCTGCTGGTCTTCGCCGCGTGCGCCGCGCTGCCCGCGCTCTCCCTGTGGCCGTCCGGCGGCTACCTGGCCGCGCCCATGACGGAGCTGCCGGTCCGTCTCTGGATCTACCGCACGTTCGGCGTGGCCCACGTGCTGGGCGGCTGGGTGGACGCCATCGGCTACCCCGACGGCGGGATGCTCAACAACCCGGACCCCCTCGGCACGCTCCTCTACCACCTGCTGCTCGGGCTCGGCTCGGAAACGGCCTTCAACGTTCCGATTCTGCTCCACCTGTGGGGCAACATGGTGGCCGCGTGGCTGCTCGCACGCGCCGTCACGCGCGACGACCTCGCCTCGGTCACGGCCGCGGTGTCGTTCGGGCTCGCGCCCCTGGTGCTGGCCTACCCGGTGATGTGCGCGGTCACGGACATGGCCATCCTCTGGCCCTACCCCCTGGCTTTGCGTGCGCTCCTGGGCGTGCCGGATCGCCCACGGGCCGGTCTGGTCGCGGGCCTGTGGGTGGGCGTGGGGTTCGTGACCTGCCCGTACCATGCCGTGGTGTTCGGGGCGCTGGTGGTGCCCGCCGGGATCTGGCTCGGGGCGAGGCTGATCCTCGCTCGGCACCGGCGCGCGCCCCTGTGTCCCGTCCTCGCGCCCTGGATCCGGGCCGCGCTGTACGGGATCGCCGGGTGGGTGCTCGCGGCGGGCTGGTACGTCGTCTGGATGCGCGGGATCATGGGGCACGCGACGAGCCAGATGTCCGACGACCTCCTGGCCTTCACGCGGCCGATCTACCCCTACCTGGAGCTGCTTCCCTCCTCGCCCCGACGCTACACGGCCTACCTCGTGGACTGGTTCGCGGTGGGCAAGCCGGCGCTGGTGTCGGCCGACTTCGTGTCCCGCTTCTACCGGGCCTTCTCCCCGGGGATCCTGGTCTGGGCCCTGGCCGCCGTGGGCCTGCTCTTCGCCCGGGGGCACCGCCGGATGGCGGGGGGGTGCCTGCTCGCGGTCGGGCTCCTCGTGGTGGCCTCCACCGGCCCCTACCTGCCGGTCACCCGCTCCGTCTCGCTTAGGGTCGCGGCCAACCCGGTCTGGATGGCCTTCCACTACCTGCTGCCGGGGGGCACGCTGATCCTGGAGCCCCTCCGGTACGGGTTCCCCGCCATCCTCCTCCTCGCGGTGACCGCCGCGATCGGGGTCCGGGCCCTCCGGACACGCCAGGGCCGCTGGGTCGCCCTGATCGTGCCCGGGTTGGTGGTCGCCGAAACCGCGATCCTGTCCCCGATCCCCGTGCCGCTGCCCACCTGGCGGCCCGTGGTGTCCCCGGCCATGGCGCGCCTGGACGAGGTCCTACCCGAGGGCCCCGTCGTCCAGCTCCCCTTCTTCGACCGCGGCTCGCAGCGGCTCGCCCGAATGCACTTCCTGGACCAGGGCGTCCACCGAAGGCCCATCCCCGACGAGGTGACCGGCCTGCCTCCCCGGTACGTCGCGTCCAACCAGTTCCTCGCCGCCATGATCCAGGCCGAGATGGTCGAGGGCGAGATGCGCATCGACATGGCGGACCCCAAGCTGGTGCACGAGGACATGCTGGGCCTCGCGCAGGACGGGTTCGTGGGCCTGGTCCTGAAGCGGGGCGAGTACCGATCGCCCGCCCACGCGGCCCGGGCGCTCCACATCGGCAGGCAGGCCGGTCCGGCGACCCGGATAGAGGACGTCGAGGTGTTCCGACTGCCCTCCCTGCCCGCTCCGGAGGATCCCGCGACGCGATGAACCCCTGTCCTGTCGGCCTGGGCGAGTTCCTCCTGCTCCTGCTCCTGGCCCTGCTGCTGGTGGGCCCTTCGGACCTGCCCCCGATCGCCCGGCGGGTGGGGCGCCTGGTCCGTCACGCCCGAAAGGCGGTGGAGGACTTGAAGGAGACCCTGGTACGCGAGGACGACGGGAGCGACGGGGACCCGCCCCCATGAGTACACCTCCTCCCGATCGTCCGCGCGACCGGCCCATGCCGCTCCTCGAGCACCTCGAGGAGCTCAGGCGGCGCCTCGTCGTGTCGCTCGTGGCCCTGGGCGTGGGAGTCGGCGTGGCCCTGGCGTTCGCGCCCCGCGTCTGGGCTTGGTTGGCACGCCCGCTCGAGCCCGCGCTCCTCTCTCGCGGCGCGGATCGGCTCGCGGTGCTCGCGCCCACCGAGGGCGTCCAGGTGTGGATGTCGCTGGCGGTCTGGGGCGGGGCGCTGCTGGCGGCCCCGGTGATCGTGCAGCAGGCGTGGGCCTTCGTAGCGCCCGGCCTGTACCCCCGGGAGCAGCGGGTGCTGCTGCCCATCCTGGTGGCCGCGTGGGGGCTCGCGGCTGGGGGGGTGGCGTTCGGCTGGAGCGCCCTCTTGCCGCCCATGGCGGAGCTCTTCCTGGCGGCCGTGCCCGAAGGCGTGGAGCCGGTGCTCTCCATGCGGGCCTGGCTCGGCACCGCCACGACCCTGCTCGGCGCCTGTGGGCTGTGCTTCCAGGTGCCCCTGGGGATCCTCCTCCTGGCCCGTCTGGGCCTGGTGGACGCCCGGGACCTCGTGCGGGGCTTCCGCTTCGCCCTGCTCGGCATCGCAGGCCTCGCCGCGCTGCTCACGCCGCCCGACGTCCTGTCCCTCCTGCTGCTCGCACTCCCCATGGTCCTGCTCTACGGCGTGGGCGTGGGGGTGGCCGCCCTGACCTCGACCAAGCGCCGCGCGCCCGACGCTCCGGACGCCTCGGCCGGATAGACCCCCGGAATGGACCCTCGCCTCTCCGGTTACCCGCCCACGCGCCTCCCGGGATCGCGCCTCACCTGGTGGATCCTCGGGGTGCTCGCCGGTTTGTACGTCCTCCAGGTGATCCTGGAGCAGTGGACCGGGGTCCCGATCGTCGCTCGCCTCGCCTGGTGGGCTCCCGGTTCGGGCCTCTTCCGGCCCTGGCAGCCGGTCACGGCCTTCTTCCTGAACGGGCCCGCGCCCTTCAGCGCGCTCATCGAGTGGGTGGTGCTGTTCTTCCTCCTGCCGCCCACGCTCTCCCTGTTCGGCCGTCGGGGCGTGGCCCTGGCCTCAATCGCGGCCTGGGCCGGCGCGGTGGCCATCACGCTCCCGCTCCAGTTCCTGGGGGTGATCCAGGCGGGCTCTGCACCGTTCTTGGGTCTCGAGGCGTTCATCACGACCCTGCTGCTGCTCTTCGGCCTCTCCCGGCCGGATGCGCGCATCCTGCTGTTCTTCGTGATCCCCATCCGCGCGGCGTGGGTGGCCTGGGGCACCGGGGCGGTGGCGTTCCTGCTGTTCCTCTACACCCGCGGCGTGCCTTCGTCGGTGGCCTTTTTCGGCTGGTGCGGAGCCCTGGCCTGGTTCCGCGGCCGAGACCTCTTCTCGGGGCGCCGTCGCGGCCCGGTCCGCCGTCGCTCGAGTCGCCTCCACGCGCTCCCGGGTGGCCGCGATCCCTACGTCCACTAAGGGTCGTCAGCCTCGATCCTGGGGATCCACCGTCCAGTCGCCGAAGAGCACCACCTGGAGGTCCTTGGCGGGGTCGTCCTCCTCCTCGTCCCCGCCGCAGGCGACGCCCTCGCCGCTGCACGCTTCCCACGGATCGGTGGCGCCGGAGGGGAGACCGAACGCCGAGAGGAGAGCGAGCCAGAGCAGGCGTGGCGCCATCGGAGCCTCCGGACGAGGAGACCCCCAACCTGGACACCGCCGCGGCCAACGGCAAGGGCAGCGCCGAGCCGGGTGGCAAGGGCAACGCCGGGCCGGGCGGCAAGGGCAACGCCGGGCCGGGCGGCAAGGGCCGCGTCGGGCCGGGCGGCAAGGGCCTGGGGTGGACAGAACTCGGGTTGCTGGCGCAGCAAGTGGAGTCCTGTCCGGTCGACGACGCCCGGGAGACGCTGGAAGGGGCGCCCGCGGGGCCTTGAGTGGACAGAACGGGCCTTCATGACGTCATGAAACCGAGTTGTGTCCGGTCGACGACGCCCGGGAGGGGCGTGGGGTGGACAGAACTCGGTTTGCTACGCCAGCAAGTCGAGTCCGATCCCGTCGGCGACGTCCGGGAGACGCTGGGAGGGGCGCCCGCGGGGCCGGGA
>JAFGLY010000021.1 GCA_016927815.1 Deltaproteobacteria bacterium | reverse complement strand
GCCGACACCGATGCGGACGCCGACGTGGACTGTGACCTGGACGATCTCGTGTTCAGCGTGGAGATGCGCAGCCCGGACGGCACGGCCTGCGAGGCGTGCTCCTCCCGTGTCTCCCTCTCCATCGCGAGCCTGATCGCCAATCCCTGCGAGGAAGACCTGGTCTTCACCACCACGGACAGCTGCCTCGTGAGCAGTTGGGAGATCATCGATGATAGCGGCATGGGGATGGGCATGGGCGTCATCTGCTCGCCCACGATCACCGACTGGGACATCCCGGCAGGCGACTGGATCGAGGACGTGACGAAGTGGGGCCCACTGTCGCACGGGTCCTACGTCGTGACGGTCACGTTCGACGACGAGGCCTCCACCACGGCCTCGAGCCGATTCACCGTGAAGTAGCCGGCCTCCGACCCGGCGCGGTCACCTCACCCGCGCAACCCGGGCGATCCCCTCCGGCGTGGCCGGAACCACGCCGCGCTCGGTGACGATGCCCGCGATCAGCTCCGCGGGCGTGACGTCGAAGGCCGGGTTCCAGGCGGGCGATCCCTCCGGGGCAACCCGCACCTGCACGAAGCGGCCCTCGTCGGACCAGCCCCACACGGTCCGGACCTCGTCCGCGGAGCGCTCCTCGATGGGAATGGCCCCTCCCTCGGGGCAGCCGGGGTCGATGGTCGTGGTGGGCGCCGCGACGTAGAAGGGAAGGCCGTGGGCCCGAGCCGCGAGCGCGGAGGCATACGTGCCGATCTTGTTGGCCACGTCGCCGTTGGCGGCGATGCGATCGGATCCGACGATCACGACATCCACCTGCCCCCGACGCATGAGGGAGGCCGTGGCCCCGTCCGGAAGGATCGCATGCGGCACGCCCTCCTGGCCCAGCTCCCACGCGGTGAGGCGCGCCCCCTGTCCACGGGGACGCGTCTCGTCCACCCAGACATGGACGTTCCGGCCGACCCGGCGAGCGGCGTACACGGGAGACAGCGCACTGCCCCAGTCCACGAACGCGAGCCAGCCGGCGTTGCAGTGGGTGGACACGCGGGCGCCGTCGGGCACCAGGACCAGCCCGTGCTCGCCGATGAGGCGGCAGCACTCCGCGTCGTCGTCGGCCACCTCCCGGCCGACAGCCTCGGCAGCCCGGCGAGCGGCGCGAAGGTCGTCGCCCTCGGCCTGGATGGCCCGCAGCACGCGACCCACGCCGTAGAAGAGGTTCTGCGCCGTCGGGCGGGTCCGGGTGAGTCCGTCGGCGGCTTGGGCCACGGCCTCGTGAAAGCCCCGATCCGGGGCCTGGAGGGCGGCCTGGGCCAGACCGAGGGCGCCTGCGGCTCCGATGGCGCCCGCACCGCGTACGGTCATGTCGCGAATGGCCTTGGCCGTGTCGTGCCACGTGGACATCCGGACGATCTCGAACCGAAAGGGCAGCAGGTTCTGCTCGATCATCCGAACGCATCCGTCCTCGAGCCAGACGGTGCGGAAGGGCCTGCCTCCAACGTTCATGGGCGCTCCTCGGGGGGGGTCGGGTCCGTGGGGGGCGGGAGGAGCCAGGGGGGTTCCCAGGCCAGGCGCCGGCGACGTGCCTCCCCCGAGCGGAACCGGATCCAGCCCATGTACTCCTCGGTCCACCAGCGCTCGAAGGTGAGGTCGTCGAGACGACCTTCCACGAGTGGGCGGTACAGGATGTCGTCCCAGACGCGGCCCGTGAGGCGGTCGCGGACCTCGACCCCGCGTCCGTCCCACCGGGCCACCGTGGCGGACCGGAACGTCCAGCTCCCCGAATTGGCCACCTGCACGCCCGGGGCGATCTCGACCACGCCGGGCAGGTGGGAGTGGCCGGTGAGCAGGATGCCCGGGCCGTGGGCGAGGGCCTGCTCGCGGACCCCGGAGAAGATGCACATGGGATCCCCAACCTGGGTTCGCAGCCAGTAGCGGAGGAACGCCCGGTACCGCTCACCGGGCCCGGGCAGGCCCAGAGTCTCGAGTCCGTGGTGGACGGGTCCGACGACCTGAGTCCAGCGCCCGGCCGCCCACCAGAGCCATCGGTTGGCCAGGGTGTAGAACTCTGCGAGTGGCGTGCGGATCCATGTCCCCAGGACGCGCTCCAGGAGGTGGTGCAGGAGGGTGGTCCAGGCAGCCTGCCACTCGTTCCCGGCGATGTGGGGGTCGTACCGGTGCCCGTGCTCGACGCGCAGGCGGTCGCCGACCTCCACGGCCGAGCAGACATCCCATCGAAGCAGGTCCCGGTAGAGGGAGATGTCGATGTCGTGGTTGCCCCAGATGTAGGTGACGCCCGCCTCTTGGGCCATCTGAGACAAGGCGTGGAAGACGGGTCCATGCGCCTTCAGGACGCGTGTGAAGGTGATGGCCTGGGGGAAGTCCACGATGTCGCCGGCGATGACCAGGTGGATCCCCTCTCGTCGGACCTCCTCCAGGAAGGCGAGGAACTCACGGTCCTTGGCCACGAAGGCATCGGACCGGGATCCGTCGCCGAGGTGGACATCGGAGACCACGTAGAGCGGGCAATCCTCCGGCAGGTGCACGATCCGGTCGGGTGCCGCCCTGTGGGCCCAGGGGAACGCGTTCATCCGTCGGCCTCCGGGCGGCGGAGCATAGCCCGTAGCCGTGGAAGGATCCGCAGGCGTGGCTCCGAGGCGCTGCGCCGGATACCCCCCGGGCCGTGAGCAAGCCCATCGCCGGTGGTCGCGTCCGTTTCCTCGGGGCCTTTCCCGCCGAGGTCCCGCTCCCCGGGCTGCCCGAGGTGGCCGTGGCGGGCCGCTCGAACGTGGGCAAGAGCCGCTGTCTGAACGCGCTTCTCGGGATTCGTGGTGTGGCCCGGGTGTCCCGCACCCCGGGTCGGACCCGGGCGGTGCACCTCTACGTGGTGGAGAACCGCTACGTCCTGGCCGACCTCCCGGGGTATGGCCACGCCGAGGTGCCCAGCGCCGTGCGCGCAAGCTGGAAGGGCCTCGTGGAGGGCTACCTGGCCGGACCCAGGGATCTCCGGCTGGTGCTCGCCCTCGTGGATCCTCGACGGGTGCCCGGCGGGATGGACGGTGTGCTGCTCGAGGGACTCAGGCAGGCGGGCATCCCCTTCCTCGTGGTGGCCACCAAGGTGGATCGGGTGCCCCGCAACGACCGGATCCGGCTCTTGGGGAACCTGGTCGAAGGGTACCATCTCGACCCGTTGAGTCTGCTGCCGATTTCTTCGGTGGACGGAACCGGGATCGAGGCCCTCCGCGCGGCCGTGGACGCCGCGGTGGCTTCCCGGCGACCCCGGCGCGGGTAGCGCATGGCCACGCTCGACCTCGTGGAAAGCGCGCCTGTCGAGACGACGCTCCGCCACCCGGACCTGCCCGATGCCGCCCAGGCGTGGCTCGCGCTCTTGGGGCGTGCCCGGAGCACCCTCGACATCGCCCAGTTCTACGTGTGCGACGCACCCGGAACGGCCCTGGTACCGGTCGTGGCGGCCATCGAGGCCGCGGCCGGTCGGGGGGTCCGGGTGCGACTCGTCGCCGATCGTACCTTCTACGCGCGGTACCCCGAAACGCTCGATCGTCTGGGTGGACAGGATGGCATCGAGGTGCGCCTGCTCGACATGGCTGCCATCGCGGGCGGCGTGCTGCACGCCAAGCTCCTGCTGGTGGACGGCCGGGAGCTGTACGTGGGCAGCCACAACCTCGACTGGCGCTCGCTCACGCACGTCCAGGAACTGGGGATCCGTACGGACGCACCCCTCGTGGTCCGCGCCTTTGCGGATGTCTTCGAGTCCGACTGGTCGGTTGCGGGCGGCGGACCCATCCGGTCCGTGACGGGTGGGTATGCGCTGCCCGACGCCGCCCGGTACGCAGGCTGCACCGTCCGGCTGACCCCGGTGTTCAGCCCCTTGGGCCACCTGCCGGATCCCTCGCTCTGGGACCTGCCCCGCCTCGTCGGGCTCATCGATGGCGCGGAACACGCGGTGCGGGTTCAGGTCTTGACCTACCAGGCCAGCGAGACCGACCTGTGGTTCGGCGATCTCGACGCCGCTTTGAGGCGCGCCGCCGCCCGGGGTGTGGACGTCCGTCTCCTCGTGTCCGACTGGTCCCTGGGGCCGGGTGCCCTCGAGGATCTCCAGAGCCTCCAGGTCCTCCCGCGCGTCGAGGTCCGCTTCGCCTCCATCCCAGAGGCCTCCCGGGGCTTCATCGACCACGCCCGCGTGGTCCATGCCAAGTACCTCGTGGTGGACCAGCTTCGCGCCTGGGTGGGGACCTCCAACTGGAGTCGGACCTGCTTCCACCAGAGCCGCAACGCCGGCGTGCTTCTCGAAGGCTCGGCCCTCGGAGAGCGACTCGAACGCCTGTTCGCCGATCTCTGGGCCTCCCCCTACGCTCGCTTCCTGGATCCGACCGCCCGGTACGCGCCCCCCCGGGTCGCACACCCGGCCGGCGAGGAGGCGTCGTGAGCCCACGCTGGAGCGACCACTTCACCCGCCGTGCCCGGGCCGAGGGTTGGGGTGCCCGCTCCGTGTTCAAGCTGGAGGAGATCCAGCGCCGGACACGGATCGTCCGGCCAGGCGACGTCGTGCTCGACCTGGGCTGCTTCCCGGGCTCCTGGTCGCGCTTCCTGATCCAGGCCGGCGTGCGGCGCCTGGTGGGGGTGGATCTCCAGGTGCCCCAGGGCATCCAGGGCATCTTTCTCGCAGCCGACGCGCTCACCGTGGAGCCTTCCGTCATCCGGGACGCGCTCGACGGCCCCGCGGATCTCGTTCTCAGCGACATGGCTCCCTCCACCACGGGGCATCGTCTCGGCGATCACGTGCGACAGGTGGCGCTGGCCCGCCGTGCGCTCACGCTCGCCGCTGCCCTGCTTCGACCTTCGGGGAGATTCGTGGTCAAGGTCTTCGAGGGCGAAGAAGCCCCGGGCTTCGTGCGGGACGTCAGGGAGCGCTTCGAGGAGGTGCGTCGCCTCCGGCCCGAGGCCACGCGGCGACACTCGATCGAGTTCTTCGTGGTGGCCCGCGGATACCGCGCTCGCGTCCCGGATCCCTGATGGACCCTGCCGAGACCGGCTTCCGGCGAATCCTGGGCCTGACCGACGCTACGGCGCTCGTGGCCGGGGCGATGATCGGATCCGGCATCTTCCTCGTGTCCACGGACATCGCGCTGCAGGTGGGCGCTCCCGGGTGGCTCCTCGTGGTGTGGATCGCCACGGGCCTGCTCACGGTGGCGGGGTCCCTCTGCTACGGCGAGTTGGGCGGCCTCTTCCCCCATGCGGGCGGGCAGTACGTCTACCTGCGCGAGGCGTGGTCGCCCCTTGCAGGGTTCCTCTACGGCTGGACGCTCTTCGGAGTGATCCAGTCGGGGTCCATCGCTGCGGTGGGCATGGCCTTTGCCAAGTACCTGGGCGTGATTCTACCCGGGGTCTCCTCCACCGCCTGGATCGTGCACCTCGGAGATCTGCACCTCGGATCGCACGTCCTGCCCGTCGGGATTCACACCGTCCAGGCCGTGGCCATCGCGGTCATCGCGCTCCTCACGGCGGTAAACGCCCTGGGGGTGCGGGCCGGAACCTGGGTGCAGAACCTCTCCACGTCCGCCAAGGTCCTGGGCCTCCTCGGCATCATCCTGGCGGGCCTGCTCCTGGGCCGCCCCGACGGAGCCCTGCGAGAGATCACGTTCTGGACCGCCCACGGACCCACCGGCAGTCCGCTCGACGCCCGGGACCTCCTCCTGGCGGTGCCCGTGGCGATGGTGGGCGCACTCTTCGCGGCCGATGCCTGGAACAACGTGACGTTCGTGGCGGGTGAGCTCAAGGACCCCCGGCGGGACCTGGGCCGATCGCTCGTGCTGGGATCCGGGCTGGTGGTGGTGCTGTACCTCCTCGTCAACCTCGCCTACCTCAACGTCCTGCCCATGCCGGACGTCGCAGCTGCCGCCGAGGGGCGGGTGGCGGCCGCCGCCATGAGTCGCCTCTCCCCCTTTGGAGGCCTGGCCGTGGCCGTTGTGGTGATGATCTCCACGTTCGGCTGCCTGAACGCGATGATCCTCTCCACGCCCCGCGTGCTGTGGGCCATGGCGCGAGACGGGCTCTTCTTCCGTTCCGCGGGCGTGCTCGCCCCCCGCAGCCGGGTGCCGGTCCGCGCGCTCTGGCTGCAGGGTGCGTGGTCGGCGGTCCTCACGCTCACCGGCACCTACACGGATCTGCTCGACTACGTCATCTTCGCCACCCTGCTCTTCTACGTGCTCACGGTGCTCGGCCTTTTCGCCCTAAGAAGGCGCCTGCCCCACGCCCATCGGCCCCACAGGACCTGGGGCTACCCCTGGCTGCCTGCGCTCTACGTACTCGGCGCCTCGTTCGTGGCCGTGGTGCTGCTCCTGGAGAAGCCCCTGTACACCTGGCCGGGCCTGGTCATCGTGGCCACGGGCGTGCCGGTCTACCTGCTCTGGAGACGCTTCGGTCGGTCTGAGAGCGCCTGAGGCCGCGCGTGCCCCACTGCCAGCCGGGCGAGAGGTCCACCAGCACCAGGAGGTGCTCGAAGTCCAGGTCCGCGAGCAGGATGGGGCCCACGTTCATCTGGAAGGCGCCCCCCTCCCGGATGCGGCCGGCGACCCCGAGCACGAGGCCGGCGTCGTCGAACCCGTCGAGCCCGGCGCGACCTTCCGGGGAGTGGTCGAGCAGGGCCGGTCCGGCCGTGATCTCGAGCTGCCAGGGCGTGGTGTGGAAGAGATCGAGGGCCCCGGCAGCGAAGAGAGCGCCCAGCGTGCGCTCGTTTCCGAACACCGGGGACGGCCCGGTCAGGAACCCGGCCCTCAAGCCCACGGCGTCCACCCTGCCCCGATGCGTGCGATCCGTCACGCGGGCTGCCAGGCCCCACACCCCGAGGATCTCGAATCCGGCCTCGATGCCTGCGGATGCCGCGGCCAGCGGCGTCTCCGGGGCGGCAGCCGGGTCGGGAGACGCCGACAACGCGAGAAGGGGGAGAACCTCGGAAAGGACGGGCATGGCGCCCTGGGAGATAGCACGGGACGGACGGGGCTGGAGGCGAAGGAGGCCCTGGAGGACGCTTGCAGAGACTCGACCAACCGGTTAGTCTAACCGTATGGTCAACCCTGGAGCACGAGATGCCCGACATCCCCTCCCCCGATCCCCGTGAGCGCATCCTCGACGCGGCCGAGCGCGCGTTCGCGGGCCAGGGACTGGCCGGCGCTCGGGTGGCGGCCATCGCCGCGGACGCAGGCGTCAACAAGGCCATGCTCTACTACTACTTCGGTTCCAAGGAGAGACTCTTCGACGCCGTGCTCGGCCGTGTGGCCACGGCCATCGAGGGTCTCGTACAGGCGTCGTTCCAGTCCGCAGAGTTGGCCCCGGAGTTGCGGATCCGAGCCTTCATGGAGGGCTACCGGACGCTCATCCTCACGAACCCGACCGTGGTCCGCGTCGTCGTGTGGGACGTTCTCGACGGGGGCCACCACCTGATCCGGGTGGCATCCAAGGTCTTTCAGAAGGTCATCCCTCCGATCTGGCAGGCGTGCCTCGAGGGCCAGGCCGCCGGGACGATCCGACGCGACATCGATTCCCGGTTCATCCTGCCCACGCTCGTCGCCCCGTACCTCCTGTTCGCGATCGCCAGCGGATTCGTCGGAGAGAACCTCGGCCTGTCGATCGAGGCCGTGGGCGCGTCCTTCCAGCACACCGCACTCACCCTCTCGCTCGAGGGCCTCCTCGCGCGAAAGGAGACGCCATGAATCTCCTCCTCCTCCTCGCCACCCTCCTCGCCTGCAGCGGCCGGGGCGGCGGCCCCCCGGTCTACACGGGTACGGTGGAGATCACCGAGGTGGACGTCGCTCCCCTCGTCCCCGGGCGCCTGGTCGAGGTGAAGGCCCGGGAGGGCGACACCGTGCGCGTGGGCGACACCCTCTTCGGGATCGACACCCGGACCACGCTCGTGGAGCGAGAGGCGCGAGCCGCCCAGGTGGAGCAGGCTCAAGCCGCGGTCGAGACCGGTCGCGCCCAGGTCCGTGCCGCGGAGGCCCAGATGGCCGTCCTCGATCGGGAGGCCGGTCGAACGCGCGCCCTGCTGGCCTCCGGTGCGGGGACCGACCAGCAGGTGTCCCAGATCCAGGGGCAGTTCGAGGTCGCCAAGGCCCAGGCGTCAGCAGCCCGGCAGGTCGTGCAGCAGGCCGAGGCCGCGGTGGCCGGTGCGGAAGCCGCCCTGAGCCTCGTGGACGAGAAGATCCGCGAGTCGACCGTGCTGGCCCCGGTGGACGGCGTGGTCCTGTCCCGCAACCGGGAGCCCGGCGAGGTGCTGGGTGCCGGTACGAGCGTCATCACGCTGGGGGACCTGGCCCATCCCCGCCTGCGGCTCTACGTCCCCCTCGGCACCCTCGAGTCCATCGCCGTGGGCACGCTCGTGGAGGTGCGGCTCGATGCGGAGGGACTGCCCACGGCCCGCGGCAGGGTCTCCTGGATCGCCCAAGAGGCCGAGTTCACACCCCGTGACATCCTCACGCCCGAGGAGCGGGTCAAGCAGGTCTTTGCCGTGGACGTGGCCCTGGAGCCCGGTCCGGGCATCCACCCGGGCATCCCCGCGGACGCGGTCTTCCTCGCCGGGGAGACCACCCCTCCATGACCCTCGCCATCGAGGCTCGGGGGCTCCGGCGCGCCTTCGGCGACGTCGTGGCTGTGGATGACGTGGATCTCGAGGTCCCCGAGGGGGAGGTTCTCGGGCTCGTGGGGCCCGACGCCGCGGGCAAGACCACGCTCATCCGCCTGCTGACCGGCGTGCTCGAACGCGACGCAGGCACCGTGGCCCTCTTCGGCCACGACCTGGACGCCGAGCGCGACCCTACCCGCCTGCTCCTCGGCTACATGTCCCAGGCGTTCGGGCTCTACGAGGACCTGACCGTCATCGAGAACATCCGCTTCTTCGCTGCGATTCGGCGAGTTACCGCCAGGGATCGCCGCGTACGCGAGCAGCGCCTCCTGGGGTTCACGCGCCTTGAGGCGTTCACTCGCCGGAAGGCCGGGGACCTGTCGGGAGGCATGAAGCAGAAGCTGGGGCTCATCTGCACGCTCGTCCACGAGCCGCGGGTTCTCTTCCTCGACGAGCCGACCAACGGCGTGGACCCCGTCTCCCGTCGCGAGTTCTGGGACATCCTCGGGGAGCTCCGCGGCCGCGTGACGGTCGTCGTGGCCACCCCGTACATGGACGAGGCCGAGCGCTGCGACCGAGTGGCGCTCATGGCCGGTGGCCGTATCCTGGCGCTCGACGCTCCCGACGCGCTGCGGGCCGAGGTCCACGACCCGGTCTGGGAGGTCGAGACCGATCGTCCGTTTCTGGCCGCCGAGGTGCTCGGCCTCGCATTGCCCGGCGCGGAGATCACGTTGTTCGGCGACCTGCTCCACGTGGTGGGCCCGCTCGAGGAACGAGTCGTGAGCGACGTGCTCGCCGCGGCCGGCCAGTCCGCGCGGACGGCCCGCATCCCGCCGACCATGGAGGACGCCTACGTCCGCCTCGCCCAGCCTGCAACAGCCCGTCCGGGAGAAGACCCGTGACCGATCTCGCCGTACGGACCGAGGGCCTCACTCGCCGATTCGGATCCTTCGTGGCTGTGGACCACGTGGATCTCCAGGTCCCCCGCGGCTCCATCTACGGGTTCCTGGGGCCCAACGGAGCCGGAAAGACGACCACCATTCGGATGCTGTGCGGCCTGCTGCGCGCCTCCGGTGGGAAGGCCGAGGTCGACGGGGTGGACGTGGTTCGCGATCCGGAACGGATCAAGGCCCACGTAGGCTACATGAGCCAGAAGTTCTCGCTCTACGCCGATCTCACCGTGGACGAGAACATCGCCTTCTTCGGCGACGTGTACCTCGTGCCGCGCGGGCGCCTGGCCGAGCGCCGCGCCTTCGCGCTCCAGACCGCGGGGCTCCAGGGTCGTGAGAAGGCGCTCGCCGGCACGCTCGCGGTGGGCATCAAGCAGCGCCTCGCACTCGGCTGCGCGGTCCTCCACGAGCCCCGCATCCTCTTCCTCGACGAGCCGACCGCCGGCGTCGATCCGGTTTCCCGCCGCGCGTTCTGGCGCCTCATCCACGG
>JAFGLY010000020.1 GCA_016927815.1 Deltaproteobacteria bacterium | reverse complement strand
GGTGTCGCCCGGGCCGCGACGACCGCACAGCGCGAGCACGACGCCCAGGATCACGACCAGGGCGGCGCCGGCGGCGATCCATCGGCGACGGCGCGGGCGGCCGGAGGCGAGGCGTCGGACGACCTCGGCGTCGGGAGTGAGGGTGGGGTCTGTAGGCTCGGTCATGGGGGGCCTCCGGGTCGGGCGCTCCAACCTCGCCCCCACACCTTGAGGAATCCTGGAGCGGCAGGCACACCGAAGAGCCCGCGGTCGGGGGCTCCAGGAATCCTCAACAGATCGGCGTCAGGTTGCCGGCGTCCGCAAGGGAGTCTTCATGCCCGGCCTCGTCCTCCTGTTCGCCCTCCTCGTCCCTCATGCCCACGCCTCGGAGGCTCTGGATCTCGCCGAGGCGGTCGTCCGTGCCATCGCACACAACCCGGACCTCGCTACGAGCCACCTCTCGGTCACGGAGGCGGAAGCGCAGGTGACCGCCGCCCGTGCGGCCTTCGAGCCGACCTTCCAGGGCAGCGGGAGCTGGGACCAGTCTCAAACCCGCGGCTTCTTCCAGGGCTTCGGCTTCTCCCAGGACAGCTCCTCCTGGAGCACCTCGGCGGGCATCTCGGGCGCCCTGCCCACCGGGACGAGCTGGAGCCTCGGCTCGTCCGCCGGGTGGAACCGATCGAGCACCGCCTCCGACATGTTCCAGGGCGAACAGGAGCAGGAGTACTACTCCAGCGGCTTGACCCTCGGGTTGAGCCAGAACCTGCTGGAGGGCCTGTGGCCCTCGTACAACCTCCGGGGGGTACGCACGGCACGCCAGGGGGTCGAGCGGGCGCAGACGAGCCTCGCTCTGACCCGGGAGCAGTTGGTCGTGCAGGTGGCCGCCGCCTGGCACGGCTGGGTGCTGGCCTTCCAGCGGGAGGCCATCGCCGTGGAGGCGCTCACCTCCGCCGAGGCCACCGAACAGACGGTGCGCGTGCGGATGGACGAGGGGAACTGCACCGAGCTGGAGCTGGGGCAGGCCGCTGTGGCCCGCCTGCAGGCACGCTCGGACCTGCTGCAGGCCCAGGCCGACACGCGGGCGGCGGCGGACGACCTGCTCGTACTGCTCGGCGAGGAGCCGGGCGCACCGATCCGGCCCGCAGGGCAGGTCCTGCCTGACGCCTTTCGGATGGGCCCGGTCGAGAGATGGGAGGAGCGGGCACTCGCCGCCAACCCCGACCTCGCCCTGGCGCGCTCCGACCAGGAAGCCGCGCGCCTGGCCGCCCGGGACGCACGTCATGCCCGGCTGCCCACGCTCACCGCCGAGGCCAGCGCGTCCCTGGGCGCGCAGGACGACGACCTGGGCGGGGCGCTCGGGGGTCTGGGGGGAGACGAGGCCTTCCCGGCGGTGGGTGTGGGTCTCGACCTGTCCGTGCCCCTCGGCAACCGCGCCGCCCGTGCCGAGGTCCGGCGCACGAGCGCGGCGCTCCAAGCTGCGACCCTGGCGGTGGAGGGGTTGGAGCGCAGCCTGCGGGCCGAGGTCCAGGCCCGCTACCGCGCGGTACTCACGGCACACGAGGCTTTGGAGATCGCGGACCAGAGCCGGAGCCTCTCCGCCCGGAACGCGACCCTGGAGGAGGCGCGCTTCCGCGAGGGGACGCGCACGCTCGACCGCCTCCTGGAGTCCCTGCTCGCCGCCGAGCGCGCGACCCTCGCCGCCGAGCAGGCCCGGGTGACCCTGGCCGCCGCCGTGCTGGACCTGTACGCCCTGGCGGGTGAAGCCGAGAGGTACGTTCTACGCGGAGCCTGAACCGTGGCTGACCCCCGCCCCCGCCTCCTCGTGGTCGAGGACGACCTCTCGGTCGTGCAGGGCCTGGTCCGCGGGCTGCACCGCGCGGGCTTCGAGGTCTCCGTGGCCATGGACGGCGCAGAGGGTGTCCGGCGGGCGCTCGATGAGCCGTTCGACCTGGTGATCCTCGACCTCATGCTCCCTGGACAGGACGGCTTCCAAGTCCTCGACGGCTGGCGGGGTCGGCTTTCGGTGCCGGTGGTCGTGCTCTCCGCACGGACGGAGCTGGAGGCCCGCCTGCGTTCCTTCGATCTGGGGGCCGTCGACTTCGTGCAGAAACCCTTCTGGATGGAGGAGCTGGTGGCCCGGATCCGTACCCGGCTGGCGATGGGCGCGGATTCACCCCGCCGGCTCGTCTCCTTCGCGGACGTGACCGTGGACCTCGACGGTCGGCGCCTGACCCGCGGGGAGGAGGAGATCGCGCTCACCACCCACGAGTTCAACGTGCTCGCCTGGCTCGTCGAGCGACCCGATCGGGCCGTGAGCCGCGAGCAGCTCGCCGAGCACGCGCTGCCCGCTGAGGGCGACCGCCAGGGCCGGACCCTCGACAGCCACGTCTCCCGTATCCGGAAGAAGCTCGGGCCCGAGGCCGCAGCCTGCGTCCGGACCGTTTGGGGCATCGGGTACCGGTTCTCGTCGGGGGGGCTGAGGTGAAGGTCTCGTCCCTCCGCTCCCGGATCTGGCTCTCGGGCCTGGTCACCTCCCTGGTGAGCGTGTTGCTCGTCCGGACAGCGGGCTCGCTCGCGTTTCACCGGGTCGCCAGCGAGATGGACCGTGCGAACGTCGACGAGCACGACGTGGCGCTGTGCGAGCGGGCGCCCGACGCCTGGAGCAAGCAGCTCGGCGGCTTCCTCTCGGTCTACGCCTACGACGCGGCCACCGGTCTCTCCGCAAACCCGCACGCGCCGGCCCTCGACCGGGACCTGGTCGCCCGGACCCTTGAGCCCGGGGTACCTCAAGTCCGGCGCGACCACGGCGCACACCGGATGCTCGTCCGGATGGCAGATGCAGGCCCGTGCTCCCTCTTCCAGGTGCGGATCCAGCCTCCACCCGAGGGCTCCATCCACACGCACGCGGTCTCCCTCACGCTGGGTGGCGTCGCCGCCATGCTGGCGATCGCTGCGCTCTCGTGGCTCCTCGCCGTGCGGCCCATCGTCCGCAGAATCCGGCGCGTGCGCGACGCGGCGGGTGGGGTGGGGCGCGAGGGGTACGCCTCCGCCCAGGACCACGCCGAGGACGAGATCTCGCACATCTCCGAGGTCCTCGATGCTTCCCACGAGCGCATCCGGGCGGACCGGGACGAACTGGTCGTCCGGCAGAAGGCCCTCGAACGCCACCTGGCCGAGATCGCCCACGACCTGCGCACGCCGCTCGCCTCGCTCCTGCTCGCCACCGAGGAGTTGTCGGAGTCGGCCGGGCCGGGCGAGGGAGGCGAACCCGGCCCCGCGGCCCGGGCGCTCGAAGATACCGTGTACCTCGACGCCCTCGTGGACAACCTGAGGCAAGCCACCCTGCTGCGCCACGGGCTCGATCCGCTCGCGGCCGACGCCCGAGCCGATCTCGGCGACGTCGCCCGCCGAGTGGGAGAGCGGTTCGCCGCCCTCGGCCGGCGTCGAGGCGTGGAGGTGGTCTGGGCCGCGCCGGACAACCCGGTTCCGGTACGCTGCCCGCCAGCGCTGGCGGAACGCGCACTCGCCAACCTCGTCCACAACGCCGTGGTCCACGGGCGGAGCGGAGGGCACGTGGCGATCGTGCTGGAGTCGATGGGAGGCCGCTTCACCCTCCAGGTGCTCGACGACGGCCCGGGCGTGCCTCCGAATGTCCTCCCCGACCTGGCCAGCCGCACCTTCCGCGACGACCCGGCCCGCTCCCGCGACCAGGGCCTGGGGCTCGCCATCACGAACGAGGTCTGCCGGCGGACCGGCTGGGCGATCCGATACGACGAGAGAGAGGGCGGCGGGCTCAAAGTGGAGGTCGAGGGGGGTACCACCTGACGGGAGACGGAATCACCCGAGTCATCGGATGGGGCGACCCGACGCTCCCTCACGCCCGCTTCGTGGCCAGGACGCTGAGCCGTGTGCCCGACAGGCGGCTGCGCACATCGGCAGCAGGTCCATGGCTCGCTCGCGCCATGCGGCGATCTCGGGATGGCTCTCTCTCCAGGAGAGGCTCCTCATGAAGAAGGTGTCGCCTGCCGTCTCGTCCGCCCGGATGTCGGCCGAGAGCCAGACGTGCTCCACGGCGTCGGCCGGAGGGGGTCGTGCGAGGCGGCGCGGGGCGAGACAACCTCCCACCCGTGCCGTTCGACACCTCGTGACCAGCCAAGCCCGCGTCTCCCACTCGGCCGTCGCTGGCGTTGGAGGCCCCGTCTGCTCGCACGCCGGGTACCCCCCGGTTCGCCATGCTCCCCGGCCTCGCCCAAGGTCCCACAGGTACGAGATCCTGTGACATTGCTGAGGTGTCTACGAGCAGGATGCCCTCCTTGCCGAGATCGGGGTAACCGACTATCTCCACATTGGACCCTCTCGAGGTCGGCGTCCATGGAGCGCAGGGGCTTCACTCTCGTCGAGTTGATGATCGTGGTCGCCATCATCGGGATCCTGTCCGCGCTGGCGATCCCCAACTTCTTCGCCATGCAGAACCGAGCCCGGCGAGCGGAGGTGCCAGTCAACGTGGACGGCATCCGGACCGCCGAGATCGCCTACGAGGCCGCCAACGACATTTTCATGGAGCTTTCGGAGGCACCGGGCGGTGCCATGGACAAGCGGGTTCGTGCTTGGACCTGGCCGCCCGACTACGAGGCCATCGGGTTCTCGCCGTCCGGCCAGGTGCGCGGCAACTACTCGGCCGAACTGTACGAGATCTTCGACTTCACGGTCCGAGGTCAGTGCGACGTGGACACGGACGGCCGGGCAGCCGAGTACACCGCCACCAAGTCCATCCGGGCCACCATGCTGACGCCACAGGACGTCTACTAGTGTCCTTGTAGGTTCATTTTCCAGACATCGCCGCCAGGTTGCTGGCTCGAGGCCGGGGCACCCTCGGGGCGATCTGTGGGGAGTTCCCGGTCGCGTACCTCGGCTGTCACGATCGGACGGGTGCCGCCTTGTAGGGGCAGGCGTTCAGCACACGGCGTCCACAACGCCGACGCTGCTCTTCCCTGGCAGATCCGCCACCCCGCCGGAGCTCGGATGTCCGTCACATGTATCGACCCATGGAGCAGAAGCCTCCGGGCAAGGTCGTTTCAACCTGAAGCCGACCCGAGTGGCGACGCCGAGGGGGTATCCACCGCTGTCGGTTCGGATGAACCCCCTACCGCCTCCGACGGGGCGATCCAGCGGCAACCACCCCGGCCAGCCCTGCTGGTCGCGATCCGGGACGATGCCGTACGGTCCTGGTTGAGGACCGTCATCGAGGCCGAGGGGTACGAAGTTCTGGAAGCGAGCACCGAGCATGCCGCACGGAGGGTTCTGGGACAGGCACAGATCGATACGGTTCTGCTCGATGTGCGCTTTCGGGCCGAGGGGTCACATCCCCTCCTCGAGATGATGCGGTGTCGCGCCCCCCGCGTGCCCGTCCTCCTCGTCGCATCGGGGCCGGACATGGCAATCGCCGTCGATGCTGCCCAGGAGGGGATGCTGGAAGTCGTTCGCTTCCCGGTGGCACGCAGGAGCCTCATGTGGGCCGTCCATCGTGCCCTGCACCAGAAGATCCTCACGGACAGGAATCGTCTTCTCGAGTCCGAGATCCTGCTCTACAAGGACAGGCTGGAGAAGGCCGTTCGTTTCCGTACTGCGGAGTTGAGCAAGAACCAAGTTCGACTGGAACGTACACTGGAAGCGACCATCCAGGCCATGGCTCTCGCCGTAGAGGCGAGAGACCCGTTCACAGCGGGTCACCAACGACGGGTGGCGCATCTGGCCACGTCCATCGCTTGCTGTCTCGGATTCAAGAAGGACTCCCGGGAGATGATCAAGACGGCCGGCAGTGTCCATGACCTGGGTAAGATCGCCGTCCCCTCTGAGATCCTCACGAAGCCAGGCAGGCTCTCGGAGGCGGAGTTCGGCCTCATCCGAACGCATGCCGAACGCGGCTGGGAGATCCTCCTTCCGGTGGAGTTCCCTTGGCCCGTCGCAGAGGTCGTCCGTCAACACCACGAGTGTCTCGATGGCTCTGGGTATCCCCGAGGCCTCGTCGGTGCGGACATCCTTCCAGAGGCTCGTGTGCTCGCGGTAGCGGACGTCACAGAGGCGATCCTGTCCCACCGACCCTACCGGGCGGCGCTGGGCTACGAGGCCGCGCGCTGCGCCTTGATGTCCGGTCGTGGGCGTCGCTACGATGCAGACGCCGTCGATGCATGCATCCAGCTACTGGATAACGGGTACGTCTTCCCTGAACCGGATCCGATGCAGAGGATGCCGATGATGGAATGTAAACCAAAATCGAACTTGGTCGCTTACGGATTCAGCGGAGGGAAATACTCATGATCCGGCTAGACTCGGTTCGAGTCTCCGGCGCGCAGCCGGCCATTGTGACGTACGTACCAGGTGAAGTCGTCTGTCCGTTTCC
>JAFGLY010000126.1 GCA_016927815.1 Deltaproteobacteria bacterium | reverse complement strand
CTCGCAGGATCCGGTTCACCCCGCCGCTGCGCGTCTGGCGATCATCACGCCCTGATACCCGGCTCTACATGCAAGATCCGGGGTGAAGGCGCGGGCGGAGTTGTTCGGGGCCTACGACACGGTCGTCTCCGAGGCCGAGGTCGCCTTCGCGCTCGGCCTCCGACAGGCCGATGTGCGTGCGGCCCGTCCTGCCTCTGCACGCCGAATCGGCCGCACATCGCGTGCGCCGGCCCGGGACTGGCTCCAGAACCTCGGCATGGAGGTGCTCGATGCCCCGCTCGAAGTAGCGCAGGGGCGGCCCGAAACGGCCCACAGCCGGTACGTGGATACCCGAGGGCAGAAAGGCTCCAATCGAGCTCTGAAGAGCGTCGCAAGCAGACTGCGCGGGGGGTCCTCCGACTCCTCGCCTTGACCCCACCCTCCCAGCCCTCCCGCTGCTCGACCCTCGCCCCAAACCGGAGCTACACTCCCTCGAGGAGTCGTTCATCGTGCCTGTCCCCCTCCCAGCCCGTCGTCCTCGACTCCCCGTTGTCCGCGTCGACGCGTCAGCTCACGTTCGAGCCGTCCGTGCGCGGCCGGACCGGGCCCCAGGGCTCCGACGGGGTCGCCGGAATACGATGAGCCGCCTCTTAGGCAAGCTCCGCGGGGGGTCCGGGCTGGCCTGGGGGCTCCCGGCCGCCGGCGTGGCCGCCTGGGTGGCGCTGGGCAACTGGCGCGTCAGCATGGACGACGCCTACATCTCGCTCGAGTATGCCCGGCACTTCGTGGCTGGCGACGGGCTCGTGTTCGAGGCCGGCGAGCGGGTGGAGGGCTTCTCGAACCCCACCTGGGTCCTCCTCCTCGCCGCCGCCACCGCCCTGGGCGGGGACGGGATCGTCTGGGCCAGGGCGCTGGGGCTCACGTTCCACCTGGCGTCGGTGCTCGGTACGGCGCTCCTCGTCCTCGCCGTGGGCCGCTCCGCGGGCCGGCCGTCCGGGCTGGCGGCGGCCCTGGCGGCGGGCTTCGTGGCCGTCTCGCTGCCCGCCAGCTCCTGGGCGGTCAAGGGCCTGGAGTGCTCCCTCTACCGGGCGCTTCTCGTGGGCGCCCTCTGGCGTCTCGCCGTGGAGGCGGATCGCCCGGAGGCACGGCCCTGGTCGGCGGTGCTGGCGGGCATCGCCGCGATCACCCGGCCCGAGGCGCCCCTCCTCGTGGCAGCCCTGGCCGGGGCCCGCGCCCTCCTCGCCCTCCGCAGGCGCGATCCGATCCGCCGCCTCGCGGCCTGGCTCGCCCTGGCCGCAGCCCCGTTCCTGGCCTGGGAGGTCTTCCGACTGGCCTGGTACGGCTTCCCGCTCGCCAACACCTGGTACGTGAAGGGGCGGATCCGGGAGCCGCTCGCCGACGTGGTGACCTACCTGGAACCGTGGATCCGCCTGGAGTGGCCGTTCCTCCTCGCGACCGCTATAGGGATCGCAGGGATCCTGGCGGCCCGGGCGCGGGGGGCCGCCTCCGTGCTCCTCGTGGTGGGCGCCCAGATCCTGTTCCTCGCCCTCCAGGGCGACGACTGGATGCCCAACCAGCGGTTTGCCGGCCCGCTCGTCCCCCTGCTCGCGGCCCTGGCCGGGATCGGGGCCGCGGCCGTCCGGGGCCGGGCCTGCGTACCCGCGCTGATCGTCCTGGCAGGCCTTGTCGGGTTCCAGGCCTTCCGGAGCGTGCCCGTCAAGACGGCCCGGCTCGGGGCCGACGGTCGCCTCGAGACGGTCCTCCGCGAAGAGGCCGACTGGCCTCTTGAATCGCTGAAACGAGGCTTTCACGCCAGCATGAGCAACACCGTGGCAGCCCTGCTCACCCGCGTCCCCCCGGGGGCCACCCTGGCCGTGCCCGACGTGGGCCTGGCCGGCTACGCCACCGACTGGGTGATCGTGGACCTCGCCGGGCTCGTGAGCCATGAGATCTCGGGCGCCACCGGCCTCGACACGCCCGGACGGGTGGCCTGGCTGCACGGGCGACGCCCCGACTGGATCGCGCTCAACGATCCCGGGTCCTGCTCCCGCTTCCAGCGCTCCATCTGGAACGCCCCGTGGTTCTGGACCGAGTACGAGCCCATGCGCGCGTCCGACGTGGCCTATACCCTCGCGCGCCGCCTGGACTCGCCGCCGGCCACGCCCGAGGAGGTCCTGGCCGGATTCGAGCGGGCCGTGGACCGGGCGCCCGGGTTCCTGACGTTCCACCTCCAGCGGATGGCATGGGCCGCAGCCGTCGGAAGCCCAACCGAGCGCGAGGCCGCATGCGCGGACCTGGTACACAGCCACCCGACCCGGGCGGGCCACGCCCGGCGTTGCGCGGCGCTCCTCCATAGGGGCGGGCCTCTCCCCATCGTCGCCGACACCCCGATCCCAGAGGAGGAGCGCCCACGCGTAGTGCCGGTGGGGAAGGCCGATCTCTGGGAGTTCGCGGAGTGGACCACGCCCACGGCGGTCCGGGCGGAGGGGGATCGCATCGTGGTCGAGGGTCGGGAGTGGAACCCGGTCGGGGCCACGGACTCCTGGGGCACCCTGCTCGAACTCGTCGCCGACCTCGAACCCCTCGACCTGGAGGTGGACGGGATCGTGTGCGACCGGGAGCCGCCCGGCGAGCCCGACACCTGCGGCTTCACGAATCACCGGATCACGTTCCGATCCTTCCCTTGGGTCGGCCCTCCCGACAGCCTCGCGTTCCGGGTCACCCAGGGACAGGCCGCCGAGGAGGCCGGCCTCCGCTCGGGTCGCCTGTCCGGCCGGCGCCTGGCGTTCGCAGGCGGTCCCGGCCTCGTGGTGCGCGTCCCGCCCACGCCGCCGGGGACCGTCCTCCGTGTCCGCCTGGCGGTCGTCCCCTCCCCGGTCTTCGCGGGTCGGGACGCGTTCCGGGTGACCGTGACGGCGTGGTCGCATGGCCGGGCGCGCGAGGCGTGGACCGCCTGGAGCGGCAGCATCGACACGGCCCGGGACACCGAGGTACGCGTGCCGCTCGACGTGGGGCGCGGCGACGGGGGCACCGTGATCCGCGTCCGGGCACAGTCCGTGGGCGCTGCCTTGCTCGGCCCGCTCCCGGTCGTGGACGACCTGGGCCTCGAGGGGGACGGTGTCGTGCTCCTCGATCCGGTGTGACGCCCCTGCCCTCACCGAGAAGCCCACCGCCTTCACGCTCGTGGAGGACCCTGCCGCGGAATCCCCCCTGAAGGATACCAGGAGTCGTTCATCGTGCCTGTCCCGTGCCCTCGGACTCCGGGTGAGTTCGATGCTGGAGCATGACCACGCACCGCGACGCCCGCCAGCTCACCCGGTCCGCCCAGGAAGAACTCCGGTACCGTGTCCTCCACAGGGTGAGGTCTGGGGCCACACAAGCCGCCGTGGCCGAGGCACTCCAGGTGTCCCGCCATGCACCCAGGAGCGGCAGACCTTGGACAGCAGGCACCGTGGCGTGTTCGAACCCCTTCGATGCCTATCCCCGACCGCTACGATCCGTCTTTGATGTCGAGGGCGACGAGGATCTCGTAGAGGTGGGAGCGCGAGAGACCCAGACGCCGGGCGGCCTCGGATCGGTTCTGCCCGCAGGCCGCGAGGGTGTCGAGCAGGAACCTGCGCTGGAAGACCCGGGTGGCCTCCCGCCACGTGGACGGCGTTTCGCTCCCCGCCTCGGGCGGGTTCGCGGGGAAGAGGTGGCGCACGCCAATGACCTGTGCGGTCTCGGACATGGCCTGCAGCACCGCCCACTCGACGGTGTTCCTCAGCTGCCTGGCGTTCCCGGGCCACCGGGCCCTCTGGATGGCCCGGCAGGCCTCGGGTTCGAGGGGGATGTGGCTCACACGCTCCCGCCTGCAGGTGACGGTTACGAAGTGGAGGGCGAGCGGGAGGAGGTCCTCAGGGCGGTCGTTGAGCGGCGGGAGGTGGATCCGCACCGCGTTGAGGCGGTGGAAGAGGTCCTCGCGCAGGCGGCGCTCCGCGACCGCCGACTCCGGGTCCTGGTTGGTCGCGGCCACCACGCGGATGTCCGCGAGGATCGGGCAGGAGCCGCCCACGGGGTAGAAGTGCCCCGAGCTGAGCAGCGTGAGCAGCTTGGCCTGGACCGCGAAGGGCAGTTCGCAGACCTCGTCCAGGAACAGCGTGCCGCCGCGCGCGGCCTCCACCTTGCCCCGGATCCGGTGGTTGGCGCTCGTGAAGGAACCG
The DNA here is from genome assembly GCA_016927815.1 of Deltaproteobacteria bacterium. Lineage (GTDB taxonomy): Bacteria > Myxococcota_A > UBA796 > UBA796 > JAFGLY01 > JAFGLY01. The sequence goes on along the minus strand of JAFGLY010000126.1, from coordinate 1,759 downwards.
GGGAGAGCACCGAAGAACTCACTCTCCACCAGCCCGACGGGGATGGCTCCGCAGTTGACCTCGACGAAGGGGCCCGCCCGCAGGTGGCTGTTGGTGTGGATCGAATGCGCCACCTCGTTCTTCCCCGTGCCCGAGGGGCCCGTGACCAGGATCGACACCCGGGTGGGCGCGGCGACCGCGATCAGGCGGAACACCTCCGCGAGTGCACGGCTGCACCCGACCACGTTCTCGACCGAGAGCATCCGGCGCCAGGGAGTGGTGGGGTCGCCGTGCTCGCGGCGCGAGGTGGCGCGGAGCCTGGGAACCGGCCGGGCGTGCAGGGGCCGCGGATCGCCCCGAGGGCTGTCCACATCGTGCTTCGGTCGCGAGATGCGGGCCATCTGAAAGGACTTTCCGATGGTATAGAATCTGTATACTAGGTTGCCGTTCCGCGAGTCAAGTCGCGGTGCCGCCGGCCACCGGCCAGCCCGTCGTGGCGGGGATCCGCCGATCCACGGGCGGGCGCCCCGGCAGCCTCCGGCCCGCGCGCCCATGCGCCGGATGCCGGGCCGGACGGGGCACACACGCGGAACCGAGCCGTGCGAGCGCTTCATCGCCCGCAAGGGCTGCGGAGAAGGCGACCTCGCGGACGACGACGCCGACCCCGACGACGACCGGAGCGGCCTCGAGCGCCTCTGGGGCTACGTCCCCCGACCCCACCTGGTCCGCGCACACCTGGGGGAGCAGGGCACCGGCTCCCGCCCCGTTCACGACCACTCGACCTCCACCCCCACCGGGTTGCAGACTCCGAACAAGAGGCGTTCATGCGGGCTGTCCTCGGAGGCTCGTGACGAACGCGTACCGTGGAGCGCCACCCAGGCGGGTGAGCGACTAGTGGCAGGGCACCCGCCAGCCGAGGAAGCCGCGCGAGTACCCGTCGCCGGTCGCAGCCACCGTGCCGTTCTCCGCGATGTCGCAGAAGGAGCTGTTCTCCGTGCCGGGGATCGGGAACGTGGCGTAGTCGTCGCCGTCCTTGATCATCGGGACCTGGACGCCCTCCAGACGCTGCCAGCCGACCACGATGCCCCGGTTGTTCAGGGACCAGCCGGTCTGTGCCGTGGAGTCGGGTGGCTCGTAGAACTCGGGCCCGGCGCCTTTGTCGACGAAGTCCCAGTTGGTGGACCAGTCGGACGCAATGACGAGGCCCGTGAGGTCTCCGTCGTCCGAGATTCCGAGGAGGTACGTGTGCTCGTCGTCCTCGCCGCCGTCGTAGATGGTCCACTCCTCGGCGCTCGTCCAGATCACGCCGCGGTAGCGCCCCTGGTCCGAGTCCCAGAACGTGCCGACGACCTCGCCCCGAGCGTTCAGGTTCCCGCCGAAGTAGTCCCCATCGGGGTAGCCCAGGTCGGGGTTGTCCAGGTAGGTCACCTCGCCGTCCGGCTCCCAGACGGCCGTGTACCCGACGTACCCGATGGCCTCCAGGTAGCTCCAGGCGTTGCCGCCGATCTGGCCGCGGTCGTTGATGCCCCTCCATTCGGCATAATCTTCCCCGGGGGTGAAGGTCTCGAAGGTCCCGGCCCGCGCGTCGTACATCGCGGCCCCGATCACGTAGCAGTCCTCGTCCACGCAGTAGTTGCCGACGAACACGTCGTGGTTGTTGACCCCCCACCAGGAGGTCCCGGTGGCCTCGTCGCCGTAGTCGGTCGGCACGTTGACCTCCTCGAACTCCCAGCACAAGTCGTGCGCCGCGAGGGCCGATGGAACGAGCAGCAGGGCCAGG
>JAFGLY010000125.1 GCA_016927815.1 Deltaproteobacteria bacterium | reverse complement strand
GGGGAGACGTGTCGTCCGTCGCGTCGTCGCACCCGGCCGTCAGAAGTCCGGAGAGCACCAAAGGAAGCCCGAGCAGACGAAGAGAGAAAGGAGACATGGAGATCCTCGAAGCCTTGGAGGGAAGACGAATCGTCCCCCACAATGTAGCCGGTTTTCGCGCGGAAGATCAAGGAAAAGGGCCAGACCCCCTTCCCCCGAGACGGATGGACGGGCGCGGAGCGGACGTGCGTCCAGACCGGATACCGGGGGAGGCATGGACCTGCCTCGTCCCGAGCCCTTCCATCCCCTCCGCCTCGCACGGTCGCCCCACCTGCAGACCCTCCTGGGGAACCTGTCGAGGGGCACGGGCCCGGATCTCCCCTGGACGCCGGCCCTCCTGGACCTGGAGGACGGGGACGTCCTGGCGTTGCGCCTCCTCGAGGGCGACAGCGGCCGCGTGGGGGTGCTCTTCCACGGGCTCGGTGGGACCGCGGGATCGGCCTACATGCGCCGGGCGGCTGCCACCCTGGCCAGACGACGCCACGCCGTGGTCGCTGTCCACCACCGGGGCGTGGGAGAGGGCAGGGGACTGGCGATTCGTCCCTACCACAGCGGATCCACGGCAGACATGGCCGCCGCCCTCGCCCTCGTGCGGAAGCGCTTCCCGGGTTCGCACCTGACCGCGGTGGGCTTCTCCATCAGCGCGAACATCCTGCTCCTCCTCCTGGGCCGGGATCGGGATCGCCATCAGCCCGACGCGGCCATCGCCGTGAATCCGCCCGGCGACCTCGACGCGAGCAGCCTGCGCCTGCAGAGGGGCTGGAATCGCATCTACGACCTTCGCTTCGTGCGCCTGTTGAGAAGGGAGGCCGCCAGTCGGCGGGTCACCCTACCCCCCACCCCGTCCCTGAGGGACTTCGACGAGGTCTACACCGCCCGGGCCGCGGGCTTCACGGATCGGGCCGACTACTACTCCCGCTGCTCCTGCGGCGCACACCTGTCCGCCATCCGGGTCCCCACGGTGATCCTCGCCACCGAGGACGATCCGTTGGCGCCCGCCTCGGACCTGGGACCGGTCTCCGAGGCCGTGCACCTGCACGTCGAGCGCCGGGGCGGGCACATGGGGTTCGTGGGCACACGGGCGGGCTCCTGTCGCCTCCACCACTGGCTCGACACGGCCCTCGATCACTACCACCGGTGCCTGGAGCCCGGAGGCGGAGGCACGGGGGCGTGCTCCACCATCGGGTCCGGATGATGCGAGGTTCGCCCATCGCGGGAAGCCGCGGGCCGGGACCGTGGGTCACGGGAGCGCTGGTCGCCCTGGGGTGTGTCCTGGCCGGCGCGGCGGGTGCCCCGCGGGGCGCCGTGGATGCGGTACACGGGGCGCTGGGAGGGGGAGGGGGGGATCTGGGCGGGGTGGCCTGGGGCCTGTGGCGCGTGGCCCAACATTGGCCCGGACCGCCGCCGTTGGAGGTGCCGGAGGTGCTGGTCCCCGAGGGGGCGCGTCTCCTGGTCGCCGATCTTCCAGAGGCCGTCCTCGTGGCACCGATGACCTGGACCCTGGGGCCCGTGGCGGCGGCCAACCTGCTGCAGGTGGTCCACATCGGGCTCGCCGTGGCGCTCGCCGCGGCGCTCGCGACCGCCCTGGGAGTCTCCCGCTGGGCGGCTGCGGCGGCGGGGGCCTGCCTCGGCCTCTCGCCCGTGCTGCTGAGCAGCGTGCACAACGGCAACCCGGACGTGACGCCGGTCTTCTGGGTCCCCCTGGCCGCCCTGGTCGCACGCCGTGCACTGGACGGTCCGTGGCGAGGGCTGGCCGCCGGGCTCTCGGTGGGGCTGGCCGCCTGGTTCAACCCGTACTGCGGCGTCATGGCAGGCGTGGCGACCCTCGTCTTCCTCGGCGGGAGCGCACGCCTCGGAGAGGGGGTGACAACGAGGACGGGCGAGGCGATGGGTCCCGGGCGACGCCGCCTTCGCGGGGCCCTCGGCCTCCTGGCAGGAATCGCGTCGGCCGCGTTGGTCGGGGGCACGTACGCCGCCCTGCAGGCGCGGGTCCTGGCGAGGCCCGGCTCCATGGTGGCGCGGAGCGAGCCGCTTTCTCCGGCCGGTTCGGCCGACCTGTCGGGCCTCCTCGGCGCCGCCTGGGAGGTGCAGTTCGGGGCTGAGGGCGTCCATGCCTGGTACCTCGGCGTGTTGGCGGTGGGGTTGGCCCTCGTCGGGTGGCGTGGCGGAGCGCGGGCCTGGGGGCTCGTGTTGGCCGGGCTGGGCCTGGGGCTCGGGCCGATCCTCCGCTGGAGCGTCGCGGACGCCGGAGGCGTCCCCGGACCCTGGGCGGCCATCGGTCGATGGCCCGGGCTCTCGGGGCTGCACCTGGAATACCGCTTCGTAGCCCTGGCCGCCCTGGGGGTGGGGTTGCTCGCGGCTCGCGGCATCGACACCCTGACCGGGCGTCTGCACAAGGGACGGGGCCCGGTGGCCGCCCTCCTGGCGCTCGGTCTCGCGACCGACCTCCTGCTCCGTGGCGGTGGTCCGGCCTTGCTCCGGTGGGGTCCGTCCCCGCTCGACGTCCGCGGGTGCCAGGCCCTGGACGGCCTGGCGAACGGTCCGGTGCTGGATCTGCCCGGTACCCTCGACGAGCGATGGCTTCTCGCGCAGAGCTGTCACGAGCGGCCGGTGGCCGCCGGACTGAACCGACCCTGGTCAGGTCGCGTCGCACACGCCCTGGCAGAGCCTCCCGAGCAGGCCGCCGGCACGCTCTCATCCATGGGGTTTCGCTACGTGCTCATCCACGAAGACGTCGCGCCGGCCGGGCAGACGGCCCTCAGGGACGCCTGGGCGTCGGCCGCACGATCGGGCGCACTGCCGATCGAGACCCGGACACGCGACGTCATCGTGGTGGACCTGGACTCGGTGCCCAGGGCTCCCCCTCCGACGGGGGGGACCGAAGACGGCCCGACGAAGCACTCCGCGGGGGCTCGACCCTCAACGGTGTCGGTCTCCTCCCATCGATGAAGTGGCAGACGGTCCACAGCGGGTGGCGCCAGGCCATCCTGGGTCCGGAGAAGCGCATGATCTTCCGGATCTGCTCCCTCCTCTGGGGCTTGAAGCAGTGTACCGCGCAGTTGAGGCAGGTCGGCTTCTCGGGCCCGAAGGGACACTGCTCGACGCGCTGGCGGGCGTAGTCCCAGAGCTCGCGGCATTCGGGGCAGAGATCCTCGCCGTGGGTCTCGTGGTGCGCCCGGCAGTAGAGCGCGATCATGGCCCGAACGGTCCGCAGTTCCCGCCGAATCCGACGCGACGGGATCGCCTGCTTGGAGTCGGCCATCCCCAACCTCGATCAGGCCACTGCGTCCCGGGTCATTCCATCCTCCGGTCCAGCAACCTCTGCTCTCCGGTGAGGGCACGGATGGGCGTCACGTCCTGGCTGACCTCGAGGCAGCCTCGATAGGCGCCGGCCTCGTCGCGGACCGCGTCGAGGATGCTCTGCACCACGTGTACGCTCTTCGGCGGGTGGCAGGCCTGCACCTTGCGCCCGATCACCGCCGGGCTGCGCGGGAAGATCCTGTCCGGGCCCTCGGAGTAGAAGCGGACGGTGTCCGTCTCGTCCACGAACGAGAGGTCCACGGGCAGGTGGGTGAGGACGAGATTCACCTGGTCGAGGGAGAGTGCGCCGGTCCGGAGGGCCAGGAGGCCCTCGGGTGACATCGCGGGGACGGCCTCCATGGCCTCCGGCCGTGCGGACGGCCAGGACGCCGCAGGTTGGGCGAGCCCGTAGCCCAATGCGTCCTCACCGCGCCGAACCTCGGCCCATTCCTCTTCCGAGAGCGTCTCGAGCGACATCGGGAACAGGACCTTCTCCTCCTTGTAGACCATCTCGACGATGTCCCGGGCGAGTGCAGGCGCCTGGCTCGAGAAGGACTCGGCGTCCCGCTGCGCAACCGCCTCGCGGACGGACGCGAGCGCCGCGCGGATCTGGTCGTGGACGCCCCACATCACCTGGGGGGGGCCGGTCACGCCGTGCCGCTCGAGCAACGGGAAGAGCTGGTTCTCCTTTCTCTGGTAGTGGCTCTCGATCCCGTCGAGATCGCGGAGAACCTCCTCGATGGAGGCGAAGCGCTCCGGTGCGTCCCTGCCGCGACCCGCCTCGCGCGCCAGGCTGCCGAGCGCGTTCGCGAGCCGGGTGAGGATTCGGTTCTCTGCGACGTAGGTGTGCACGGGATGACCGGGGGGCACCTCCACCGCCTGGTGCTCGTCGAGGGCCTGCCGGAATGCGCTCACGTGCACGTCGCACAGCCGCTGCACCTCGGAGACGGGCATGCCGCCGCGGATGAGCTCCTCCTCCATGGCGGCGATCTCGCTCGCCTCCACGTCCTCGATCGCCTCGGCGAAGCGCGATCGGGCCCGTTCGAGATCGCCTCCGTCGTGCAGGTCGTGGATGATCTCCTCCAGCACCCGGATCCGCCGCTCCCGCGTCTGGCGCTCGCCCTCGGCCGAGCGCTCCAGATCGGGACGCGAGCCGGTGCGGCGCTCGATCTCCGCGGCGACGGCCTCGAGGAGATCGTTGAGGTCGATGCTCGCGATGCCTGCGGCGACCTTCAGGGTGGCGAGACGGCCGAGGGTCGCCCGGGCCATGCGGCTCCTCAGCATCTCGAACTTCGCGTCGTAGCCGGCCAGGAAGTCCTCGAGGAACGCGTGTTCCTCGAGAAGATCGTGGATCCTGGTGCTGGCGGAGAGCTTCATGGCGGATCCCCTTCAACTCCCAAAGCGAGACGTGGAGCGACCCTCTCGAGGCCCTAGCCGGACGACCCGATGTCGGGTCGTAGAACACGGTCGGCGTACCGATGTCGCCGGCGGGCCTCCAGCGCGATGTCTCCCACGGACGACAGGAAGCATCCGGGGGCCGTAGCGTCGGTCAGGGCGAAGGTCAAGCACGACAGAGTTGGATGGCCTCACCCCTGGAGGCGCTGGCGGAGAGAGCGGCGCGTCCCGGAGTGGAGCGTCGCGGAAGCAAGTCCGGGGGTAACCAGTTACCTATACAATTACTTCCCCTAAATAGGCAGTAACTCCAAGGGTAAGGCTCTACCCAACGAGTTACTACCTCCAGAGAGGAAACAACACCGAGGGTAAGTCCTTACCTCCCGAGTTTCTTCCGCTGGAGTCCCCATGACCGCGTGGCACCCCCCCACAGGTCTCGTCGCGGAGGAACACCTCGAGGTGGCCGTCGTGCGTGACGGGCAGGTCGGGGACGATCCCCTCGAGCGAGGTGCCGTCGCTTGGCATCCAGGGACCGGCGAGGAGCTGCTTCCAGTGCTCGGAGTCCACCACGTCGAGCAGCTGGGCCGCCGCCTCGACCTGGGGGACGAAGAACGAGATGGACAGCGGGATCCTCTGCAGTTCCAGGTGCCCTTCGGAGGTGGCGCGCTTTCGTCTCGCGTCCGTTGCCAGCTCGGCGATCCGGTCGTTCCCCGAGGCGACCACCTCGGTGAGACGCGCGACCTGGGCCGTCCGTTCGCCGATGCGCGCGTCGGACGCCCGCGCCTGCTCAAGGGAGTGCCACGAGTTCCGCGCGGGTCGCGGCGAGTTGGGCGAGGGCCGTCTCCAGTGCCTTCCTGAGGCGCTGGATCTCGAGGTCGCGGGGGGATGCACAGCAGGTGGCTCTGCGGCGGGTGGGCGCCATGCTGGCGCGCATGGCGCGCAAAGGCTCCGGGCCCTGCTCCAGGCGCGATGCGCCGCGGACCTCGTCCGGCTCCTGCCGGACCGCGGGTCCGCTGTCCGCCACCGCTACAAGGCGGCCGACCGGATGCTCGGGGACATCGAGCTCGTCACGGTGGCCGCGCCGCCCATCGCCGATCCCGACTCCCACGCGCCTTGGAAACCGAGGCCGAGGTCGAACCCCGACACCGAGGCCGAGCCCGGATCGCCCGACGTTCGCCCGCAGCCCGGGCATGCCGCTCTCTCCGCCGGTGCCCCCAGGAGTGGGGCAGCTCCAGGCGGTTCCGGCTTGATTCGGAGGCGGCGGGGATGGTACACTTCCGATCTGGAAGGAGTCCTACAGGCTCGCGTGGGACTGCCCCGGGTCCCGCAGCCGAGCGGCAGGCGTCGGAGTGCGCCAGAACAGACCAACTTCCACGCTCTTTGTGAACCACGGAGGTGTATCAATGGAAAACACGTATTCGGACATCATCCCTCATCGCATCTGCCACCTCGTCGCCCTGAAGGAACAGGGTGCGGAGGTGACCTGCCGCACGTCCTTCGCCGTGGTGAACGTGGAGTTCCGGCACAGGGTCGCTCCGTACGAGGCGTTCGTCTTCATGTGCACCTTTCGGGGCGAAGTGAACGGTGCGCCCTACGAGTTCCGAAAGTGCTACGCCCGGGGCTGCCTCCACAACCTCTGTCCCCACATCTCCATCGCGGTCATGATCGCCAACCGCTACCTCGAGCAGGACCAGGCCGCGCTGGAGCGAGCTGGGATTCGGTTCGACAAGGAACTGTTCACGATCGAGGGCATGATCGTCAAGACCGGGGGGCTCATCGAGGAACGGGAACGGGCGCTCACGATCGAGGACTGCATCCACATGGCCGAGCAGGGGCAGGAGGTCCACATCCGGGTGGAGCCCGAGTACGTCGACGCCGTGGAGCACTTCGGCAACGCCAAGACGTCCTCGGTGTTCCTGACCGCCAACTTCCACGTCGAAACAGCAGGAAGGACCGATACCATCCAGCGGTGTCTCTGCTGCTTCGATCCGAAGCACCGCCCCGATCAGCACGTGGAGCGGGCGGTCGTGGCCAATGCACGGCTCCAGGAGATCTACCAGCGCCTGGATGCCGCCGGCGTGCACAGCACCAAGGCCCTGTTCGGCTGACGAACCCTCCGGGACCGCGGTTCCCCAGGACGATCGTGGACCCCGCGGGCCCCACGTCGGGCTCCTGACGGGGGGGGCCCAGAGACCCCTCGCCAGGAGACGGCGGGGCAGATACTGCGTGTCGGCGCTCCTTCCCGGGGCGCACGGAGAGCAGAGATGCGGTTCTATCGTTCCATCCCCTGATCAACACCGGACAAGGCCGGTCGGCCTTTCCATATCGGCGACGCCGGCTCCCCGTCCTGATTCGCGCTCCGATGACGGCCGGGGGACGGCCGCATCGGAGACAGCCATGCAGAAAGACGTTCGTGCCCCCTCGGGCAACCCGGGCTTCCTGGCCAGGACGGCCGTTCGTTCGTGTCCGGCAGGCTCACGGCCGTGATGGAAGGAGAGGCACGTTGACAGAACCCATCGATGTCCGTGCGTTGCCCTGTCCCGGTCCGGTCATGGAGCTGCGCAAGCGCCTGGACGGCGGCGCTTGCGAGGTGGTGCTCCACGTCGCAGACGACCTCGCCCGCAGCAACGTCACCCGGTTCGCCACCAGCCGAGGGGCCCAGGTGCGCGTGGAGATCCCCCCCGCGGGCGGCCTGCTGGTCTTCGTGACCGTACCTGGCGCGGTGGACGCCTCCGTGGCCTCTGCCGAAGGGGATCCCGAAACCGTCTGCGATGTGCCCGTCCCATCCCCCGGCGGACCCAGGATCGTCCAGATCGCGGGCCCCACGATGGGATTCGGCGACGACGACCTGGGCGGCCTGCTGCTCAGGGGTTTCCTGAAAACCGTCGGCAAGGTCGAGCCGCGGCCGGACATCGTCGTCTGCTACAACGGGGGTGCGCAGCTGTGCTGCGAGGGGTCGCCCGTGCTGGACGACCTGCGGGAGTTGGAGGCCGCCGGCGTGACCATCCTGGCCTGCGGCACCTGCCTCAACTTCTTCGGGCTGGCCTCGAAGCTGGCGGTGGGCCGCGTGACCGACATGCTGGAGATCACGACCACGCTCGGGCAGGCGGGACACGTGGTGCGGCCATGACCCCGCCTGCCTACCTCGACCAAGCGGCCACCTCCTTTCCCAAGGCGCCGGGGGTATCGGCCGCCATGGCTTCGTTTCTGGACGGTTTCGCAGGCAATCCCGGGCGGGGCGGTCACCGGCTGACGGTGGCCGCGAGCCGGGCCGTGGAAGCGGCGCGAGAGGCGGTTGCGGCACTGCTCGGAGCAGAACCAGAGCGGACGCTGTTCGGCCCGGGATGCACCTTCTGGCTGAATACCCTCCTCGACGGCCTGCTCGGGACGGACGACGCGGTCGTCTGTTCCAGCCTCGAGCACAACGCGGTGATGCGTCCCCTGCGCTGGCTGGAGGAGAGCCGTGGGGTGAGCGTCCACCCGGTGCCCGCCTCGGATCCCCACGGCGTACCCGAGCCCGAAGAGGTCGCCGAGGCCGTCGTCCGGACGGGCGCCCGCCTCGTGGTCCTGGCCCACGCCTCCAACGTCTCCGGGGCGGTCCTGCCCGTGGAGGAGATCGCGCGGGCCGTCGCTCCGGTGCCGGTGGTGGTGGACGCCGCCCAGAGTGCGGGATCGGTGCCCATCGACTTCGCCCGCATGGGCGTCGCGGCCCTGGCCTGCTCGGCCCACAAGGGGCTGCTGGGACCGACGGGCGTGGGGATCCTGCTGCTGGCACCTGGGTTCGAGCTTCCCCCACTGGTCCGTGGAGGGACGGGATCCCGCTCGGAGAGCGAGCAGATGCCCGAGATGCTGCCCGACCTCCTGGAGGCCGGCACGCCCAACACCGTGGGCATCGTCGGGACCGGTGCGGCCAGCGCATGGCTCCGGGAGAGGGGGGTTGCCTCCGTCCACGCGCACGAACGGCGCCTCGCGCTCCGGGCGGCCGAGGGTCTGGTCGACCTCCCGGGCGTCGAACTGCCCGGCTGGTCTCCGACCGCGCCTCGGACCGGCACCTTCTCCTTCTGCGTGCGTGGGCTGGACAACGGGGCCTTGGCGCACCGGCTGGATCGCGAGAACGGCCTCCTCATGCGGGTCGGGCTGCACTGCGCGCCCGCGGCCCACCGGCGCCTCGGGAGCTTCCCCGACGGCACGATCCGGGCCAGCTTCGGCCCCTTCAACACCGAGTCCGACGCGGATCGGCTCGTGTCGGCCATCGCCGCCATCGTTCGTGCGACGGGATCGAATCCAGAGGACAGGAGGCAGCCATGAAGTCCGAACGCGACGTCCTCATCGTCTTTGGCACGGTCCAAAGGGTGATGCGCGCCGAGCGTGTGGCACGGGAGCAGGGATGCGACGTGGACGTCATCCCCGCGCCGAGAACGGTCAGCTCGGAGTGCGGCATGGTACTGGAGGCCACCTCCTCCCAGGCCGCGATCCTGCTCCAGGCCCTCGAGATGGCGGATCTCGGAGGCGGACAGGCCTGGCGCCGCCAGGGCGATCTGTGGCTGCCCAGCACCCTGCAGGCCATGAACGCGCCTTCGAGCGTCGCGCTCACGCGGGGGAGCGCCTACGGAGGGTGCGGCGCCAAGCTCTCCAGGGGCCAGCTCTCCACCCTGCTCTGCGGCCTGCCGAGGCTGGAGAGCCCCGACCTGCTCGTCGGCATCGAGACCATCGACGATGCAGGCGTGGTGCGCGTGGCGCCCGACCTGGCCATCGTCCATACGGTGGACTTCTTTCCGCCCATCGTCGACGACCCCTTCAGCTTCGGTCGCATCGCCGCGGCCAATGCCCTCTCGGACGTCTACGCCATGGGCGGGAAGCCCCTCGCGGGCATGAACCTGGTCTCCTACCCCACGGCATCCTACGGAAAAGAGGTGCTCAAGGAGATCCTCCGAGGCGGGCTCACGGCGCTCGAGGAGGCGGAGGCGATCCTGGCCGGTGGGCACACCATCGAGGGACAGGAACTGCTCTACGGCCTCGCGGTCACGGGCCGGATCCACCCCGAGGCCATCTGGCGCAACGCGGGCGCCCTCCCGGGAGACGCGCTGGTGCTCACCAAGCCGCTGGGCACCGGGCTGCTCACCACGGCGGCCAAGGCGGGCCTCGTCGAGCCGGACCACCTGACCCTCGCCATCCGCTGGATGTCCACCCTGAACCGCAGGGCAGCCGAAGCAGCGCGCGACATCGAGGTCCACGCCTGCACCGACGTCACCGGGTTCGCCCTGGCCGGGCACGCCGCCGGCATGGCCGAGGCCTCCAGGGTCGCCATCGAGATCGACCTCGCGGCGCTGCCCCTCCTGCCAGGCACTCTCGCGGCAGCCGAGATGGGATTCGTCCCCGCGGGCACCGGCAAGAACCGGGACAGCCTGGGGCGCATGCTCCAGGTTGCCGACGACGCCGATCCGCTTCTCATGGACGTCGCGCTGGATCCGCAGACCTCGGGGGGCCTGCTCATCGCGTGCAGCCCCGCCGACGCCGAGGCGCTCTGCCGCCGGCTTCCGGAAGCGTGCGTGGTGGGGCGGGTCGTGGAGGGCCCTGCGGGTGAGATCCGGCTGCGGTGATCCGGCAGATCTCGCCGCTGACGGCCCCGATTGGTGATAGTGTGGCGTTTCCCTCCACCGAGGAGTGCTGCCCGTGCGCCCGTGTCCGCTCCCCCGGCGTTCCCGGTTTGCGGCCTCGCTCTTCGTCCTCGCGTGCCTCCTGGACGCGGGGTGCGCCCAAGGGCCCCGCCCCGCCATCCAGAGCCCCCCCAAGGGTTCGCTCCTGACGCAGGACTGGACCCCTGTCGTGGTCCTGGTACCCGCTTCGTGGAAGGATGCGCGCTTCGAGGTCTCGGTGGACGGGACTCCCGTGGACGATCCGCTGGCGATCGTCCGGGACCGGCAGTCCGCCTCCAAGAAGGGAGCCCAGTACCTCGGCACCCTGGACCTCGAGGCCATCGGGCCGGGAAGGCATCGCATGAAGGTCGTCGTCCACCCGTCGAGGTGGCGGCCCGGCCATGTGTTGAAGACGAACTTCACGGTCGCGCGGGCCGCCGGGCGGATCTCGGTGCGCGTGGTGGACGGCCAGGACCGACCCGTCTCGGCACGGGTCTTCGCGGTCGGAGAGGAGGGACCCCTCCCGCTCGCGGACGCCTCCGCCTGGCGCTTCGACCACAAGCACCGCGAGCAGGAGCGCACTGCCGTCTTCGCCGTGGGCGGCAAGGCAGAGCTCGCCCTTCCCGCAGGGCGGTACACCCTCGTGGCCGCCCGGGGCCTGCGCGAGGACCTGGGTCGGGCCGAGGTGGTGGTCCCGGACGACACCGAGGTCCGGCTCGTCGTCCCCCGTGTGCTGGACACCCCAGGGGTCGCGTTCGCGGATCTCCACCTCCACACCGGGATGTCCGACGACGCCTACACGCCGCACCGCGCACGTGCGGCCTCGTTCGCGGCCTCCGGGCTGGACGTGGTGGCCCTGGCCGACCATGACCGACCGAGCGACCCGGGGTTCCTCCTCTCCGCCCTCGAGGGCCTCCACGCCGTCCCGCTGGTGCTCACGGGGATGGAGCTGGATGTCCGGAGCCGGGCGAAGAAGGAATGGGACACAGCCCACCTCACCGCAGGGCCGCTGGTGGCGGATCTCCCGCCCCCCACCCGGTACTACCGGAGCGTGGGTCACGCCATCGACGCCCTGCATGCCCTCCAGCGCCGTCATCCTCACCCGATCACCGGCCAGGACGTCCTCATCCAGCTCGCCCACCCGCGGGGCATCCACTTCCGGCCGGACGAGCGGTCCAAAGACCTCGCCTGGGCGCTCTTCAACAACAAGGGGTTCGATCGCACGCTTCCCGTGGGGGAGGGAAGCAACGCCTGGATGACCGAGCGGGTGCCGCGGACCGGGACCACGGCCCTCGACGTGGACGCCATCGAGGTCGTGAACCGCATGAGCTTCACGAAGTACCTGGAGGTACGGGCGGACTGGTTCGCCCTCCTCGACCAGGGCATCGTCCGCACGGGCACGGGCAACAGCGACTCCCATGCCCTCGCGGTCGAGGTCGTGGGATGGCCGTGCAACCTCGTGTCCGGTGTCGTCGGGCCCGACGGCGTGCCCGATCCGGTGGCCCTGATCCGCGGCGTGCGGGAGGGGCGCGTGGCGGTATCGACGGGACCGGTGCTGGAACTCGAGGCGCAGGCCGCAAGCACGGCCGGGCCCGGCGACGTGCTCGCCACCGGGGGCACGCCGGTCCAGGTGCGGGTCCGCGTGCGTGCCGCGCCCTGGGTGCCGGTGCACGAAGTTCGGCTCGTGAAAGACGGCACGGTGATCGAGCGTATCGACCTCGGTGGCGGGATCGGGGATCCGGGCGTGCCCATGGACCGGACCCTCACCTTCACCGTGAGCCCGACGCAAGACGCCTGGCTGCTCGCCGAGGCGGGGTGGCCCGAGGCACGGCAGGACATCGACGTGGGTGGCCTCTACGCGGTCGTGGCACCCGACTACGTGCCCCTGGCCTTCACCAATCCCGTGCGCCTCGACGTGGACGGCGACGGGGTCTGGACACCGCCCGGCCTGCCATGACCACCTTCGTCCCGGGTCGCCCCAAGCGGGCCGCTCTCCTGTGTGCGCCGTTCGGCCGGCTCCTCGGAGCCTGGGATCGGATCGCGCCCAGGCGTCAGGACGTGCTGCCGGCCCTGGCCGCCGGCCTCATCGGGCTGCTTCCCCTCCTGGGGATCCGCATGGCCATCACCGCCGAGCGGTTCCCGGCCTGGAAGATACGGGATGCCTGGCGGGCGCACGATCAGGAGGTCGAGACCTGGGCCCTGGTGGCCCTGGTCGCGGCATTCCTGCTCCGGCCGCTCCGCGGCGGCTGGCACCGGGCCGGCCGCGTGGGGATCCATGCCGCCGCCACGCTGCTGATGGCCGCGACCGGCTTGGAGCTGGGCTACCTGTACGTCACGGGCAGCCGCCTGGACCTCGAGGTCCTGGACTACTTCCTCTCGAGTGCCGCGGAGGTGCTCCCGGTCGTCCTGGACGAGGTCCGGACCGGGTACGCGGCAGCCCTGGGGACGGGGATCGTCCTCGGCATGCTGCCCATCCTCCCCCGCATCCGACCCTCACCGAGCCGGACGTGGGGGAGGCTCGTGCTCTTCCTGCTCGTGGCCACGCTCCTCGTCCACGTCCTGATGCCGACCCGGTCCGCACGGCGGGAGCTCAGGGAGATGAGCGATGCCCTCGTCCCGCTGCTCGTGGAGGAGGCCCTCGACCGGGCAGCGGACGCGACCCTGCCCCCGGAGCAGCCCGAGACCCCGTTGGCGCTGTCCCCACCCACGCGCCAGCCGCTGCCCAACATCGTCCTCGTCATGCTGGAGTCCATGGGGCTCTACCGGACCTCGTTCTTCGACCCCTCGCTCGACACCACCCCCAATCTCGTGGATCTCGCGTCGCGCGGCCTCGAGGTCGAGGAAGCCTGGGCGGTCGTCCCCCACACCTCCAAGTCGCTCGTGACGATGCTGTGCAGCCAGTACCCCGAGCTGGTGCAGGAGGTGCGAGAGGCGCACGCGAACGGGCTTCCCGGGCCGTGCATGGCGGAGATCCTCGGGGGAATCGGCTATCGGACGGCGTTCTTCCAGACCGCCAAGGAGTCCTTCGAAAACCGGGTGGCGCTCGCGCACGAGATGCGCTTCGACCTGTTCCGCGGCATGTCGCACTTCCAGCGGCCGCCCTACGAGGAGAAGCTCAACCCGCTGGGCATCGCCGACGAGGCCATGCTGGATCCGGGGGTCGCCTGGTCGATGGCAGAGCCGGGGCCCTTCTTCGCCACCTACGTCACCGTTTCCACACACAACGACTACGACGTCCCCCCCTGGTTCGAGACCCGGGCCTATCCGGGCGTGGAGAACCGGAAGCTCAGAAGGTACCTGAACGCCGTCCGGTACATCGATGACTTCGCCGGACGACTGGTACGGGCCTACGAGGCGCGCGGCCTCGGGGACGACACGCTGTTCGTCCTGCTGGGCGATCACGGGGAGGGCTTCGGCGAGCACGGCCGGTATTTCCACGATCTCACGATCTACGAGGAGGGCTTGAGGATCCCCATGGTGCTCTACGGTCCCGGCGTGCTGGGCGATCGCAGCGGCGTGATCCGGGGTCCCCGGCAGACGCTCGACGTGCTTCCAACGGTCCTGGAGATCCTGGGGATCGAGGTGACGAACGGCCGACTCGAAGGGACCAGCCTCTTGGGGGAGGCACCGGAGGACCGGACCCTCTTCCACTCGTGTTGGCGGTCCTGGCGGTGCCTGGCCTCCCGCACCGGGGGCCGGAAGTTCATCGACCATTTCCGGCAGCAGAAGCCCCAGGTCTTCGACATCCACCAGGATCCCGCGGAGCGGCACGATCTCGCCGGGACCCTCCCGGCGTCCGAGATTCGGCGGTTGAGGAAGGAGGTGCGCGGCTGGCGCGCCCTCGTGAACGGCCGCGCCGCGGCCCGGCGCGAGGCCTTCCTGGCCGACGGCTGGATCCGCGACGATCGGCCGGCCCAGGCCACCTGGGGGGGCATTCTGGACATGGTGTCCTGCACCCTCGAGAAGGAGGACCTGGAGCCGGCCGACGCCGCCTGGATCCGGTGCCGGTGGCGGACGAGGGAGGGCGCCCGGGCGCTCTGGAAGCGGCGGGTGGTGCTGTCGGGAGCGTTCGAGGAGGTGGAGCGCGTGGAGGCCCCCCTGGACGGCAGGCTCTCCACCCACGCCTGGCAACCCGGGCTGGCACGGGACGACCTGTTCCGCGTGCACGTTCCGGCCGACGCGTCGCCCGGGGAGGCCGCGGTGTCGGTGGGATGGCAGACCCTGACGGGTCGGGCAGTCCCACTCGACACCGGCGGCGAAACGGTGGAGATCGGGCGCATCCGTATCGGCCCGCCCACGCTCATGGTGCCTCCGCCCCTGCCGGATGGCCGGGGGCCGACCCACGGGACGCCGTGACCCCCCGGCGGATCGACCGGCCGGGCCGGCTGCTCCGTCTCGCAGGAGCCCTGCTGGCGGGGATGCCGCTGGCCGGCCGGCCCGTCCACGCCGCCGAGCACGTCGCGCAAAGCGGGAACGTGGAGGTGACGGTCCTCGACCCCCGGTGGGCGTTCCGAGCACCGCCGGTGGCGCGATGGCTGGCTCGGGAGCTGGACGCCATCCTGCCGAACGACGGGGACTACCGTGTCCGCGTGCGCCGTCGGCGCCTGGAGGGTGGCCCGGCGAGCGTGGAGGACGGGGTCCTGGTCCTCGACACCGCCCAGCCTCGGCCTTCCTGCGACGAGCAGCTCCAGGACCTCACCTGGGCGCTCTACGCCGCGCTCTTGCCTGGAAACGACCCCGCCGAGGCGTGGCGGCTGGCCGGGCAGGCCGTCCGGACGCGGTACCCGGACGACTGGACGCCGCCCCTCCTGCCGCGCTGCTGCCCGAGGGAGGATGCCCTGCTCGCATCGGGCGGCCCGGAGGCTCGCCCGCCGGAGCCCCACGCCCGCGGTCACGCACCCTACGCCGAGGCCTACGGCGGCGTGGGCTGGCCGCCGCTCGCATCCTGGCCGTGGGCGGTGGGGCTCGCGGGCCTCTCGGTGCCGCTGGGGCGTTGGTCGGTCGCCGGGGCCGTGGAGGTGCGGACGTCCGACCTGCTGGAGGTGCGTCTGGGCGGCGGCCGGTGCCTGGCGCTGGACCCGTGGAGCCGCGTGGAAGCGGGGCCCCTCGTGGCCTTTCGACCGCGTGGGGAGGCCTTCCCCGTGGACGGGGTTCCCGAGGAGGCCGGCGCATGGGTGCGCGTCCGCGCGCTGGGGCTGGACGTCCTCGGGAGAGCGGTGCGACTGCCGGCCGGAGAGGGGACCGGCGTGGCCGCGGAGGGACTCCTCCGAGGGCGCTGGGAGCTCGATTTGGGCGGGCACGCCGCGGTGATACCCGGGGTCGCGGGAGCCGTGTTGGCCGGGGAGGACCCCTGGCGTCGGCCCACGCTCGGGGCCCTGCCCGGAGGCGTCCGCTGGATGTCCTGGGAGCAGGACCCCGCCGACCGCGTGGCCTCGCTTCGCCTCGACGCCGAGGCCTACCTGCCTGTCGGTCGGGTACCCGGCCCCCCCTGCCTGAGGCCCAGGACCCTCGTGGCGCGGACCGGGGTCGACCTGGGATGGAGTCCCCCCACGGGGTGGGTGCCCGGGCTGGCCGCCGCCGTGGGGCTGTCCGGCAACCCGTGGCGGGAGGTCCAGGGTACGCTGTTCCTCCAGCTGGCCACGCCCGTGGACCTCTCGATCGCCGACCTGTCCCTCTGGGTCTCGACCCGGGCCCGCTGACCGCCTTTGCGTTCCGGCCCCCCAAGGGAGCGGCTCCGCCCGTTGGAAGCCGGACGGCCGCGGGATACAAGGGCGGGCTCCGCAAACCCTGCACCGGGAAGCCCATGCCGATCCCCGAGCGGTTCTCCAGGCTTGCGCCCACCACCGACCTCGAGAGCGAGATCCTGGCCTTCTGGAAGGAAGCCAGGATCTTCCGGAAGTCGCTCGAGATGGGAGAGGGCCGGCCCCGCTTCACGTTCTACGAGGGACCCCCCACCGCCAACGGCACGCCCCACAACGGCCACGTGCTCACGCGCGTGATCAAGGACATCGTGCCCCGGTATCGCACGATGCGAGGCTACGACGTTCCGCGCAAGGCGGGGTGGGACACCCACGGACTGCCCGTGGAGGTGGAGGTCGAGAAGTCCCTGGGCATCCACGGACGCGAGGCCATCGAGGCCTATGGCCTCGAGGCCTTCTCCCGGAGGTGCATGGAATCGGTGTTCACCTACGTGAACGAGTGGGAGCGGCTCACCGAGCGCATCGGCTTCTGGGTGGACATGGAGGGCGCCTACGCCACCTTCCGCCGATCCTACGTGGAGTCCGTCTGGTGGGCGTTGTCGTGTCTCTTCTCAAAGGGGCTGCTCTACCAGGGGCACAAGGTCGTCTGGTGGTGGCCGCAGGGCGGAACGGCGCTCTCGGCTGCGGAGGTGGGACTCGGCTACAAGACCGTGGACGATCCGTCCATCACCGTCCGGTTCCGGTTGGTGGACGATCCCCACACCTCGCTACTGGCATGGACCACCACGCCGTGGACCCTGCCCTCCAACGTGGCCCTCGCCGTCAAGCCCGACGCCACGTACGTCTGGCTCGAGGTCGGGGACGAGGTGCTCGTGGTGGCGGAAGCACTCGCGGGCCCGGTGGGCGGCCGGGTCCTGCGGAAGGCCCCGGGACGGGACCTCGTCGGCCTCCGGTACGAGCCGCTGTACCGGTTCGGCACGCCGGGTCCGGGTCGACTC
This sequence comes from Deltaproteobacteria bacterium, assembly GCA_016927815.1. Taxonomy (GTDB): domain Bacteria; phylum Myxococcota_A; class UBA796; order UBA796; family JAFGLY01; genus JAFGLY01. Next base: position 68,351 of record JAFGLY010000125.1, on the reverse strand, counting down.
TGGGAGGTGGTGGCGGCCGAGTACGTCACGCTCGACACCGGCACGGGCGTCGTGCACCAGGCCCCTGCGTTCGGGGAGGAAGACTACCAGATCGGCCTGGAGAACGGGCTCGCGTTCCTCTGCCTCGTCGCTCCCGACGGGCGGTTCGTCGAGGGTACGGACTTCCTGGAGGGACGGTTCTGCAAGGAGACCGACAAGGACATCCTCCGAGATCTCAACCGGCGGGGGCTCCTCCACTCGGCCACGTCGGTCCGGCACGAGTACCCCTTCTGCTGGCGCAGCGACCAGGATCCGCTCATCCAGTACGCTCGGCCCGGCTGGTTCGTGAGGACCACGGCGCTCAACCGGGAGGCGCTCGAGAACAACGCAGCGGTGCGTTGGCTTCCGGAGCACATCCGGGACGGGCGGTTCGGGGACTTCTTGAGGAACAACGTCGACTGGGCGTTGTCTCGCGAGCGGTTCTGGGGCACGCCGCTCAACATCTGGATCTGCGACGCCTGCGATCACCGGATCGCGCCGGCTTCGGCCGCAGAGATCGAGGCCCTGGCACCCGGAGCTCTGGATCCGGAGGTCGATCCGGACCTCCAACTCCACCGACCCTGGATCGACCGCGTGGTGCTTCCCTGCCCGCGGTGCGGCGGGACGATGCACCGGGTCCCGGAGGTCATCGACTGCTGGTTCGACGCGGGCAGCATGCCCTTTGCGCAGTTCGGCTGGCCCCACCGCGGACACGAGGCCTTCTCCGCCTCGTTTCCAGCGGATTTCATCTCAGAGGCCGTGGACCAGACCCGCGGGTGGTTCTATGCCCTGCTCATGATCGGCACGCTCCTCTTCGACGAGGAGACGTGCCGGCGTCACGACTTGGAGCCCCGGCCCTGGCCGGTCCCGTTCCGGTCCTGCATCGTCCTGGGCCACGTGTGCGACGCGGACGGACGCAAGGAGTCGAAGTCCAAGGGCAACTACGTTCCTCCGGACCTGATCATCCTCGGCCGCACGCGGTACCGCCTCGAGCCCGACGCCTCGCTCACCCCCGGCGAGGTCGGCCTGATGGCCGCCCAGGTCCAGAGTCTCGACCTGGCTGCCGGAGCCACCATCGATCTCTCGGCCACCGAGGACGGGCCCCGGCGCCCGTTCCGGGTCCGGAAGGCCGAGGTCACGGTCAAGGAGACGCTCCACATCCATCCCGACGACATCGCCGCCCTGGGCGCGCGGGATGCCGCCTGGCTCCACGCTCCGTTCGATCCGCCCGGAGCCGACGCCTTCCGTTGGCTGTTCTACGCCTCCAGTCCCCCGTGGACCAACACCCGCATCTCGCTCCGGGCGATTCGCGATGCGCAGCGCGAGTTCCTCCTGCGCCTGCGGAACGTACACCAGTTCTTCGCCATCTACGCGAATATCGCGGGATTCGACCCCACCGTGCCCGCGCCCAGGGCTGCGGCTCGGCGCCACCCGCTCGATCGATGGATCCTCCACGCCCTCGCGGTGCTGGAGGGCGACGTGAGGCGAGCCCTGGACGACCTCGGGATTTTCGAGGCCGCGCGTGCGATCCAGGACTTCACGGACGCGTTGTCCAACTGGTACGTCCGCCGGAGCCGTGCGCGCTTCTGGGGCGAGGGCCCCGACCTCGAGGACGCCCTCTACACGCTCTACGAGGTGCTCTCCGACTTGAGCCGGGTAATCGCCCCCTTCGTGCCTTTCACGGCCGAGGCCTTCTGGCGGTCCCTCGTCACGGGGGCGGGCGTGCAGGCCCCGGAGAGCGTCCACCTCTCGGCGTTCCCCGAGCCCGACCCGACACTCCTCGAGCCGCGCCTCGCCGAGGAGATGGCGGTCGTCCGCGACCTCGCGAGCCTGGGTCTGGCTGCTCGGGCCCGGGTGGGCGTCCGGGTCCGCCAACCGCTCTCGGCGGCCGAGGTGGTGCTGGCCGATCCTTCCTGGCAGGAGCGCATCGCGAACCTCGTCCCCCTGCTCGCCGACGAGTGGAACGTCCGGGAGGTGAGGTTCGCCCAGGATGCGGATCGGTTCGTGTCCTTCCGCGTGAAGCCCAATTTCCGGGTCCTCGGAGCCCGCCTGGGCAAGGACATGAAGGCCTGCGCGTCGGCTCTGGCGGCCCTGCCGGGGGGCGAGGTCCGGCGCCGTGTGCTCTCGGGTGGCCTCGCGTTGTCCCTGCCCTCGGGAGAGGTCTTGCTGGGAGAAGAGGACGTGCAGGTCGAGGTGGAGCCGCTGGGGCACTTCCAGGCGGCCTCCTCCGCCTCCGCCGTCGTGGCCCTGCACACCGACCTCGACGACGACCTTCTCGAGGAGGGGATGGCCCGAGAGGTCGTGAACCGGATCCAGAACCTGCGCAAGTCGCACGACCTGGGATTCACCGACCGTATCGTGCTGGGCGTGGGAGGCGACCCCGTCCTGGTGGCCGCGGTTCGGCGCTTCTGGGAGTACGTGGCCCACGAGACGTTGGCCCTCCGCATGGAGGAGCCCGCAGCGGGTGCCGAGGCAGAGGACGTGGACGGCCGGCGGCTCGTGCTTTCGATGGAACGCGCGTAGGCTGCCTGGGCCATGGAATCCCAACGGTTGCAGAAGACGCTGGTCTTCCTCCTCCGGCACCGGCCGGACGTGGGGCGCCTGCGCCTGGACCGGGAGGGATGGGCGGACATGGCCCGTGTCGCGGCCGCCGTGGCTCGGCTCACGCGGCGGGCCGCCACCCGGGAGGACGTGCTCCAGGCCGTCGAGGAAGATGCCGGACGAACCTTCGAGGTGTTGGGCAACCACATCCGGATCCGTCGCCCCCGGCGAGGCCGCCGGGGGTTGTTGCCGGACATCCTCTACCTTCCGGTGGTCGCCGAGGATCTGCCCCTGCTCGCCGAGCGCGAGGTCCTCGAGCGGCCCGACGGCAGTTCCATCCGTCTCTTCGATCGGGAGCAGCGGGCCTGGCTCGCTGCCCACCGCCAGCCGGAGGGGGAGCCGGCTCTGCTCTACGTCGACAGCATCCGTGCCGCGCGTGCGGGGACTTCGTTCACACACCTCGGAGGCGGACTCTGGGCGACCCAATGCCTTCCGGCCCGACACGTGCTCAACCTCCACCCCAAGTTCGGCGTCCAGGCGTCGGCCGGGGGCTTCCTCATCCGGCGGGGCAAGCGGGGAGGCCAGGAGGTGGCCCTGGTCCGGGTCCGGCGCCGCGCCCGGATCACGTGGGAGGTCGCGAAGGGAAAGATGGAGCTGGGGGAGACTCCCGTGGACACCGCCATCCGCGAGATTCGGGAGGAGATGGGCCTGGACGTGCCGATCGAGGTCATCTCGGACCTGGGCCCGAGCCACTACGGGTTCTCCACGCCCTCTGGAGAACCCCGCTTGAAGGTCCTGCACCTCTTCGTCCTGCGTGCACTCCAGCCCATCGAGGTCTTCCGGCCTCTCGGCCGGGAGGGCATCGAGGAGATCGCCTTCTTCGACCCCGATGCGGCCGTGCGCGAGGTGACCCACGGAAGCCTGATGGAGCCGATCCGGCGGCTGCGACGGTGGCTCGCGGAGCACCCGGAGGCGCCCGAGGAGGTCGAGACGCCCTGGCAGGCCACGACGTGTGGCGTCGAAGGCGGCCTCCTGGACGACCTCAAGCCCGACGAGTCGCGTGCCTGGGAAGACGTGGAGGTCCGAGGAGAGGAGGACGGCGGTGGAGAAGAGTGATTTCCTGGTCGTCGGCGCGGGGCTCGCCGGCCTGGCGTTCGCGCTGGAGGCCGCCCGGCACGGGTCCGTGACGATCCTGGCCAAGACCACGGCCGAGGAGAGCAACACCCGCTACGCCCAGGGGGGAATCGCGGCGGTGATGGATCCATCCGATCGGCCGGAGTCCCACGTACAGGACACGCTGGTGGCCGGAGCCGGGCTCTGCCGGAGGGAGGTGGTGGAACTCTGCGTGAAGGAGGGCCCGGATCGCCTGAACGAGCTCATGGCCCTCGGCGTGCCGTTCAGCCGCGACACGGCCGGCCACCTCGACCTCGGCCGGGAGGGTGGGCACTCGACCCGCCGCGTGCTGCACGTGAAGGACCGGACCGGCGCCGCGGTGGTGGAGACCCTGCTTCCGGTGGTGCGCGCACATCCCCGGATTCGCCTGTTCGAGAACCACATCGCCGTGGACCTGATCCACGCGGCGTGGCTCGCCCGCCGCAAGGACCGGGTGCCGCCGGTGCCCAACGAGGTTCACGGTGCCTACGTGCTCGACCGGCGCACCGGGAGGGTGAAGGTGTTCGCGGCGCGGGTGGTGGTGCTCTGCACCGGCGGGGCGGGCAAGGTCTACCTCTACACCTCCAACCCCGACATCGCCTCGGGGGACGGGATCGCCATGGCCTGGCGTGCCGGTGTGCGCATCGCCAACATGGAGTTCATCCAGTTCCACCCGACGTGCCTGTACCATCCCCAGGCCAAGAACTTCCTGATCACGGAGGCCATGCGCGGGGAGGGCGGGGTGCTGCGCCGGGCCGACGGTGGAACGTTCATGGAGCGGTACGACCCACGGAGGGAACTGGCTCCGAGGGACGTCGTGGCTCGCGCCATCGACGCGGAGCTCAAGCGAACCGGCGAAGAGTGCGTGTTTCTCGACATGACGCACCATCCCCGCGCGTTCCTCTCCTCGCGGTTCCCCACGGTCTACGAGCGGTGCGCCTCGCTCGGGATCGACATCGCCGCCCAGCCCATCCCGGTGGTCCCTGCGGCCCACTACTGCTGTGGTGGCGTGGACGTGGACCTGTTCGGAGAAAGCAGCATCCGGGGCCTCTACGCCGTGGGGGAGACCTCCTGCACGGGGCTCCACGGGGCCAACCGGCTGGCCTCGAACTCGCTGCTCGAGGCGGTCGTGTTCGCCCGTCGTGCGGCGGTCTCCGGAGCCGAGCGGATTCGGGAGATGGACTTGAGGACCGACCTGCCGGCATGGGATCCCGGGGGCGCGGTCGACGCCGACGAGCAGGTGCTCATCACCCAGACCTGGGACGAGATCCGGCGATGCATGTGGAGCTACGTCGGGATCGTCCGAACCAACCGGCGGCTGGAGCGCGCCCGGCACCGGGTGGATCTCCTGAACGACGAGATCCAGGAGTACTACTGGGACACCCGCCTCACGGCCGACCTGGTGGAACTGCGCAACCTCGCTACGGTGGCCGGACTCGTGGTGGAGAGCGCGCTCCGGCGCCAGGAGAGCCGCGGCCTGCACTGGACCGCGGACTTTCCGAGAACGGACGAACGGTTTCTCCACGACACCGTCCTCGAGCGGCGCCTCTGATCGCGGGCGCCCGCCCGTGGGCGGTCATGAGGCGGAGGGATCAGACCCGGAAGCGCGCCGAGGCAGGCAGGCCGGTACCGACCAGGGCCTCGACGTCGGCCACGCTGCGGGGGATGCCCGTGGTGATCACGCGTGGGCCGTCCGACTCGATGAGCACGTCGTCCTCGATACGAATGCCCGTGAAGCCCACCCACTGGGCCGCGCGGTCGAAGTCCACGAGGGCACCGAAGCGATCGCGGAAGTCCGCTCGGGCGAAGATGGCGGGGACCACGTAGAACCCCGGCTCGATGGTGACCGTCATGCCCGGGACGAGGTCGAGGTCGAGCCTCAGGTAGCGCGTGCCGAACTGGGTCGAGCGCTGGCGACCGGGAGCATAGGCGGCCAGGTCGCCCAGGTTCTCCAGGTCGTGCACGTCCATCCCGAGCAGGTGGCCCACGCCGTGGGGAAAGAAGAGGGCATGGGCGCCGGTCTCGACGGAGGCGTCCGGAGAGCAGCGCAGCAGCCCCTCGTCGACCAGGAACCGGGCAATCACACGGCTGGCGGTATCGTGGACGTGGCGGTATCGCGCACCGGGCCGGCAGGCGGCCACCGCTGCGGCGTTGGCCTCGAACACAGCCTCATAAGCCGCCTTCTGGCGGGGATCGAACCGCCCGCTCACCGGCCAGACGCGGGTGACGTCGGCCGCGTAGCCCGAGGGTACCTCGGCCCCTGCGTCGAGACAGAAGAGCTGGCCCGCCTCGAGGCGGTTCGAGCGGTCCGTGTTGTGGAGGACCTCGGCATGGACGGTGGAGATGGTGGAAAACGAGGGGGCCGCGCCCCGCGCCGCCATCACCGCATCCACCAGCGCGGCGACGGTGGCCTCCGTCTCGCCCGGCACCGTAGCGGCCATGGCGACGCGGAAGGCCTCCGCGGTGATGCGCGCAGCTGCCTCCATCTCCGCGATCTCCTCGGCGGATTTTACGTTTCGGAGATCCGCGATGGCTCGGAGCAGAGCCTCGGGCCCGGAGCGGTCCGGGTAGTGGAGGTCCAGCCCCGTGCAGGCGGCGGCAAGGGCGGTGGCGTCGCCGTCCGGAACGGCGAGGGCGAACGGGACGCGACCGAGGGCCTCGCAGGCGGCCGGGAGCTCGGCGACCGGGCGCACGTCAGAGAAGCCGAGTCGGGCACCGAGGTCGGCCAGCGGCTCGATGCGGCCGGTCCACACGAGATCGTCCTCGCTGGGGGGCGGAGCGAACAGCACCTCCCGGTCCCCGTCGAGCAGGAGGGCCGCGCCCGGAACGGTACAGCCGGTGAGCCACGAGAACGTGCTGTCCTGACGGAAGGGGAAATCGTTGGCTGGATTTCTCTGGCGGATCCGGTTTCCGACGAACAGGGCCGGGGCTCCGAGGCGGGAGACGAGGGCCCGCCGGCGGGAGGCGTGGTGCTCGGGACGAATCATCGCAGCTCCGTGGGTGCGTGGGTGACGAACCAGCTCAGGATGTCGTCCAGGACGGCATCCTTCTCAGGTTCGTTGAGGACCTCGTGGTAGAGCCCGGGGTAGTGCCGCTGGGCGGCGCCCCGGACCCTCGATGCGAACGTGCGGGCGACTTCCGAGGCACACAGCCGGTCGGCGTCGCTCGTGACCATGAGAAGGGGCAGCGCGATGCGGCCCGGATCGGACAGGACCCGCTCCTGGGCCGCACGCATCTCGACGAACCAGCGGGGAGTGACCGTGCGGAACACCTTGGGGTCCGTCTCGTAGGCCTCGACGATCGCGCGATCGTGGGAGAGGACTTCGGGATCGATCTCGTTGCCGAGGGGAAGGATGGGCAGGAGCACCGAGAGCAGCGACGACAGGGAGGTCTTCCAGCGCTGCGGGGTCAGCGCGAGCCCGAGCAGCGGATTGGTGCACACCAGGCCCAAGGGGGACCGGGGAAGGGGGTCCCGCACCACGTCGAGCGCGATCAGGCCCCCCATGGAATGCGCGAGGATCCAGGCCGGTCGTGGCAGGCTGCCCAGGACCACGCGGAGATCGTCACCGTAGAGGGACCAGCGGGACACGTGGCCCCGTCGGCCCTCGCTGTCCCCATGACCTCGGGGCTCGGCGATGGTGACGCGAAAGCCGGCCTCGACGCAGCGTTCGGACACGTGGCGGTACCGGCCGGCATGGTCCGCGAGACCGCCCAGGACGAGCAGTTCTCCCTTTGGAGCATCGGAGGAGCCGCACGTGACCGTGTGGATCCGGGTGCCGTCCTGGCTGGTGAGGAAGGTGTGCTGTTCGTCCATGGATCCTCCGTGCGCGAAAGGGTAACCCGGCAGGTGGGAGGCCCGGTGCCCGGATCGGCCCCAGGGTTCGGGTGGCTTGCCCGAGGGCCCCTTGGCGAATACCGCCCTGCCCATGGTTGACTCCCGCCTGCCCGGTCTCCACCGACTCCCCCTCCTCGAACGTCGCGCCGCAGTGGCGGTCGCGGCCGATCTTCCACCCGAGGCCATCGATGCCTGGGCCTCGGGCGGGCTCGATGTCGCCACGGCGGATCGACTCGTGGAGAACGTCGTCGGTACGTTCGCCCTGCCCGTGGGCGTAGCGGTGAACTTCCGCGTGAACGGACGAGATGTGCTCGTGCCCATGGTGGTGGAGGAGCCGAGCGTGGTGGCTGCGGCTTCCAACATGGCTCGCCTCGCCCGCACCGGCGGCGGGTTCGTCGCCGAAGCGGATCCCAGCGTGATGATCGGGCAGATCGAGATTCCGTCGCCCCGAGACCCCAAGGCCTGTGCCGCGGTGCTCGAGGCCATGCGGGACTCCCTCGTGGCCCTGGGCAACGAACGCCTGCCGGAGCTCGTGGCCATGGGGGGAGGGGTGCGGGGGATCGAGGTTCGCTGGGTGCGCTACGACGAGCCGGGCCAGCCGGCCGAGGAACGGGTCGTGCTCCACGTCCACGTGGACTGCCTGGACGCCATGGGTGCCAACATGGTGAACACCGTGGTGGAGGGGCTCGCCCCGGAGGTGGAGGCGCTCACCGGTGACACCGTGGGCCTGCGCATCCTCTCCAACCTCGCGGATCGGCGGCTCGCACGGGCCCGGGTGGCCATCCCCGCCAGCGCCCTGGGGACGCCGCGCTATCCCGGGCCCGTGGTGGCCCAGGGGATCGCCTCGGCCTGGCGCTTCGCATGGTCCGACCCCTACCGTGCAGCCACGCACAACAAGGGCGTCCTGAACGGCGTGGACGCCGTGGTGCTCGCCACGGGGAACGACTGGCGGGCCGTCGAGGCGGGCGCCCATGCGTTCGCCGCCCGACACGGGACCTACCGTCCGCTCACCACGTGGCGCGTGGACGAGACGGGCGCGCTCCTCGGTACCATCGAGCTGCCCCTCCAGTTGGGCACGGTGGGCGGGACCCTCCGGGTACGCCCGGGGGTGCGGGCCAACCTCGCCCTCATGGGCGTCCGGAGTGCTCGTGAGCTGGCCGAAATCGTCGCCGCGGTCGGCCTGGCCCAGAACCTGGGAGCCCTGCGGGCGCTGGCCACGTCCGGCATCCAGGAGGGTCACATGCGCCTCCACGCCCGTTCGGTGGCCCTGCTGGCAGGCGCGGAGGGCGACGAGGTGGAGACGGTGGTGGCGCGTCTCGTGAAGGACGGAGACTTCTCCGACGCCCGGGCCAGCGCCGTGCTGGCGGACCTCCGCGCCGGGGACGACCCTTGAGTGGGCTGCCCGCCACGGGTCGGGCGGCCGGAAAGGTCATCCTCCTCGGCGAGCATGCCGTGGTGTACGGTCACCCCGCGTTGGCCGCGGCGGTGCCCATGTACACGCGGATCACCTTGAGAGCAGGGACGGGGCCCACCCGGGCGGTTCGGGCTGCCGTGCGCGACGCCCGCCTGCTGGAGGCGCTCGCCCGCCTCCTGCCGCACCGGGGCGTGGACGTGGAGATCCGGACCGAACTCCCGGTGGGCCGGGGCATGGGCTCCTCGGCGTCGCTGGCCGTGGCGCTGGTGCGGGCGGCTGCGGACCTCGCGGGCGACACGCTGGCCCCGGAGACGGCCTTTGCCCGGGCCCTGGAGGTGGAGCGCCTGTTCCACGGCAATCCCTCGGGCATCGACGTGGCGGTGATCCTCCGCGAGGGCGCGATGTGGTATCGCCGGGGTCCGCCTCCCGAGGCGCGGCGGCAGCCTTTGCCCACAACCCTGCCGCTCGTGGTGCTCGACACCGGGGCCGCCGGGGACACGGGGGCCCTGGTGGCTGCGGTCGCCGGCCGGCGGCCGGCCGTGGACCCCATCCTCGAGCGCATCGGCCAGTTGGCCGACCGAGCCGTGCCGGTGCTCGGGGATCTGCCCGCCCTGGGAGCCCTGTTCGACGAGGCCCATGGGCTCCTGCGCGACCTGGGCGTCTCTACGCCCCCCATCGAGGAACTGGCCACCTTTGCCCGTGAGCACGGAGCCCTGGGGGCCAAGCCCTCCGGCGCCGGTGGCGGGGGGGTGGTGATCGCCCTGACCCGACCCGGCGAGGAGGAGACCCTGAGGAGGGCCGCGGGATGGGCCGGAATCAACGCCTTCACCGCTGTCGTCCCGCAAGGGTGAGGAGACGGCCGTGACCCGTGCATGCACCGCCATCGCCCACCCCAACATCGCCCTCGTCAAGTACTGGGGCAAGCGCGATCGTCCCCTCAACCTGCCCTCCACCTCGTCCGTGTCGGTCACGCTGGGGGGATTTCGGACGCGGACCACCGTGACCTGGGGGGTCGCGCAAGACGGGGTGCGGATCGACGGTCGGACCGCGACGGGCCCCGTAGCGGATCGCGTGCGCCGGTTCCTGGACCGCGTGGATCCGAAACGGCCGCCGTGCCGCGTGGAGAGCGAGAGCGACTTTCCCGTGGCTGCCGGCCTGGCGTCGTCCTCCTCCGCGTTCGCCGCGCTCGCCGTGGCCGCGGCCCGGGTCGCGGGCCTGGATCTCGATCCGGGGGCCCTCTCGGCCCTCGCACGGCAGGGGTCCGGGTCGGCGTGCCGGAGCATCCACGGAGGGTTCGTGCACTGGCAGCGTGGCGCGGCACCCGACGGGTCCGACTCCCGTGCGGTGCCGATCCTGCCCGCCGGGGCCTGGGACCTGAGGATCGTCGCAGCCGTGGTGGACGCCGGGCCCAAGGCAATCGGATCCACCGAGGGCATGGAACGGTCCAGACTCACCAGCCCCTGCTACCCGGCTTTCGTACGAGAGAACGAACGACTGGCCTCCTGGGCCGCCCGGTGCGTCGAAACCCGCGATCTCCTGGGTCTGGTCGACGCCATGGAGCGTTCGACCCTCCTCATGCAGGCCACCATGACCACCGCCGTGCCGCCCGTCCGCTACGTACGGCCCGACAGCCTCGCGGTGGTCGATGCCGTGGAGGGACTGCGGGCCCAGGGGCTGACCTGTGGCTGGACCATGGATGCCGGACCCAACGTGAAGGTCCTGTGCACGGCCTCCGAAGCCGATCGCGTGGCCGGGATCCTGGGACCGCTGGTGAGCGCCGTCCACGTCCTCACGCCGGGCGGACCGGCCGTCGTGGAGTCCGAGACGGCGCTTTCGGGATAGGCAGGGGACTCGTGGGCCCCCTCCGCGCCATCGTCGCCCCCGGGAAGCTCCTGCTGGCCGGAGAGTATGCCGTTCTGGACGGTGGAAGCGCCCTGGTGCTCGCCATCCATCGGGGGGTACGGTGCACCGTGTGGCCCGTCGCGCCCGGAGGGGGAAGGGTCGTCGTCACCCCCGGAGACGATCGGTTCGCGGTGGCGGGCCTCGAGGCCGTGGACGCTCCGCCGGCCCGCTACGTGTTCGCCGACGAGCATCCCACCGGGCTGCCCGACAAGCCCGGGTTCGGGGGGTCGGCGGCGGCCACCGTGGCGGCGGTGCTGGCCGGGGGTGGACGGGGCTCCGAGGCTTTCGAGGCCCACCGCGGGGTCCAGGACGGCGGCAGCGGTGCCGACGTGGCCGCGAGCCTCTCGGGAGGCCTGATCCGGTATCGTGCGGGAGCGGTCGTCCCTCTCCCGCTGGTGGACCCGCTGCCCGCCGTGGTCTGGTCCGGCGCCTCGGCCGCCACGGCACCGCGCGTGGCCGCGTACCGGGCCTGGCGCGCCGACCGGAGCGCCTTCCTGCAGGGCATGGAAGCCCTCGTCGAGGCCTTTTCGGAGGATCCCGTAGCCGCGGTACGGGAGGCGCGGGGGGTATTGGACGGCATGACCCGGTCCGCCCGCATCGTGTGGGAGACGGAAGCGCTCCGCCGCATCGCGGACATCGCCGAGTCCCTTGGCGGCGCTGCGAAGCCCTCCGGAGCCGGAGGCGGGGACTGCGCGATCGCCGTCTTCCCGGATGCCGAGAGGCGCGAACGATTCGAGGTAGCCGTTGCGGACGCCGGCTACCGTGTGATTCCCATCCGTCCGGCCCCAGCCGCCGGGCCCGTTCTTCCCCTTCCTGGAGGTACTTCGTGACCGACGTTCACCGCTCCCGCAAGGACCAGCATCTCGATCTCTGCCTCGGTGCCGACGTGGGGTTTCGGCAACGGACGACGCTCCTGGAGGAGGTGGAGGTCGTCCACGACGCCCTCCCGGACTTTGCCTTGGAGTCCGTGGACCCCTCGGTCACGCTGCTGGGCCGGCAGCTGCGCCTGCCCGTCGTGATCTCGGCCATCACCGGGGGTACGGAGCGTGCGGAGGCCATCAACCGTCGCCTCGCCGCCGCAGCCCAGGCAGAGGGAACGGCCTTCGGATTCGGATCCCAGCGGCTTCTGCTCGAGGAGGGCATCCGCACCGGGTTCGAGGTCCGGGACGTCGCACCCGAGACGCTGATCCTGGGCAACATCGGTCTGGCGCAGGCCCGCCGCGCCTCCCCGGAGGCGCTCTTCGAGATGCTCGAAATCAGTGGGGCGGACGCCTTGTGCCTCCATCTCAACGTCGCCCAGGAGGTGGTCCAGGCCGAGGGTGCGCGGGACTTCAGGGCCGGGCTCCAGACGATCCAGAGGCTGGTGGAGGAACTCGGCAAGCCTCTGGTGGTCAAGGAGACCGGGTGCGGTCTCTCGCGGAGCGTGGGAATGCGCCTCCGGGAGGCGGGGGTCACCTGCGTGGACGTGGGCGGTGCCGGAGGCACGTCCTGGGTCGGCGTGGAGGCGCTGAGAACGGCCGGCCGACCTGCCCGCGTCGGAGAGACCTTCTGGGACTGGGGCATTCCCACCGCCGCCAGCATCGCCCAGGTCCATGACCTCGGGTTCGAGATCGTGGCTACGGGAGGGCTCGCGAACGGGCTCGACGCCCTCCGGGCCCTGGCTCTGGGTGCCAAGGCCGTCGGGTTCGCCCGTCACCTCCTGCCCTACGCGGTGGATCCGGATCCCGACGCGGTACGGATCCGGATCGAGGAGATCGGAGACGAGATCCGTATGGGACTCCTCCTGGCGGGAGCCCGCACGCCAGAGGATCTAAGGACGCAGCCCGTGGTGATCGGCCCGCGGCTGCTGCCCTGGGTGCCCCCGGGCGCACCGCTGTGCGAACGCCGCTGCGGAGCACCCCGCGGATGAGGGTGCTGCTGGCACCCGATTCCTACGGCGGCTTCTGCTCCGCCGTGGCGGCGTGCGCGTTCGTGGGACCCCGGCTGAAGGCGCGAGGCCTCCGGGTGTCCGACCATCCCATGGCCGACGGTGGCGAGGGCTTCCTCTCGGTGCTCGGCCACCACGCCGGGCTCGCGCCTTCCGCCGAGGCCTGGAGGCGACACGGGGATGTCGTGGCGATCGAGTCCGCCCGCCTCCTGGGGCGGGAATCCCCCGGCATGCAGCGGCCTTGCCTGGATCGATCCAGCCACGCGCTCGGTCGGCTGCTCATCGATCTGGAGGCGGCCGGAGAGGCCGGCCCCTACCTCGTGGGGCTCGGGGGGACGTCCACCTTGGACGGCGGGGTGGGAGCGCTCGCAGCCCTGGGACTGGTGCCGCTGGACTCTGAAGGCCGGCGCATGGAGGCGCCGATCACGGGCGCGGACCTGGAGCGGGTTCACCGGATCGTCGGCGACCCCCCCCTCGCGGGTACCGTGGTGGCCCTGCTCGCGGATGTCCGGACCCCGATCGTCGAGGCCCCCCGGCGTTTCGGTCTGCAGAAGGGCCTGCCCGCGAACCGGGTCGGACGGGTGGAGGCCATGCTCCACCGGTGGGCCGGGGTCCTTGCGGCGTGGCGGGAGGAGAACGGGCTCCCCCCCCTCCCGGTGAACCTGGCTGGAGGAGGCGCCGCAGGCGGGCTCGGGTACGCGCTCGCGGTGGCCACGGGGGGGCCGATCCGGGAGGGTGCGCCCTGGGTGGCGAGGACGACCGGCCTCGAGGCGGCGATGGACGGTGCCGACGTGGTGATCACCGGGGAGGGTCGGCTCGATGCCACCTCCTTCGAGGGCAAGGTGGTGGAGACGGTGCTCCGGACCGCCCGCAGGGTGGGATCGATCCGGGTGGCTGCGCTCGTGGGGGAGGCGCACGCACTCCCTCCCGGAGGACCCGACCTCGTGGAGGTCGCCGGGAGCCCCCCCGATCTGGGCCGCTTCCTCGCCGCTGCGGACCGGCTCGCCGCGCGCCTTGCCGAGCCCGCGTCGTGCTAGCGGGCCGCGGGTTGCGCCGTGCACTCGGGGCGGGATCCTGCAAGCGGGCCATACAGGCAGGCCTCGTTCCCCCGCTGCTGGCCGAGGGCCGGCCTGCCCCTGCGTGGCACCTGACGGGCCACGACCGGCAGGCGTACCATCCCGGAGCGTTCTGGGCCTGGTTGGCCTTTCTGCCCCCGTGGCGAGAAGGCCCTTCGGTGAGAGCGATTCTCGAAGACCTGGAGGACCGGCGGCATCGGATCGAGTCCCTCGACGTCCGCATCTTCGTGGTGATGCCAAAGGCCGTCGAACCGCTCGGACGGCTCGCCGCGGGCCTGGGGCTCGGGTTCCCGCTCTGCAGCGACGCCAACGGTGCCGTGGCCGTACGTTTCCACGCGGCCATCCGGACGCCGTTCGGGCCCTGGATCGTCCCGACGGCCTACCTCGTGAACCCACGAGGCACGCTGAGGATGGCCCAGCGGGGCGTCCCACCCGCAGAGGCGGTCGTGCGCACCGTGCTGGCGATCCGGCAGGCCACCCCCGACGGAGTGTAGGGCGACCCGGGCTCCGGCGACCGCAAGTCCCGCGGGGTCTCGGGGAGCGGCCGGCAGTTGGGCCGGGTGGTACATTTCCCCTTCCTCGAACCCGGAGTCTGCCGTGCCCCTCCTCCTCACCCGCAAGGACGTCGAGTCCGTCCTCACCATGAAGGACTGTATCGAAGCCGTCGAGGCCGGGTTTCGCCAGCTCGGTCGCGGCCGGGTGGTCATGCCCCAGCGCACCGCCATCCGCGTGGCCGACGCCCCGGGCCTCCACCTCGGCATGCCCGCGTGGATCGCGGGCGACGGGCCCGACGACCCCGGTGTGCTCGCCCTCAAGGTCGTCACCGTGTTCGCCCAGAACCCGTCGAAATACGGCCTGCCCACCACCATCGGCACGCTCCTGCTCAACGACGCCCGCACCGGCGCGCTGGTGGCCATCATGGACGCAGGCTTCCTCACCGCCATGCGCACCGGCGCTGCCTCAGGGGTGGCCACCCGCTGGCTCGCACGCGAGGACGCCCGCACGGTGGGCGTGTTCGGGGCGGGCGTCCAGGCCCGGACCCAGCTCTTGGCCGTGGCCGAGGTCCGCTCCATCGAGCGGGCCGTGGTCTGTGACGTCGTGCCCGAGGCCAGCGAGCGGTATGCGGCGGACATGGGTGATCGGCTCGGCATCCCCGTCACCGTGGCTTCCGATCCCCGAGCCTGCCTGGAGTGCGACGTGGTGGTGGCGGCCACCTCGAGCCGCACCCCGCTCTTCGACGGTGCGTGGCTTCAGCCCGGGACCCACCTCAACGCCATCGGCTCCCACTCCCCGGACGCACGCGAGCTCGACAGCGAGACCATCCGCCGAAGCGTGCTGATCACGGACCTCGCCTCGGCTCGGTTCGCCGAGGACGCCGACCTCCAGATCCCCCTCCGGGAGGGTGTCATCGCGGAGTCGCACCCCCGTGCCGATCTCGGTGAGGTGATCGCGGGCCTGAAGCCAGGGCGCACCTCCCCATGGGAGATCACGCTCTTCAAGTCCGGCGGTCTGGCCGTCCAGGACGTGGCCGCAGCGGCGCGCGTCTACGCTCTGGCCCGAGAAGGCGGCGTGGGACGAGAGATCGAGATCTGACCCCTTGTAGGAGATGAACGCAATGAACGCCCGCGAGCCGATCCACCTCACGGTGAACCAGAACATCCTGGAGATGGAATATGCGGTGAGAGGACCCATCCCCCGAAGGGCCGCCGAGTTGAGACAGCAGGGGAGGGAGACGATCCTGTGCAACATCGGGAACCCGCAAGCACTCGGGCAGAAGCCGATCACGTACTACCGCCAGGTGTTGAGCCTCGTGGAGGACCCCGCGAAGATCGATCGAGAACGGGCGCTCGAGAAGCGATGGAAGACCGACGGCGGACCCCCGGCCGGGTTGGGGGACATCGAGCGCGTGTCCGAGCACGTCCTGAAGGTGAGCGAGCAGTTCCTCTCCAACATGAAGAGCGGTCTCGGCGCCTACTCGGAGAGCAATGGCCCGCTCTTCATCCGGGAGGCCATCGCGAGGTTCATAGACAAGCGAGATGGGGTGGACACCACGCACGGGTCGCCTTCGAATCCGGACGGCATCTTCGTCACGAACGGCGCCAGCGAAGGTGCCAAGTACGTCATCGACCTGTTGATCGCCGATCCCAAGGACGGCATCATGATCCCGATTCCCCAGTACCCGCTCTACTCGGCGACGATCAAGAAATCCGGCGGCACCCAGGTCAACTACTATCCCGACGAGGACAGCGGGTGGGTCCTGAACCGATCCATTCTCGAGGAGGCCCTGAGCGCAGCCAGGAGAGACGGCATCCGCGTGAAGGGACTCGTGGTCATCCATCCGGGAAACCCCACCGGAGCGATCCTGGGCGCAGAAACCATCCGGGAGATCATCGACTTCGCGAGGGACAATGAGATTGTCCTGATCGCCGACGAGGTCTACCAGGAGAATACCTACGGGGCGACCTTCACGTCCTTCGCCAAGGTGCTCGGACGAGAGGAAGTCCCCCTGTTCAGCCTGCACAGCATCTCGAAGGGGTTCTATGGAGAGTGTGGACATCGAGGGGGATATCTCGAGGTGAGGAACCCCCCGAAGGCTGCGGGTACCCCCCTGTCCTTCACGGAGATTCTCCTGAAGCAGGCCTCGGTGTGCCTGTGCCCGAACACCGCCGGGCAACTCCTGATGTACCTGGTGGTGAATCCTCCCGAGGAGGGGAGCGAGCCCTATCGGCTGTTCGCACAGGAGAAACAGACCATCCTGACCGACCTGTGGGACAAGGCCACCCTGATCCGGGAGGGGTTCAAGCACATGGACCAGGTCGAGTGCTTCGGTCGGACCGGAGCCATGTACCTGTTTCCGAGACTGAACAAGCTCCCCGTGGGAACCACGGACTTCGACTACTGCATGAATCTCCTCGAGACGACGGGACTCTGCACGGTCAACGGTTCGGGATTCGGGCAGAAGGAGGGCACGCACCACCTGAGAATCGCCTTTCTGCCGCCGAAGAAACTGATCGAGCGGGTGCTGCCCCGCTGGATCGAGTTCCACAACGCGTACGTGAACCGGTAGACGGCGGACAGAGAAGCGACACCTTGCCCCAGAAGGAGACGCGGCGACGGCCGAGCCGTTCCGCCGGGCCTCACCGAGTCACAAAGCCTCGCCGCCCGCCAGGAATTTCACCAGCGAGATGCGCTGGAGGTAGAAGGCGCGGGCCAGTTCGGCATCGAGCGGGCGGGCGCGGATCCCTCCCCCGGGTTCCTGGATCAACACCTCGCAGACGGGCACCTCGAGGTTGTACCGCTGCACGTAACGCCCCACGGCGAGTCCGATGGCGCCGAGCTCCTGGTCCAGATCGCTCGGTTGGCTCTCGTACCAGATGTGGATCTCGGCGCTCAAGGGCACGTCGCCCTTGCGACCGCCCCAGGAGAGGATGGGAGCGCTCACCCGGACCAGGTCCACGCGCAGACGCGACAGTTCCACCATGAGGGCCATCTCGAGGGCGTCCTTGGAGCGGATCTCGAAGTCGCCCGGCACCATGCGCCTCCTCAGGTCGTCTTCCATCGTCTCGTAGAAGTCGGCCACACCCTCGGGAAGGTTGGGCGCCCCGGTGGACGGGGGCGTACCCGGGACCACGGTGGGAATCGTGCGCGCTGTCTGGACCGGCTGGAAGTACTGCCCGGCCGTGCCGCGGACGTGCATCTCCACGGCGAGCAGGAGCGTTCCGCCCATGAGCAACGTGGAGAGGAGAACCATGGGGCGGACGCGCCAGGTGGAGGGGGGTCGTGCGAGAGGCACCTCGGCGGGCCGGAAGAGCGCGGGGTCGAGGGGTTCGTCCCGGGGCTCGCGGGCCAGGGCTCCCTCCGAGCAACGAGTGTCGGGCGTGGGGAAGCGGATCACCAGGCCTCGGGGTTCGGGCGAGATCTCCTCTGGGGGCCACTCGCTCGGAACCCCCGTATCGGGTGAAAGGAAGGGCGTTCGCTCCGGGAATTCCTTGGCGGGCGGATCCGCGTCGGAGGACGCCTGACCGGTGGGAGGGCGGTCTACGGGGGTCGGGGCAGGAGGCGAGCGGAATCCGGGTACACGGGGCGCGGACAGGCGCAGTCGCAGCGCCTCCCGTCGGGCGAAGGCCTCGTCGAGGCGTGCGATCTCGGAAGCCGGCAGCCACTCCTGTCGTTCGGGGTCCCAGACGCGGTCCTCGGCGGAGAGCGTGCCGTCGGCCACCATCTGCACGAGCGCCTGGAGCCCGGAGACCGGAAACTCGATCCCAGCGCGTCGGATGCGGTAGTGCGGCATCGGGTTCCAGAAGCGAGGAGACGCTTCATCCTGTCCGCCGAGTGGACGGCCGTCAACCGATCCGGATCCGGCGTCGGGCTAGGAGGTGGGCGACCGCTCCACGGGCGACCGGCGGACCCGCCCCCTGCGCAGGTGGTTCTCCAGGATGTGGAGCACGAGCACGCCAGCCACGAAGAAGTCCAGGATGCGGAGAGCGCCGGAGAGGCCGGGCATGCCCCAGACCAGGAGGAACACGGCGCCCAGGGCGTCGAGGGCCTGGATCGGCCAGTAGAACCAGGCACCGGCGCGGTGGCCGAGCGCCGGGAGCAGGAGGCGGTTGGCCGCAATCACGACCAGCAGGATCAGGAACGACCAGGTGGCGGCATCCACGTTCATCGGGGATCCACCGCCACGTTATCGATGAGGCGCGTATTCCCGACAAAGGCCGCCACGAGCGCGCGGGCCGGGCGGTCCACCCGCTCGAGCGGGGCGAGGGACCAGGGATCCACGATGGCGATGTAGTCGAGGCGATCCACCTCGAGCAGGGAGCGGCCCTCCTCGAGGAGCGCCGGGACGGAGGGCTCCCGGCTGTCGCGGATCGCTCGGAGCGCCCGGTGGAGGGAGAGGGCCCGGACCCGGTCGGCCGCCGAGAGGTAGCGGTTCCGGCTGGAGAGCGCCAGGCCGTCGTCGTCGCGGACGAGCGGGCCGGCGACCACCTCGACCCCCGGGTGGAGATCCTCGGCCATGCGGCGCACGACCACGTACTGCTGCCAGTCCTTCTCCCCGAACACGGACGTGCAGGGCCCCACGATGCCGAACAGGCGTGCGACCACGGTGGTGACGCCCTCGAAGTGGCCCCGACGGGCCGCTCCACAGAGCACGGACGTGAGCCCCTCCACCCTCACCCGAGTGGAAAAACCTGGAGGATAGAGCGTTTCGGGCAGGAAGGCGAGATCCACCCCGTGAGCGGCACACAGGCGAAGGTCCCCCTCCGGATCGCGGGGGTAGCGGTCGAGATCCTCGCTGGGCCCGAACTGGAGCGGGTTCACGTAGATGGATACGACCACGCGGTCGCATCGCGCGTGGGCGAGGTCCAGGAGCGAGGCGTGACCACGGTGGAGAAAGCCCATCGTGGGGACGAATCCCACCCGGGCGCCCTCGGAACGCCACGACCGGGCCCAGGCGGTGACGTCGTCCGGGTCGTTGCAGGTTCGCATCGAGGCCTTGGGGGCTAGTAGACGCGCTTCAGTCGGGCCGGGGCCTGTTTGCGCTGGAAGGAGTGTTCTGCGGTAGGAAACGCCCCGCTGCGGACCTCGGACGCGTAGGAACGCACCGCCCCCACGATGGCGGGTTCCATCTCGGCGTAGCGCTTGACGAAGCGCGGCTGAAAGGAGAGGTCGAAGCCCAGGAGATCGTAGCAGACCAGCACCTGGCCGTCGCAGGAGGGCCCTGCGCCGATGCCGATCGTGGGGATCTCGAGTTCCTCGGTGATGCGGGCGGCCACGTCCTCGGGAATGGACTCCAGCACGATGCAGAAGGCCCCGGCGTCCTCGACCGCGTGCGCGTCGCGCACGATCCGATCCGCGGCCTCCTGGGAGCGCCCCTGGACGCGGAAGCCGCCCAGCGCGTGGACCGACTGGGGTGTCAGACCCACGTGGCCCACCACCGGGATGCCGGCCTCCACGATGAGCCGGATGGCCTCGGACGACCGCTCGCCCCCCTCGAGCTTGACGGACTGGGCCTGGCCCTCCTGCACGAGGCGCCCGGCGTTGCGGAGCGCCTCTTGGGGCGAGATCTGGAAGGAAAGGAAGGGCATGTCGAGAGTCAGGTGCGCCTGTTTGAGGCCCCGGGCGACGCAGCGTCCATGGTAGGCGATGTGCTCGAGCGTGACCCCGAGCGTGTCCTCGTTGCCCTGGATCACCATGCCCAGGCTGTCGCCGACGAGCACCATGTCCGCCCCCGCAGCATCCACCAGGCGCGCCATGGTGGCGTCGTAGGCGGTGACCATCACGATTTTTCGGTTCTCGGCCTTCAGGCGTTGAAGGTCCGGTACCGTGGTTCGAGCCATTGCGATCTCCGAGTGATCCTCCCTGCCGGATTCGGCGGATCCTCCCGGCCGGGGTGTCGGTCCAGGGGATCGGGAGGCGAAACCGCCACGCCTTCTGCGGGTCGGTCCACAGGGCTGCGACGGCGGGCGCATCATAACACCCGGGGGAGGGGGGTGTCGGCAGGTGTCGTCGGTCCGACGATCCGTCCGACACCCCGGGCCGGATGGAGGATCTCGGAACGGCCTCGAACGCCCGAAAACCCGATGGGACAGCCTTGGCACGATCCGTGCTTCGTTCCTGGACGCCCCGTAGACGAAAGGAGTCCCGCATGCAGGGCATCAACCAGGTCCTCCTCCTCGGCCACCTCGGAAACAGCCCCGAGCTGCGCCACACCAACGGCGGGAAGGCGTGCTGTCGCCTCCGCCTGGCCACCAACCGCTCCGCCCGTCGAGAGGACGAGTGGGTGCAGGAAACCGACTGGCACGACATCGTCCTCTGGGATGACCTCGCCGAGCGTGCCAGCCGGACCCTCTCCAAGGGAACCCTCTGCCTCGTCGAGGGGCGCCTCGTGCCCCGGTCGTGGGACGACGGCGAGGGCAGACGGCACCGCGTGGTGGAGGTGGCGGCGCGTCGGTTCAGCGCCATCGCCGGCAGCCGTCCCGCCTCGTACCCGCAGGTGGATCGGGAGGTGCGCTCTCGGGCCGTGCTCCCCGATCCCCTGCCCCCCGAGGTGGAGCAGGAGGGTCCCGACGACGAGCGGTGAGGACGGCGGTCCCCCGCCGGGGCCGCCGCCCGACCTCCCGTCGGGGGCAGGGCGGCGGCCGGACCTCATGGGCGTCGTGGCGGACGGGATAGCCCTTCAGCGTGCACCCGCCCTGCCGCCCGACCCTGTTGCGCTTGAGGGGCCTCGAGATCCGGCCAGCCGTCCTCCTGGCCCCGATGGAAGGGCTGACCGACGTCACCTTCCGTCGTCTCATCCGCAGGATCGGAGGCATCGGCCTCACCTGCACCGAGTTCGTGCCCGCAGAGGGCCTGGTGCGGCAGGTCCGCCGGGTACGCGAGACCGCCATGCTCGATCCCGACGAACGGCCGGGCGCCGTGCAGATCTACGGCCGGAGGCCCGAGGTGCTGGCCGAGGCCGCACGATGGGTCGCGGCCTCGGGGGCGTCGGTGGTGGACATCAACATGGGGTGCCCGGCCCGGAAGGTCTGCGCCCACTCGGGGGGGGCGGCCCTGCTGGGCGATCCCGCCCTGGCGAGGTCGATCGTCGCGGCCGTCCGGGCTGCGGTGGATGTGCCGCTCACCGTGAAGATCCGATCCGGGCTCACGCCAGGCCACCGCAACCACCTGGAGATCGCCCGGATCTGCGAGGGAGAAGGAGCAGACGGCATCGTCGTCCACTGGCGGACGCGCGAGGATGCCTTCGGCGGTACCTTCGACCCAAAACCCATCGCCGAGGTGCGCCGGGCGGTCGGGATCCCCGTGGTCGGCAACGGAGACGTCGTGGACGTGCCTTCCGCGCTCCGGCTGCTCGACGAGACCGGCTGCCACGCCTTGATGATTGGCCGCGGTGCCCTGTGCGATCCGTGGCTGCCCCTCGAGGTCGCGCGCACCCTTGCGGGAGAGCCCTTCGAGCCGCCCACCCCCGCCGACCGGTGCGCCTTCCTGCTCGCCTACATCGAGGGCACGAGGTCCGTGTTCCGCACCGAGTCCGGCGCACTGGGGCGGGTGAAGAAGCTCGCTGCGTACACCACCCGGGCCCTGCCGCACGGGGGGGCGCTGCGCCGCCGCGTGTTTCACGCCCGGGATCTGTCCGAAGTGGAAGCGACCCTGCGAACGTGGCCCCCCACGCTGGCCCGAGATCCGACACCTGTGCCGTGACACCGTGGTAGGCTCGCCAGCGGAGGTGGTCCGTGCGTTGGATCCCGCTCATGCTCGCCTGGACGATTCCCCTCGCCGCCATCGCGGACCCGCCCCCCCCGACCACCGACGACGACCGCGTCGCTGCGGAGACCATCGCCCGCATGGAGGACGACAGTCCACAGGACCGGCTGGTGCGCATGTTGCAGGCCCGGGACCTGTCCGAGGGGGCGCTCTTCCTGCTGGCGGGCGCGGATCCGGTGCTGGTGGACGAGGTGCTCGACGAGAAGATCGCGGCGGTGCTCGCCTGGGTGGCGGTGCTGCCCGCCACCCGGATGTCGGATCTGCGCGCCGGGCAGACCGTGGTCCGCAACGCTGAGACCTGGAGCGACCTCGAGCGGCAACGGTTGGAGGCAATCGCCGACCTCTACGGCCTGAAGGCCCGTTCCCTGACGGCCGTGAGAATCGGGACCGTGGGCGGGGCGACCTTGAGGTTCGAGATGATCGGCCGGAAGGACAGCCGAGAGGTGACCCTCGCGATCCCGCCGGCCCCGACCCGGGAGGAGAGGGCCCGGGATCGCCTGGCCACGCGGTTCCACGCCCGTCCGGCCGAGATCACGTCGGGGCCGGGCACCCGGGTTCCCCTCGAGGACGCCTCCTTCGAGGACCGGGACCTGGCCAGGCACTGGCAGATCGCCACGCTCGTGGAGAAGGGCAACCCGCTCCCGGCCGCCGAGGTGACCATGGATCCCGACGTGGCCATGGACGGTAGGGCCAGCCTGCGCTTCCACGCGGACGCCCGCACCCGTTCGTGGCCCCAGGTGTCCCAGGTGGTCACCATCGCGCCCGGCACGTCGCTCGTGCTCCGCGGACACATCCGAACCCGGTTCGTGCGGAAGGAGCGCGACCAGGAGAGGATCTTCCAGTTCGCACTCGTGTGGCTGGACATCTCGGGTGCGCCCGTGGGCCGGCCGGTGGAGGCCGAGGTACCCACCGGAGACATGGACTGGAGGGAGTTCGTCGTGCGGGGGGTGGCGCCCGCCGATACCGCGTACGTACAGGTGGCGATGGCCTGCACCATGAGCGGTACGGCCTGGTTCGACGGTCTCCAGTTGGAGATCGGGTACTGAACGCCTCGAGGGACTGGGACGGCTGGACCGTCGCGAAGCCGACCGGGGGCGGATACGGGGACCAGGATGGCGCTTCTCTCCCTGCTCCCGCTCGTCGTCGCCGCCTCGGCCCAGGACGGCGGGTCCTTCGGCACGGACCTGTCTGCGGGGATCGGCGCGGGGAGCCTGTTGGGCGAGTGGCCCCGGCCTGGGATCCACACCGCGTGGCAGGTCCGGTTCGAGGCCTTCCCCGACTCCCGGGACATCCCCGGACCGAGGGTGGGTGCCAGCCTCTTTGCCGAGGGCAGCGCGATCGTGCGGCAGGAGGCGCGAGAGGTGGGTGAGGAGGCCGTGCGGGTGTTCCCGTTCTCCTATGTCCACTGGGGGATGCTCGTGGCGATCCGGCCCGATCCGCAGGCGACGTGGGGCGGACTCGCATCCGTCGGGTTCGGGCGCCTGGATCTCGACGACTTCTGGAGCGCGTCGTACGCGGTGCCCATGGCCACGTTCGAGGCGGGGGCCCGCCGCCGGGTGGGGCACCCGTCGAACCCCGGCTTCCTCGACCTCGCGATCCGGGCCTCCTGGGGCAGCGCCCGGGGCCCCGGCACCGAGCCGGGCAGCGCCCTGGACGACTGGTGGCTCGTGGGAGCCGCGCTCAGGGTGGGCGCGCACGTCCGGTAGGTGTGGGCGCGTCGCAAAGGCGACGGTACTCCTGGACGACGACCTCGTCCAGCACCGGAGAAGGCGTGGCGATGCTGCCCGGATTCCCCTCCACCAGGCCGAACTCGAATCCCAGGACGCCCGCGACCGTGGGGTCTTTGGTCGCTCGGTCGCAGAACCCGGCCAGGCTGGGTGCGGAGGTGAGCAGGGATCGATCCAGGCGGGTCCGGTAGACGTGGGTGGCTGCGAGTCGGCACCGTGCGGCGTCCCGGACGGGCAGGGGATCGCAGGCGGACACGTCGAGGCCGAGGCCCTGCTCGAATCCCTCCTGGAACCACCGAAGCCAGAACCGCTCCTCGAATTCCGGATCCTCGGCGAGCAGGGGGCGGAACCGTTCGAACACCTCCCGAGCCGTCTCGAGGTGGGTGGCGAAGCCGGCCGGGCCCTCCGGCGGCACACTGGCATGGAGCGCGAGCTGCCAGAGGTGCTGCCTGCAGTCCGTGGAGAACGGACCCGTTTCACGGCACAGGGCCAAGGCGCGCATCCAGTCGCCCGCGCGACGGGCCTGCTCGGAGGCCTGAAACCAGCACTCGTCACGCCATGTGCCCGCCGGGACCCGGTCGCACCATGCCTCGATGCGGCCTGCGCCCTGCCGCGGAGCTGCCTCCGCGGTCACGAGGGCGCAGTCGCTCCGCAAAGCCGGATCCGCAAGTTCCAGGCACCGATCCATGCGCTCAGCGATGGGCGTGTCCGAGCTGCGGAGGAGGGCCACGTAGGTTTCGCGATCGGTCTGTGCCCGGGCCGGATCCCGGCTGCAGGCGCCCCCCCAGAGGATGGCGGCCAGGAGGATCGGGCTACAGGTCGAAGGCATCCCCATCCCGTGCGCGGAGGGTGGGCACGCCGGTGGACGCGATTCGAACCACGTCTCCGTCGGGATGTTCACGCGGGTACATGTGCGTGAGCACCAGCCGCCCGGGGCGGGCCTGCGTCGCCAGCGCGGCCACGTCCGTTGGCGCAAGGTGCCCGGGAACGTCCTGGCCGTCCTCGAGAGAGCACTCGCAGACGAGCAGGTCGCAGCCCCGCGCCAGATCGACCAGGCCCGCCGAAGGGGCGGTGTCGCCTGAGAAGACGACCGTTCGGCGGTCGGGAGCCGTGAACTTCAGGTGGAGCGCGCCCGCTGAGTGGAGGGCGGGAAGGGTGTCCAGCACGAGCCCTCCGGGGAGGTCGGCCCGACCCGGGCCGTCGAGCGGCAGTTCCACGACCCGGAGGGGGAAGGTCGAGGGAACGATCCAGGAACCCCAGGCGGCCTGGAGAGCGGCCAGGAAGGAGGCGAAGCCCTCTCCGGCCCAGACGGGCAGTTCGCGCGTCCGCACCGTGGCCGACGGTACGCAGAGCGTGAAGAGGATGGGCGCGAGATCCGCGCAGTGATCCACATGGCGGTGGGTATAGACCAGCGCGTCGAGGTCCCGGGCGTCCACGCCCGCCCGCGCGAGGCGCCCGATGGTGCCTGAACCGCCGTCCACCAGTACGCGGGCTCCGCCCTCCTCCACGAGGAAGCCGGCCGGACCCCGATCGGGATCCGGGACATGGGTGCCGCTGCCCAGGATGGTGACCCTCACCGGCCGGCCTCCAGGCGGAGGGGAAGCTCGATGCCCAGCCAACTTGCGGCCTCGAAGGCCAGTGCCAGGGAGAAATCCTCCTCCAGGCGGGCCATGTCCCGTGCGAACCGCAGGAGGTTGCCGCGGTAGGCGCGCACCGACCGGGGGTCGACCCGGGGCTCGCCTTCCGGGGGCGGTGTGCCCTCGTAGAGAGCAAGGGAGAAGGGAGAGAGCGGGGGATCGGCGGCACGCAGGACCGCCGGGTCCGGGTAGTGGTGCCAGACCACCGGGACGCGGCGGTAGAAGGGCTGAAAGGCCTCGGGGAGACCGTCCAAGGCTCGCTGCAGGAGCCCGTTCCAGGACACGTCCTCGACCGCAAGGGGGGAAGGGAACCCCTCCGGATCGATCCGGGCGGCCTCCGAGACGTGGCCGGCCGCCTCCTCGTACCGACCCAGGCGTTCCAGGGACAGCCCCGCGTAGGCATGGGCCTCGGCGTCGTCCGGGGAGATCGCCAGCGCGGCGGTCGCAGCCGCCAGGGCGCCCTCGAAGTCCACGGACAGGAAGCGTGCGATGGCGAGGCCCGACAGGTAGGTCGGGTTGCGTTCGTCGGACCCTCGGAGCCGCGCGAAGATCAGCTCGGCCTCTCGGCCGTGGCCCAGGTCCAGCTCGGCGTCTCCGAGAAGTTCCAGGGCTTCGACGTCGTCGGGTTTATCGTCGAGGATCTCCTCGGCCTCCAGTACGGCGGTCCACAGGTCCTCGGCCTCGTAGGCCTGCCGGACCCGGGACAACCTCATGGCGGCGAGGGAGGCCCGATCGACCCCCCACACGGCAGGTTCGGATCGGTCGCGATCGGACATGCCTCAGGACCGCAACGCGATGAGGAGCACCAGGAGGATCCCCACCAGGACGACGAAGGCGAGGCCGCCGAAGAGGAGGATGGGGGAACGCCTGCGCTCGGGAAAGGTGGGTGCGGTCTCCCTCATGGGTGGGGAGGCGGGTCGGGGCGCGGCCCCGGCCGCCGGTCGGGCAGGCGGCGGGCTGGCGGGTCGCCGGGGGGGCGCACTCTCGGGCGCTGCGGGCGGGGCCGAACGAGCCAGCGAGCCGCTACGGATGGAGAGGGCGAAGGGTGCGAACTCCGCGATGTCGCGGCACTGGTCCTCCCGCGTGAGCAGCCAGCGCTCGAAGCGAGACTCCTCCTTGGGATTCGTCATCCGACCCGCCTCGTACACGGGGAGGGGTGCGGAGTCGAGGTGCGGGGTGTCGGGCACGACGACGAACGGAACGCCGCAGGCATCGCGCAGCCAGCGCTTCAGGTCCAGGCGGGCCTGGAGGACGGCGACGGGGTACCCGCCCATGCCCTCGGCCTCCTGCACGATCTGGTCCATGGAGTAGGAGGCGTCGTAGGCGTGGGACAAGAGGGCGAGGCTCTCTCGGGGGAGATCCTTCCAGGCCCCCGCGAGGATCTCGGAGGGCGGCCGGCGTTGGGTCAGGGTGCTGGGAAAGTCGCCTCCCCGGATGCGGGATCCGGCACGTTCCATCTCGGAGACGACCACGCCGTGGGCCCACTCCACCAACTCGTTGGCACTCGAAATCGCGAGGATCTCCTGGGAAAAACGTTCGCAGGAGCGCTGGAGGGGATCCCGGCCCGCCTGCTCGCCGAGGCGGGACGCGGTGAGGGCGTAGTACCAGTCGCTGAACCGTTGGGCCATCTCCTGACCGGCCTCGCCCTCGCCGCTCCTCCACCGCTTGTACAGGGAGGGTATCGAGGAGACGTTCGGGTCAGCCATGGAGGTGCTCCGGGTGCGGGGGTGCGTCAGTGTAGGAGAGAGGGCCTCCGCGTGCAAGAGACCCATTGCCCTGGGCCGTTCCCCCGGCGTCGTCGGGGAGGCCGGACGCGGCGCCCGCGGGGCTCTGCTGCGTGGACCGGGACGCTTCGGGCCACACGCGCACCGACGAGAGCACGCGGCCTGGGAGCCAGTGGTAGCGTGCCTCTACCCGAAAGGGACCCTCCTGGCCCTCGAGGGACAACTGCACTCGGGCCGAGCCGTTCGGAGCCAGCACCACAAAGGCCTCCTGGAAGCCCACGAAGCGGGACAGGTGGGGGAACAGGGCCTTGTAGAGGGCCTCCTTGATCGAGAAGCGGACCAGCATCGACAGCCAGCGGCGCTCGGGGGACAGGTGGCGTACGAGGTCGATCTCCTCGGGCCTCAGGACGACCGGCGCCACGTGGAGACGTGTGGGCATCACGTCCTCCAGGTCCACACCGAGCGTGCCGCCTGCGGATCGCGCAGCCATGCCCACCGCGAGCGTCCGCTTGTGGCTCACCGACACGGTGAATCCCGGGGGACCCTCCACGCCGCCACCCGGCAGCGGCAGGAGGGGCACCGGATCCGCCCACAGGTGGCGCAGCGCCTCGTGCAGCGCGAGCCGGCCGCCCACCCAGCGGAGGACACGATGGCCCCTCAAGGTGCGTGCGATAGCGCGCTCCTCGGGCAGGAGGCGAGCCAGTACGGACTCGGGTACGGCCTGCCCCCCAGCGCCGGGGTGCTCCGGGAGCGCGATCCCGACCGCGACACCGTGAGGAAGGGTGAGCCAGAAAGCCGTCTGGAAGGGCCCGGCGCAGGCCGGGTCGGAGGGGAGGAGGGTCAATGCGGTGGGAGGGGAGAGGGCGCACAGGGCGCTGGACCGGTTCTCCATAGCACGGAGCCCGCCCGCGAGGGCAGCCGGGAGAGGATGATGGAGGCGCCGGTCCGGGTCGGAGGATAGAGGAAGAGATCCACGAGGCAACGCGATGCCCACCGGTCCCTCGATCTGCATCCTGTTGGCAGCCCTGTCGGCCCTGGCCGGAAGGGAGGAGGCGCCTGCGAACTCGGACCCCGCTGTGGTGGCCGCCGAGCACCACCGCCTCTCCGACGAGCTCCAACGCCTGGTGGAGCGTCAGATCTGGGTGGGCGCCGAGCACAAGTTCCGGGCCTGCGAAGCGCTCGCCGTGGCGCTCGAGTTCCGGGACCTCCTCAACGGGGCCTACGCCGCACGGGGCCTGGGCGATGCCGCCGCCTCGTACGAGCGTCTGAGGAAGGCCGCCGTGCTCGAGGCCTCCAAGGAAGTGGTCGACTGGTTGTGGGCCCTGGACACCCTGTACGGAAAGGTGGTCCTGAGCACCAACCCCCCCAAGGGCGTGGAGCTGCGCGCGGAAGCCCTGCCGTTCGCCCCGGACCAGCGAGCGGCGGTGGAGTTCGCCGCCACCCGCCTGCGGAACGAAGGGCGCTTCGAGGGTCTTCTGCCCTCCGGGTCGTACGTCCTCGGGGACATTCCCTTCCAGGTGGTTCCCGGCGTCGCGATCCAGATCGAGGCAGCCACGAAGAGACTGCGCACCCGGGAGCCTCGCCCCCAGGAACCGCCCCCGCCGACCCCGGACAGGAACGGACAGCTCTGACCCGGCGGGTTCGTACCCGACCCTTTCCCCGGACCGATGGGAGGGCTAGACTCCCCCTCCCACCAAGCGCCGGCCGCACATGAGCAGGACCATCGGGATCGACCTCGGCACCACGAACACGGCCGTCGCCGTGGTCGTGGACGGCCGGCCGAAGGTCCTGGAGGACGAGAAGGGCTACAAGGTCCTGCCCTCGTGCGTGTCCTCCAAGGGCGAGGGCCGGTACATCGTGGGGCTCGCGGCCCGGAGCCTCATCCTCTCGGCCCCGGAGCGCACCGTCTACGCCATCAAGCGACTCATGGGGCGGCGCTGGGACGCCCCCGAGGTCGAGAACGCACGCGAACGGGTGTCCTACGAGATCGAAGCGGCACCGGACGGGGGCGTCCGCATGAGGCTGGGGAACGAGTCCCTGTCCCCCCCGGAGATCTCGGCCATCCTCCTGCAGGTGGCGCAGCAGATCGCCGAGCGCGCCCTGGGGGAGCGTGTCGAGGAGGCCGTCATCACGGTGCCGGCGTACTTCACGCACGCCCAGCGACAGGCCACCCTCGACGCGGCCCGCATGGCGGGTCTCCGGTGCCACCGCCTGCTGAACGAGCCGACGGCAGCGGCGCTCGCCTACGGCTACCGGAAGGACCTCGAGCGCACGGTGGTCGTCTTCGACCTCGGAGGCGGCACCTTCGACGTCTGCATCCTGAGGATCTCCGGCGGGTACTACGAGATCATGGCCACCCGGGGCGACTCCTACCTCGGCGGCGAGGATTTCGATTTCCGCCTCGTGGACCACCTGGCAGACGCCTTCCAGTCCCAACACGGGGTGGACCTGCGCCAGGATCGGAGCGCCCTGCAGCGCCTCAAGGACGCCGCCGAGCGGGCCAAGTGCGAGCTGTCGTTCACGGATCGCACCACCCTCCTCATCCCGCGGATCTCGGGGACCTCGAACCTGGAGATGGTGGTGTCCCGGGCCACCCTCGAGTCCCTGGTCGATGACCTCGTGGCACGCACCCTGGAGACCACGCGACGGGCGCTCACCGACGCCGGGCTCGCCTTCGGAGAGATCGACGACGTCATCCTGGTCGGCGGACAGACGCGCATGCCCAAGATCCGGGAGGCCGTCTCCGGCCTGTTCGGGCGGGAGCCCAACCGCTCCGTACACCCCGAGGAGGTCGTGGCCATCGGTGCGGCCATCCATGCGGCGTCCCTGGAGGAGGGCGCGACGGCCGAGCCCATCCTGCTGGACGTCACGCCGTTCGACCTCGGGATCGATGCGGCCGGGGGGCTCTTCACCCCCATCCTTCAGCGGAACACGAAGATCCCCGCCAGCCGGACGCGCACGTTCGCCACGGTGCACGACAACCAGGACCGCGTCCGGATCACCGTCCGGCAGGGAGAGGCCCTGAAGGCCCAACAGAACGAGTTCCTGGGCGAGTTCCTCCTGGAGGGCATCCGGCCCGCGCCGCGCATGGAAGCCAGGGTCAACGTCACCTTCCGTCTCGACTCCAACGGAATGCTCCACGTCCAGGCCGCGGACCCCGCAACGGGTGAACGAAAGCAGATCACCATCCGCAACTACGCGGACGTGGCCAATCGGTCCACCCAGGCCCCCGTGCCCCAGGTGACGGTGGAGGGCGATCAGGTACCCCCATCCTCCGCCTCTGGATCCCCAAGAACGGATTCCAGCCTCGCCTCCGGCGTGCGGGTTCGCCGCCGCCGGTCTCTCCTCGATGTGCTCAGGCGCAGGGTCGCACCCTCGGCGGAGGCCGGCGAGGAGACCCCGGCGACGAGCCCGGCCGACGGGGCCGCAGAAGCAGTCCGCGACGTACGGCTCGTGGACCGCGACCGGCCCGAGGTCAGCGGGGCTCCCCCCGACGCCGAACCGCCGCCCGTCGCTCCCCAGGCCGTGTTCCCGCCCTTCGAGATGGAGGAGTCCACGCTCCTGCCCCTGGGCGACGAGGAGGACGAGGGCGACATCCAGGACTACGGGGGAGTGGAGGGGCTCTTGCGGTACGAGGGCGACGCGGAACGGACCCTGCCGGGCACGCCGAGGGAAGAAGACGTGATGCCCCTGGGCGACGACGACGTCACGCCCCTCGATCTCCTCTCGGAGGCTTCCGGTGGGGCCCTGCCCTTCCTCGACGACGAGGACCGGCAGACGCCCATGCCCGAACCCGACGCGCCGCTTCTCGAGGAGCCCGGGCCGGATCCCGGTGCCGCAGATCCCAGCGGGACGCCCGAGCCCCCGGACGTACCGGAGGCCGACCCCGAACCCATTCGCGCCCGCAAGCCGGCGCGCGTCAAGATGACCTACCGGAGCGTGGATGCCCTCGGTGCGGATCTCACGCACAACCTCGCCCGCGGCGGAGCCTTCGTCCACACCCGGAACCCCGTCGCGATAGGCCGGGCCTGCGTGTTCGAGGTCAGCGCGCCCGGGCTCACGGAGACCCTGATCCTCCCGGGCGTGGTCCGGTCCCACGCAACGGAAGGGTCGCCCGACGGCCGGCAGGGCATGTGGGTCGACTACCGGTTCGACGACCAGACCCGCAAGCGCCTGGACGCGCTCCTCGCCGGCCTGAGACGCCCCTGACCCCTCCGGACGCCGGCAGCGTCAGACGCGGCAGACGTACTCGCCCGTGCGCGTGTCCACCCGGATCCGCTCGCCCTGGTTCACGAAGAGCGGGACCAGCACGGTGGCCCCGGTGGCGAGCGTGGCGGGCTTGGTGGCACCCGTGGCCGTGTTCCCACGCAGGCCAGGCTCACAGTACACGATCTCGGACTCGATGAAGTAGGGCAGGGTGACCGCGACCGGACGCCCCTGGAAGAACATGAGCTGGACCTCGAGGTTCTCGGTCAGGTATCCGGCCTGGTTCTCGAGGGCAGTGACGCTGAGCCCGATCTGTTCGAACGTGGACATGTTCATGAAGAACCAGGTTTCTCCATCATTGTAGAGATACTGGGCACTGAACTCCTCCACCTCGGCCGCCTTCACCGTCTCGCCGGTGCGGTAGGTGCGCTCGATGACCGAACCGGTGCGGAGGTTCTTGAGCCGGGTCCGGGTGAAGGCGTTCCCCTTGCCCGGCTTCACGAACTGGAACCACGTGATGGTGTACGGATCGCCGTCGATCTCGACCTTCAGCCCGTTGCGGAAGTCGGATGTCTCGAACGTGGCCATGGTGGGGCCTCTCGGACGGGGGTGGGCACGAACGGGCGCCCCCCTATCACGGTGGGCAAGCGGACAGCCCGCCGGGCGGGCGCCCGGTTATCTGGGCTGTCCCCCCAGGGAGGTGCCATGCCCGTCCGGCACGCCACCCGCCGTTTCTCAGGCATGGGGGAGTTTCTCGAGGAGTGGGAGGGCACCCTGGGGAAGGGGGCGCTCGCGATCCGGCGCGCGGATCTGGACGACGACCCGGCTCCCGAGATCAAGCTCGACCTCCTGCTTCCGCTCGTCGGGCGCGTGGGTCCCGTGCAGGCCCAGGTCGTGTCGCAAGGGCCCGACGGAACGATCGGTCTCAGGCTGTCGTCTCTGCCGCCGAACGTGAAGGCGCGGATCGATGGGCTGCTCGCGGCGGCCCGCGAGGTGCGGGCCCACCTCGTGGCCCGGGGGGACGTGGTTCCCGCCGACCTGGTGGAGGCGAGGCTCGCCCAGGAGGAGCGGAAGCGAGCGCACCTCGAACGCCGGGTTCTGGCAGGGGGAGCCTCGGCCTCGGGGGTGTACGCGTCGGGGCCACGTCCGCGGGGGCACCTCGTCCCGGACGTCTCCGAGGACGAACCGCTCGTGGACGGACCGATGGGCGACCGTTCCCTGCGCGATTCCCTCGTGGAGATCGCCATACGGCGCATCACCGGCCTGCTCGTCGTGGTCACGCAGGAGGGGCCCCGGTGGTTCGGGCTCTGGCATCGCGGAGGACCCGTGGGCTTCCGGAGCGAGCCGGTCGACCCCGAACTCGTGCTCGGCATGCTCCTGTTCCGGGCCCGCCGGATCACCCAGGAGCAACTCGCCCAGAGCCTCCGGCTGATGGAGGAGCAGGGGATCCGGCAGGGAGAGGCGCTCATCCAGATGGGCCTCCTGAGTTTTCCGCAACTCGTGCTGCTCCTCCAGAAGCAGGTGGAGGCGGCCCTCCAGAGGGTGATGCGCCTGCGCGACGGGTACTGGGCTTTCTTCGGGTTGGAGGATCTGCCCGAGCGGTTCGTCAATCCCCCCCTGCAGGTACCGTCCATCTTCCTGCGGGCCCTCGCCCAGCACGCACGGAGTCTCTCCGCCGAGGACATGGCTGCGGTCCACCGGCCCAACCTCGACCGCTACGTGTTCGTCGCCCCGGACGTGGACCTCGTGCTGGCGGAGATCCGGTTCACGCCCCAGGAGAAGAAGTTTCTCGAGATCGTGCGCTCCAACGCCTGGAGACTGAGGGAGCTCTTCTCCCGATCGAACCTGAGTCGCACCGAGACCTCGGTGGTGGTCTTCGCCCTCAACGAGATGGGGTTCCTCGAGTACCGGGAGGAGGAGACCCGGGAGCGGTACCTGGATCGCATCGGCAACCGGATCCGGCAGAAGGCCCGGCTCCTCCAGACCGCGACCCACTTCGAGATCCTGGAGATCCACTGGATCTGCCTGGGCGAGGAGGTGGCCGAGGGCGCCGCCCGCGTCCGCCGGGAGTACGACCCGGCGGACTTCGCCCACCTGCCCGAGGACCTCGTCGTACAGCTCGCGGCCATCCGCGAGGCCGTGGACACCTCCCTCGCGTTTCTGTCGGACGACAAGCGGCGCCGGACCTACCGGCAGGAGGTCGTCGAGAAGGCAAAGATCGAGGGATCGGCGGAGATCCTCGGCCGCAAGGGCGAAATGGCCCTGCTCAAGGCGGATCGGAAGGAGGCGATGCTCTGCTTCTCCAAGGCCGTCGAGCTGTGCCCGCTCGTGTCCGCGTACCGGGAGGGCCTCGAGCGGGCCAGCAGGCTGTAGACGGTAGGCTGTAGGGTGCTGGACCGATCCCGGGCCGGGTTAGGGAACCGGGAGAGGTGACCCATGCCCGCGATCTTGTCGTGCCTCCTGGTCCTGGGGTGCAACCACCCTGCCGCACCCGAACCTGCGGCCCAGCCCGCGCCGGTCGCCGTGGAAGCGGTCACCCCGGCCCTGCTCTACGCCCAGTGCCGCGATCGGTTGGAGGGTCCGGAGGAGCCGGGCGAGTGCACCACCGATGCCGACTGCGCGGTGGCCGGGTGCTCGTCCGAGGTCTGCACGACGGCTGTCCGCGCGCCGGACGTGATCACCACGTGCGAGGTGCTGCCCTGTTTCGGCGCGCTCCAGGCCTGTGGCTGTCGGGAGGGGGTGTGCAGCTGGACGATCGTGGAGATCCTCCCGGGGCCGCCCCTGCAGCGGATCCCGAGGGAACTGCCGCCCCGCGTGGATCCGACCGGATCGGAGACGTAGGTCTTCGGCGGCTTCCGCGACCCCGGTCAGAGGCCGTACCGTGCGCTGTCGTAGGGTCCGTCGTCCGCCGACCAGGAGGCGGGAGGATGGAGCGTCACGCCGGCCACAGGCTTCGGAAAGAAGGTCTCGAGCCCTCCACACGACGACGTGGCGGCCCGACGCCCGACCTCGAGCGTGACCCGGGCGTGGCAGGCGGCATAGGCGTAGCCCTCGCCGGATCGGGGTTGCTCGAGCCTCAAGCCCACGAGGTCCGTGGGCTCGCAGGCCATCGAGAGGTGGACGTCGTCCCGGCGGACGTCCCATGCGGTGGCCTCGAACCGGGCGTGGCGCAGCCAGTGGCGGGGTGCATTGAGCACCCGGTCTCCGGCGGGATCCCGGATCACGAGGCACGTGAGGCTCGGAGAGGAAAGGCCGCGCCCGATGCGGATGCGAGCGGTGAAGCCGTCGAGCACGCGCGGGGTGGCGTCGTCCCAGACCGTACACGTTCCAGCGGCCCAGCTCGCGGCCTGCTCTCCGCCCCAGGAGTGCCCCCTCGATCCGCTCCAGGCCTCGACCTTTGTGGGGTGCCCGTCGAGCGTGACGCGACCGTCCAGGCGGACCCCGGGAGACGGCGTGCAGATCTTCTTGCGAGGCCAGTGGATGTCGTACAGGAAGCGGTAGGGGAGATGGAGAATCGGGGAGATCCCGCCGCGGATCTCGAGGTCCCAGGAGATGCCCCCGACGGATCCGGAGGCGTGTCCTGGGGAGAACGCCAGGTCCGGTCCCCGGATGGAGGGACCCTCCTCGAGCTCACAACGTTCCCAGCGGTGGTCCGCCCGAACCACGCGAGGTCTAAAGCCACGCTCGAACCAGACGAACCTGATCTCGACGGTCGGAGGGCGGTGCAGGGGGCGCAGGAGCGTGTGTCGTATCCACAGGGCCTTCGCGCCGTCCGGGCTGTGGGCCGACAGCGCGTGGGTCTCGTACAGGCCTGCGCCCGAGACGGCGACGATCCGATCGTGGGGGAGGGGCATGGAGGCTCCGTGCCGTGACGATTCTAATGCACCGGCCCGATCTGGGGCGCATCGGTCGCCTCGGCGGGCAGGCCGCGCTACCTGGGCACCCAGGCACCCAACATGGAACGTGAGATCGTCGTCGTCGGGAGTGCGGCCGGAGCCGTCCGGGCGGCAGCGGCCTGTGCGCAGCGCGGGCATCGCGTCACGTGGATCTGCCCCGATGAACGTGCAGTTGGAACGCCGGACCTTCCGGAGGGATCGGGTCGGCTGGAGGCGTCCGAGCCCCCAGGACCGCTCGCCGAGGACGTCCTGGGACCGTTGGAGCCCCTCGCCGCGCCGGAGCGCGCGCTGGCCGTGGGCGGGCGCATGCACCGCCTGCCCCTTCGCCCTGGGCAGTTGCTTTCCATCCTGGGTCCGTCCGCGACCGGGGCCGCGACCTGGGGCTTCGCCCGAGTCCGGGCGCGGGAGGCCATGGGAGGCGTGATCGGCTCCTGGAGCGAGATCCGCTCCTACCGGGACTGGGTGTCCTGGCGGTACGGAGAGCCTCTCTTCCAGGGGCTGTTCGGACCGTACTGCGCCCGTCGCTGGGGGCCCCCCGACCAGGTGGGAGCCGCGCTGGCTCGCTGGTACCACGGAGTGGCCTCCGCCCACGCCTGGGTGACCCCCTCCGAGGGCGTGTCCGCTCGCTTCGAGCGCGCTCGGCACGAGGTGGAAGCCAAGGGGGGGAGCGTGCGCTCCGGCCTCCCGGTGCGCCGGCTCGTGGTTCGCGACGGTCACGTGGCAGCCGTGTTGCTCGCCGGGAACCGACGCTCCCGCGTGGAGGGCACCCTTCTCGTGGCCAGCCCGCCCGCCGAGGTGGCCACCTGGCTCGGAGAGGCGCTTCCGGAGCCCATCCGGATCCACGTGGCACGCCTCGGGCACCGGCACGGGCTCCAGGTGCTGGTTCCCGCGGAGGACGCCGAACTGCCCGACGAGGTCCACCTTGTCGGCCACGGTGGGCCGTTCTTCCGGATCACGCGGCCGGGACGGCTCCCCGCGTATCGGGACCTGGCCGGACACCTGCTGCTGCACGCTGCGCTCGACCCGGAAGACCCGCTGTGGACGGCGACCGACCGCGAGGTGGAGGCGGCGGCGCGCTCGGCGCTCGAGGAGATTCGCGGCATCCACCTGAACGCCGGCCGGGTCGTGGTGCGACGCCAGCCGGCGGATGAGCCCTGCTGGTCCCTGGCCACCACCCCGTCCTGGATCCGGGCCCGGGCCGCGTTCGCGTCTCTCGGCATCGTGGGCGTGGGGCGGGCCGGCACCTTCGGCCATCTCGATCCGCTCGGAGAGGTGCGATTCCTGGACGCCCTGCTCGCGGACGTGCCGGTGGGGGAGGCCCACCGGCTCCACGTGGATCCGCCCTTCGACCAACCCCGGTGGCCCGGGGAGCTGCCGACGTTCCTCCAGAGGTGAGCCCCCGGGGCGCGGCGCCCCAGCGAGACGGACGGGGAGGTGGGGGCGGAGGGAATCGAACCCTCAAGAGCGTATGCTCACCCGATTTTGAGTCGGGCGCGTCTGCCGTTCCGCCACGCCCCCGGGAGGAGAGCCGTCTCCCTGTCAGGTTCGCACGGTCACGGTCGGGAGGCAAGCCGATTCCGGAGCACCGGCCCGGGATCGTGTGCCCTGGCGGCGGCCATGGGTTCTCCCTCGACGTGCCGCCCATGGGAACGGTACCGGATAGGGGAGGGTATCCGGAGCACTGGATCCGCATGCCGCCCCGTACGGTCATGGTCGTCGACCCGCAGCCCGACACGTTGGGAAGCGTGCGCGCCGCGCTGGACCCCTCGTCGATCCAGGTGCTCCCCGCCCGGAGCTTCCACGAGGCCATCGCCCTGGCCGGCTCCTGCGATCTCGCGGCCCTCTTCACGGCGCTCCTCCTGCCTGGGGGCAACGGATACGACCTGGCCCGCAGGGTTCGCGAGACCTGCCCGGATGCACCGATCTTCCTGGTGTGGGGTGAGGCCGACGTGGTAGACGGTGTGCGGGCCCGGGCCAGCGGCGTCACGGCAGGCGTGCGGCGCCCGCTCGACGTCGAGGCCGTGCGCGCTCAGCTCGAGTCCGCGCTCGGGGAACTGGCCCCGGAGGACCCCGACGCCCCGGGCGACGACGGTCCTTTGGTCGAGGAAGATCTTCCTCCTGCGAACGTGGAGTTCCTCGAACCCCCTCCGTCGCGTGCGACCTTCGTACCCCTCGTGGGGTCGGAGCGACTGGCCACCTTCGTGCCCGAAGAGGAGGTCTTCCCTCCAAGGGCCGCCACCCCGGACGTCGAGGTGGAACGAGCCGTGCTGGCCGTTCTCCCGGAGACCCTCGAGGGGGTCCTGGCCAAGGCGCTGCTCGAGCCGGGGAGGGTGCGGGCGGTCTTCGAGGACGCGGTGCGCCGGGCCGTGGCGGAGCAGCTCCTCAGGCCTCGAAACGGCGACGATCCACGATAGAATCCCCGACCCGGAGCGGCGCGCACGGCGGTCGAGGGCTGGGTGTGGACGTTCCGGGAAGGGGCGCTACTAGGGGGGCCCGCGACACAGTCGCCCGCTCCCGCCCCTCTCGAGGTCTCCATGTCCGGCCCCGCCGATCCCACCGAGCCCGTGGCGCGCCTGTACGATCCTCACGAGGCCGCCGAACGGTATTACCCGTGGTGGGAGGAATCCGGCTTTTTCCGGGGCAATCCAGAGGCGCCCGGAAGACCCTTCGTCATCGTGATCCCTCCGCCCAACGTCACGGGATCGCTGCACATGGGGCACGCGCTCGACCTCACGCTGCAGGACGTGCTCGTGCGCTACCACCGGATGGCCGGCGACAACACGGTCTGGATTCCGGGCACCGACCACGCGGGCATCGCCACCCAGTGGATCGTGGAGAAGGAGCTCGCGAAGGAGGGGCGGACCCGCCACGACATCGGGAGGGAGGCCTTCCTGGAGCGCACCTGGGCCTGGAAGGCCACCTACGGGGGCACGATCACCCGGCAACTCCGACGCCTGGGCGCGTCCTGCGACTGGACGCGCGAGCGGTTCACGCTCGACGAGGGGCTCACCCGAGCCGTGCGGGAGGCGTTCGTGCGCCTCTACGAGCAGGGCCTGATCTACCGGGACACGCGCCTCATCCACTGGGATCCCGTGGGGCAGACCGCCCTTTCCGATCTCGAGGTCGTGCACGAGGAGGGCATCCAGGGGGAGATGTGGTCCTTCGCCTACCCGCTCACCGACGGATCGGGAGAGATCGTGGTCGCCACGACCCGGCCGGAGACCATGCTCGGGGACACCGCGGTTGCGGTCCACCCCGAGGATCCGCGCTACGCCCACCTCGTGGGGCGGACGGTGCGCCACCCGTTCTGCGAACGCGAGGTCCCGATCATCGCCGATGCCATCCTCGTGGACCCCGCGTTCGGCACCGGCGCCGTCAAGGTCACGCCCGCCCACGACCCCAACGACTACGAGGTGGGCAAGCGGCACGGCCTCGCGTTCGTCAACATCCTGAAAGGGGACGGAACGCTCAATTCCGAGGGCGGTCCGTTCGCCGGCATGGATCGGTTCGAGGCCCGCGAGGCCGTCAAGGAACGCATGGCGCAGCTGGGACTGGACCGGGGCTCGAAGCCTCACGTCATGGCCATCGGGCGATCGCAGCGCTCGGGAGCCTTCGTGGAGCCCATGGTGTCCACGCAGTGGTTCGTCCGCATGAAGCCGCTCGCGGCGCCCGCGACGGCAGCCGTGGAGCACGGATTCACGCGGTTCGTTCCGAAGCAGTGGGAAAACACCTACTTCTCCTGGCTTCGGGGCATCACCGACTGGTGCATCTCCCGGCAGCTGTGGTGGGGCCACCGGATCCCCGCCTGGTACTGCCAGGCGTGCGGTCACATCACGGTGGCCCGTGAGGATCCCGAAGCCTGTGCGCGCTGCGGGTCCGACCGCATCGAGCAGGATCCGGATGTGCTCGACACCTGGTTCTCGTCCGCGCTGTGGCCCTTCTCCACCCTGGGCTGGCCCGAGCGAACGGTGGAGATGGAACGCTGGTACCCCACGACGGTGCTCGTCACGGCCTACGACATCATCTTCTTCTGGGTGGCCCGCATGGTCTTCTCGGGGATCCACCACACCGGGAGCGTGCCCTTCCGAGACGTCTGCATCCATGGCCTCATCCGCGACGCCCAGGGGCAGAAGATGTCCAAGACGAAGGGCAACGCGGTGGATCCGCTCCTGACCATCGATCGGTACGGGGCGGACGCGTTCCGCTTCGCGCTCACCCAGGCCACCACCCAGGGGTCCGACATCGCCTGGGAGGACGGCCGGGTCGAGAGCGCACGCCGGTACACCAACAAGCTCTGGCAGGCCTTCCGATTCGTGACGATGAACCTCGGCGACGAGGGGCTCGAGGGCCCGGTCGAGCCCTCGGTCTACGACCGCTGGATCCTGGCCCGCCTGGGAGAGGCGGTCCGACGGGTGCGGGAGGCGTTCGAGTCCTACCGCTTCAACGACGCGGCCAACGAGATCTACGCCTTCACCTGGGACGAGCTCTGCGACTGGTACCTCGAGCT
Source organism: Deltaproteobacteria bacterium (assembly GCA_016927815.1). Classification (GTDB taxonomy): domain Bacteria; phylum Myxococcota_A; class UBA796; order UBA796; family JAFGLY01; genus JAFGLY01. The sequence continues at coordinate 28,527 of JAFGLY010000125.1, read as the reverse complement.
GGCCAAGGGCGTGCTCTACGGCGACGCCACCCCTGGAGCCCGACGCGCCGCGCGGCGCACCCTCGTCGAGGGGATGGGTGCGGTGGCCCGTCTCGTACACCCGATCATGCCCTTCCTGGGGGAGGAGATCTGGCAGCACCTGCCCGGCACCACCGGCTCCGTCATGCAGGCGCCGTTTCCGCGGCCCGAGGAGTTCCCCTCGGATCCGGCGGTGCTCGACGAGATCCACCTGCTACAAGAGGCCGTCGTGGAGGTGCGCAGGATTCGCAGCGAGATGGAGCTGTCGCCCAGGATCGGGCTTACGCTCCAGTCCGACGGCCAGCGGGCGGCCTGCCTCGGCCGCCACCTGCCCGCGCTGCGCACGCTCGCCCACGTCACCCGGTTCCTCGCCGCCGGCCGACCGGAGGGGGTGTCGGCCGCCATCCTGGTGGGAGGGGAACGAGCCTTCGTGGCCCTGGAAGGCGTGATCGACGTGGAGGCCGAGCGCGCCCGGCTGGACAGGGCCATCGAGAAGACCACGCGGGACCTGGAGGCGATCGAGCGCCGCCTGTCGAGCCCCGGCTTCGCCCAACGCGCACCGGCCGAGGTGGTAGAGTCCTTCCGCGGCAAGCGGGCGGCGGCCCGTGACCGGGTGGCCGCGCTCGAAGCCGCCCGAGCCCTCCTGGAGACCGACCGGTGAACCTCGACGAGCTGATCCGACTGGCCCTGGTCGAGGACGTCGGCCCGGGCGACGTCACCACCGAAGCCTGCGTGCCGGGCGACCTCCAGGGCAAAGCCCGCGTGGTGGCCCGCGAACCCGCGGTGGTGGCCGGGCAGGAAGCGGCCGGGCGCGTGTTCGCCCTGTTGGGGGCGCGGTACACGCCGGCTGCGGCCGACGGAACGAGCGTGGAGAGGGGGGGGCTCGTCGGTACGGCCGAGGGGCCCGTTCGGGCCCTGCTCACCGCCGAGCGGACCGCCCTCAACTTCCTCATGCGGCTCTCGGGCATCGCCACGTGGACGCGCGTGCACGTGCAGGCCGCCCGAGGCGCTTTCGCGGTGGTGGACACCCGGAAGACCACGCCGCTCCATCGGACCCTGGAGAAGGCCGCGGTCCGGGCGGGTGGCGGCCGAAACCACCGCTTCGCCCTGTACGACGGCGTGCTCGTCAAGGACAACCACATCGTCGCGGCCCAGGGGATCGCCGAGGCGGTGCGCCGGGTGCGCGCCCGGACCCACCACCTGCTCAAGGTGCAGGTCGAGGTGGAGGGACGCGACCAGGCGCTCGAGGCCCTGGCCGCGGGCGCCGATGCCCTCCTGCTCGACAACATGGACGACGACGCGCTCCAGGCCCTGGCGAAGGAGCTCGCCGGGCGCGTCGTGCTCGAGGCCAGCGGAGGGATGACGCCAGAGCGGATCGCCCGACTCGCCACCCTCGAGGTGCCCATCGATTTCGTCAGCGTGGGAGGGCTCGTCCACCGGGCGCGCTGGGTGGATTTCGCTCTCGATCTGGAGGCCTGAAGTGGGCCCGAGCCTCCCGATGGCCGAGATGCTGGCCTCCCGCCTGGGCCGTCCCGTACACTGGACGGCGACCACCGGATCCACCAACGACGACGCCCGTAGGCTCGCGGAGGCCGGCGCGCCGTCGGGCACCCTCGTGGTGGCGGACGCGCAGGCCGCCGGCCGGGGCCGGCTGGGTCGGGCCTGGTACTCCCCACCCGGGCAGAACCTCTACCTCTCCCTGGTGCTGCGCCCGGGCACCCGGCCCGAGGACACGCCCCTCCTCTGCCTCGCGGCGGGGCTGGGCGTGGCCGAGGCCCTGGATCTCCGGGTCAAGTGGCCCAACGACGTCGTGGACTCCAGCGATCGGAAGGTGGCGGGCCTGCTCGCCGAGGCCGAGATCCAGGGCCTCTCGGTGCGGTACGTGGTGGTGGGGGTCGGAATCAACGTGAACCAGCCGTCGTTCCCCCCAGAGATCCCCACGGCCGCGAGCCTCGCCATGATCCGGGGCTCGGCGCTGGACCGGTGGGAGATCCTGGCCAGGGTGGTCCCCGCCATGGAGGCTCGGCTCACCCAGGTGGAGGACCGACGCGAAACCGTTCTCGCCCAGTGGCGGCAGAGGAGCGCGACCCTCGGACGACGTGTGCGCGCGGGGGGTCGGGAGGGGCTCGCCCTCGGCCTCCGAGAGGACGGCGCCCTGCTCCTGGGGCTCGACGGAGGCGCGGTCGAGGCGATCCTCGCCGGCGACGTCGAGCCCGCACCGCTGCGGTAGGGGAAGGCCATGCTGCTCGTGCTGGACGTAGGCAACACCAACATCGTCATGGGCATGGCGCAGGGCGAGGAGGTCCGCCATCACTGGCGACTCACCACCTGCCCCCGGACCACGGACGAGTTCGGGCTCATCCTGGTCCAGCACCTGGGACTCCAGGGGCTGGGTCCGAAAGACGTCCATGGCGCGGCCATCTCCTGCGTGGTCCCCAGCCTGCTGTATGGCCTGGAGAAGGCCATCCGGCGCTACCTCGAGGTCGACGCGCTCGTCATCGGGCGCGGCACCCGGACCGGGATGCGCGTCCACACCGACAACCCGAGGGAGGTGGGCGCGGATCGGATCGTCAACGCGGTCGCAGCGCGGGAACGGTACGGGGCGCCCGTGGTGATCGTGGACTTCGGCACCGCCACCACCTTCGACTGCGTAGACGCTGAGGGCGACTACGTCGGCGGCGCCATCGCCCCCGGGTTCCAGATCTCGGCCGAGGCGCTCTACGCGCGGACCGCCAAGTTGCCCCGCATCGAGCTGGAGCGGGCGCGTGCGGCCATCGGGACCAACACCGTCGCCTCCATGCAATCGGGCCTCTACTGGGGCTACGTGGGCCTGGTCGACGGCATCGCCCGGCGCTGCAAGGCCGAACTGGGCGGCGACTCCGCCTGTGTGGCCACCGGCGGACTCGCCAACATGGTGGCCTCGGACAGCGAAGAGATCGACCGCGTGGACGATTTCCTCACGCTCGACGGCTTGAGACTGCTCTGGGAGCGGAACCGTCCCTAGCGACGCCCCCGGCTGGACCCCGAGGCGAACCGGCGCTACAAGGGGCCGGTCCCAAGCCTCTCGGAGTCTCGCGATGTCCCGCCTCTGCATCTTCTTGCGGTTCCTGGCGCTCGTCGCCCTGTTCGTCCTGCCCGCCACCGCGTCCGCAGCGGAGCTGAAGATCGCGGTGGTGGACTTCCAGGCGGCGCTCAACCAGGTCGAGGAGGGCACCACCGCCATGGCCCGGCTGGAGGGCATGCGGGAGGAGAAGATGAAGGTCATCGATGGACGCCGCCAGGCGCTGGCGTCCATGCAGACCGAGCTCCGCAACCAGTCGGCGCTGCTCTCGGAGCAGGCCCGGACGGCCAAGGAGGAGGCGTTCATCAAGGCCCAGGCCGAGTTCCAGCAGCTGGCCCAGCAGTCCGAGCAGGATCTCCAGAGCACCTACATGAGCATCATGGACGGCCTGATCTCCAAGCTGCGCGACGAGGCCTCGGCCATCGGGCGCGAGCGCGGATACACGCTCATCCTCGAAAAGAGCAACGTCGTGTACTCCTCCTCCCTCGACGACCTCACGACGGACCTCGTCACCCGCTACAACCAGAAGCATCCTGCCCGGTAGCCCGGAGGCCCCGGTGGGCGTCACCGTCGCGGCCGTGGCCCGGTCCCTCGGTGGCGTGTTGGAGGTGGGAGCGGGAGCGGACGCGGATACCGTCCTGGACGACATCCGGAGCATCGAGGAGGCGGGTCCCGAGCACCTGGCCTTCGTGGCCAACCGCCGCTACGCACGCCACATCGCCACCACCCGGGCCGGCGTCCTCCTGCTGGACCCTCACACGCCTGCCCCCGGCCGCACGACCCTCCGCGTCCCGGATCCCTACCTCGGGTTCGCGCGAGCCCTCGCGCTCTTCCACCCGTACCCGGAGGTGGTGCCGGGCGTCCATCCCTCGGCGGTGGTGGACCCTACGGCCGACGTGACGGGCGCCGCCGTAGGACCCCTCGCGGTGGTGGGTGCCCACGCTCGGGTCGGACCGGGCACGCGCCTGGAGCCGGGTGCGGTGGTCGGAGCTTGGGCGGTGGTGGGCCGGGACTGCCGGATCGGCGCCCGCGCGGTGGTGGGCGAGGCGTGCGTGGTCGGCGACCGCGTGGTGCTCAATCCCGGCGCCGTGGTGGGGTCCGACGGGTTCGGGTTCGCGACCACGCCGGACGGCCACGTGAAGATCCCCCAGGTGGGCCGGGTCGTCCTGGAGGACGACGTCGAACTGGGGGCGTGCACCTGCGTGGACCGTGCGGCCGTGGGGGAGACGCGCGTCCGTCGGGGTGCCAAGCTCGACAACCTCGTCCAGGTGGGACACGGCGCGACGGTGGGAGAACACGCGCTGCTCGTGGCCTGCTCGGGCGTCGCCGGATCGAGCCGGCTCGGCCGGTTCGTCACGCTGGCCGCCCGGGCCTCGGTGCTGGGTCACCTGGAGATCGGGGACGGCGTCCAGGTCGGAGCGGCAAGCACCGTCACGCGGAATCTCCCGGACGGCGCGCGCGTGTCCGGTCACCCGGCCTTCGCCCACGCCCTCTGGCGGCGCGCGGCCCTCTCCCTGAAGGAGCTTCCGGGCCTGTTGTCCGTCGTCCGCAGGCTCGACGCCCGGGTCGCGATCCTGGAGGCGCACGTGGACGTCGTGCCCCGCACCGCCCCCCACGACACGGCGCCCGAGCATGTTACCGAGACGCATGCGCCCACCGATCCCGATCCTCCTCGCCCTCGCCCTGCTGGCAGCCGCCTGCGACGACGGTGAAACGCCCCAAGAGACCGGTCTTCCGGAGGACAGCGGCCCCACCGACCCCTGCGACGAGGTGCCGCCGGGCTGGATCGTCTGCATCGATGGGGATGCCGTCCACTGCGACGAAGCCGGGGACGTAGCCTCGCGGGAGACCTGCGAGGAGGGATGGGAGTGTGTCGAGGGGCAGGGCTGCATGAAGCTGCCCGACGAGTGCGACCTCACGCCGAACTGGGTCCTCTGCATCGACGAGGAGGCCGTCACCTGCGACGAGGCCGGGGACGTGGTCTCTCGGGAGACGTGCTTCGGGGAGGACATCTGCATCGAGGGCGTGGGCTGCGCGCCTTGCCACGTGGACCTCGCGGACGCCGTCGTTGGCGAGGAGGACGAGGAGGATCCGGGCATCGTCGTCGCGGCGGCGCCCCTCCACAGCCCGCTCGCCCTGGTGCGGATGCGAGCCCTCACCCTCACGTCCTCGACGCCCGGAGCCATGGTGATCGTCGATGCCTCGGGGGTGTCGCTGTTCGACGGGGACGGCCTGGCGCTCGCCACGCCCGCTTCCTTTGCCCAAGGCGAGCTCCCCGCGACCCTCTACGTCGGTGGAGAGGCCGCCGCGGAGGGCCAGGTCACCGCGACCTTCCGGCTCGGCGACTGTGGGGAGGTGTCGGACACCGTGAACGTCCGAGTGGTGGACTGGGCGGGCCTCTCGGGGGTGCCGCGGGATGGGTTCCCCTGGTTCTCCTACGTGGATGCTTTCAATGCCACAGGTCCGGCCTGGGTGGCCCTCGACCCCTTCCGGTTCGCGGATCGCGTGGGCCTGGCCGCCGACGTCTACGTGGTGGAGCACCGGGAGGCCGAGGCCTGGGCCTCGGATCCCACCCTCGTGGATGTGACCGGCACGGTCGAGACCCTGACCGTGGCGGGGGACTCCGTGGCCTCCAACGTCGTGGAGGTCTGGAGCACCCTCGACCCCGACGGGCAGGTGGCGCGCCCGCTCGACGTGGTCCTCGACTTCGACCGGGACGGCGCCTACGGCCCCGGAGATCTCCTCGACGGGGGCGATACCGTGGGCCTGGCCGCCGTGAAGGACCTGTCCGCCGAGGGGCCCCACAAGGTGGTGATGGCGCAGTACTCGGGGGGATCCTGGCTCGGGCAGGTCCTCTACTACCCCCAGGACATCGGCACGATGGGGCAGGTGCCGCTGGTGGTGGTGTCCCACGGCAACGGGCACGACTACACCTGGTACGACTACCTGGGCGAGCACCTCGCCTCCCACGGCTACGTGGTGATGTCCCACCAGAACAACACCGGGCCGGGGATCGAGACGGCATCCACCACCACGCTCCTGAACACGGACTACTTCCTCGAGAACCTCGACAACATCGAGGGGGGCGTGCTCCTGGGCCACGTGGACGGCCACCGCATCGTCTGGATCGGGCACAGCCGGGGGGGCGAGGGCGTGGTCAGGGCCTACGACCGCCTCGTGGAGGGAGACATCGAGGTCACCGCCTACTCCCCCAGCGACATCGTGCTCATCAGCAGCATCGCCCCCACCGTGTTCAACGACGTCACGGAGTCCGATCCCCACGACCGACCGTACCACCTCATCGCGGGCGCGGCCGATGGCGACGTCACCGGTGGGCCCGACTGCGTGCAGTGCCAGTTCTTCCGCATCGCCCAGGCCGCCACGGGCGACACGCACGTCACCTACGTCCAGGGCGCATCCCACAACGACTTCAACTGCTGCGGCTTCGACGATGGCACGGGGCCCGATCTCATCGGACCCGAGGAGGCCCAGGCCGTGGCGAAGGCGGCGTGGCTGGCCCTGCTGGAGGGCCGTGTCGAGGGCGAACCACTGCTCATGGAGTACCTCTCGCGCTTGTACGACGATCTTCACGGATCCAGCCTGGCCGAGACCACGGTCGTGGCGAACCAGTACCGGGTGGACCGGGAGGGGGATCTGATCGTGCTCGAGGGTTTCCAGAACGGCAGCGACATCGCCATCTCGGACTGCGGGGGTTCCGTCTCCTACGACGGGGACGTGCTGCGGGAGGGGAAGCTGGACGACCGCGACTCGGTCCTCGGGTGGACCGAGGGCGATCCCTACAACGGCATGACCCAGGCCGTGGACACGGTGGATGCCACCCGGGGGGGCATCCTCGAGTGGAGCGAGGGGGACGCGAACTCGCTCTCCTTCGAGATCCCCGAGGGATTCGGGGACTGGAGCGGGTACGGGTTCCTGTCCCTCCGCGCGGCCCAGCAGACCCGACACCCCTGGACGGTGGCGCTCGACGGACCGCTCTCGTTCACGGTCACCCTCGTGGACGGATCGGGCGCCTGGTCCTCCATCGACTTCGGCGTGGTGGGCGGGCTGACCACCCCCTACAAGCGCGACGGGCTGGGCAGCGGCAGCGGCTGGGCCAACGAGTTCGCCACCGTCCGCCTGCGCCTGATCGAGTTCCAGGCGGACGGTACGCCCCTCGACCTCACTCACATCGTGGAGGTGCGCTTCGACGTCGGCGCGGATGTGGGATCCGCCCTGGGCCGCATCGGGTTCGACGACCTGGAGATCGTCCCATGAACGCCTCTTTCCTCTTTGGCCTCCTGGTGCCGCTGGGCCTGGCCAACCCCCCTCCCGTGGAGCCGGTGGACGACGGGGACGCGGTGTGCGCCCTGCTCTACGCCCGTCCCTTCCGGCTCGATCGGCCGCACGACTACCCGTGGATGCGCGGGCACCCGCCCGTGACCGAAGGGCTCATCGTGGTGGTGGAGGTGGACCCCAAGCTCGCCCGGCTGCGCCAGGTGGCCTCGCCGGTCCTGTACGTCGGAGACACGCCGGCGGAACGCGTGAACATCGCCGCCTCGGAGGGCCGTGTCGTGCTGATCGTGCCGGGCCGGCCCGACCTGACCCAGATGCCCGTCTACCTCGGAAGCGTGGAGTTGCCGGAGCGGGTGGACGCCCAGCGCGGCGCCCTGGAGCTGGAGGCCGCCCGGGCGGTGGGCGTGGAACCGTTCGACGAGACCGAGGTGCAGGCTGCGTACGCCCGTGGGGGCGCGGAGCTGCACCTGTCCGGATCCGCCGCCCTCTACCACGCGGCCGCCGACCTCGTGGAGGTGTGGTCGCCCGAGGATGCCGATCAGGCCGACAACCTGAGGGCTCCCGCGCCATGAGCGGATCCTCCCTGGCCTCTCGAGCCGGCGTCCGGGCCATCGGGGTCGTCCTGGGTGGGGGTCTCGGCGTGCTCTACGCGACCTTCATCGGATGCCACGGTGCTTGAGGCCTCACGGGAAACCCATGGTACATGGGTGCGATGGGCGTGCTGGCAGGATGGCTCGTGGTGAGCGAGATCCGGAGGGCACGCGAGCGGAATCGAAAGGAACGCGCCTGGGAAGCCGAGGGCCTGCCCCCCGACCTGCGCCCGGGCGGGGATCCGCCCGGGTAGTCGGCCGAGAGGGTTCATGACCCCCCCCGTCGTCCACGGAGGCATCGACGTCGGCGCCGTGGCGTCCTCGTGCGACGCGCCGCCTCGCGACCGTCCGGTGGGTCGGGCCAGGGGCGCTCGTCCGCTCGGCCTGGTGGTATCGGCGGTGGAGGCGTCGGGGGATTCCCTGGCCGCGGAGCTCGTGACGGCCCTTCGGAACGTGGGACCGGTGGAGGCGAGCGGCCTGGCCGGTCCGGCCATGAGGGGCGCGGGGGTCCGACCCCTGGCCCGGGTGGAGGACGTGGCCTCGGCCGGGCTCGTGGAGATCGCGGGTCGCCTCGGCCCGCTCCGGGCGGCGCGGGCGGCACTGCTCAGGGCCCTCCGGGAGGGTGCCGATCTGTTGCTCGTGGTGGACGGACCCGACTTTCACCTCCCACTGGCGCGGCGGGCGCGGCGGCTCGGCATCCGGACCGTCGGGTACGTGAGCCCCCAGGTGTGGGCCTGGCGCCCGGGACGGGTGACCCGGGTGGCGGCCTCTCTCCACCAGCTCCTCTGCCTCTTTCCCTTCGAGCCGGCCTTGTACGCGGGAACCGGACTCGACGCGCTCTGGGTGGGCCATCCCATCCTGGACCGCCTGGCCGGGGTGCGCCGGGCACCGGACCCGAGGACGTTCGCGCTCCTTCCTGGATCCCGCGTCCAAGAGGTCCGCCGGCTCCTCCCGGTCTTCCTGGAGGCCGTCGAGGTCGTGCGGGCCCGCGTGCCGGGCGCCCGGTTCACGCTGGGTCGGGCCAACACGGTCCCCCGCGCGCTCCTCGCCCGTGCCGAGGCCAGCGGCGTTCGCATCACGGATGGGCTGCCCGGGGCCGTCGAGGAGGCCGCCGCCGCGCTGGTGGCCTCGGGCACGGCCACCCTGGAGTGCAGCGTGCTGGGGGTGCCGATGGTGGTGGCCTATGCGGTCCACCCGGTCACCTGGGCCGTGGGGAGGCGGGTCGCCCGGAACCTCGAGCACATGGCCCTGCCGAACATCCTGATCGGACGGCGCGGGGTCCCCGAGCACCTCCAGCGGCTCGACCCGGGCGCCCTGGCCGAGGACCTGTTGCGCGTGGCCGAGGATCCCGGGGTAGGGACCGACCTCGCCGAGGTCCGGGCACGGCTGGGGGCCCCCGGCGCATCGGCACGGGCCGCAGAGGCGCTTCTCGGCGGCCTGGCTCCGGCTGGCCCGAACCCGGCGCCCCCGATACCCACCCCGCCGAGGATCGGGCTCGATCCCCGGGAACCATGAACCCTCCAGGAGGCACGACATGACCGCAGCCGATCCGACCCCCCGTTCCATCGCCGGGCTCGCGGGAGACCTGGGCATCGCGCGAAGCCACCTCGTGCTCTACGGTGACGACAAGGCCAAGGTCCGCCTCGAGGCCCGCGAGGCATCGGACCGACCCCAGGGCAGGTTGATCCTGGTCTCGGCCATCACCCCCACCTCGGCGGGAGAGGGGAAGACCACCGTATCCATCGGGCTGGCCCAGGGCCTGGCCGCGATCCACGAGCGGGTCTGCCTGGCGCTGCGCGAACCGTCGCTCGGACCGACCTTCGGGCTCAAGGGCGGGGCCACGGGCGGCGGCCGTTCGATCCTGGTGCCCACGGTCGACATCAACCTCCACTTCACCGGAGACTTCCACGCCGTCTCGACGGCGCACAACCTGCTGGCGGCTTTGCTCGACAACCACATCCACCACGACAACAAGCGCTGTATCGATCCGAGGCGGGTGTACTGGAGACGCGTGGTCGATCTCAACGATCGTTCCCTGCGCAACGTGGTCATCGGGCTGGGGGGCGTGCTCGAGGGCGTGCCCCGCGAAACGGGATTCGACATCACACCTGCCTCGGAGGTCATGGCTGCCCTGTGCCTCGCCAAGGACGCGGACGATCTGCGTGAGCGCCTTGCCCGCCTCCTGGTCGCCATGACTCTGGACGACGCCCCGGTCACCGCAGCGGACTTGAAGGCCGTGGGCGCGATGATGGTCCTGCTCAAGGACGCCGTGATGCCCAACCTCGTGCAGACCGGGGAGGGGGTGCCGGCGTTCGTCCACGGCGGACCGTTCGCCAACATCGCCCATGGCTGCAACTCCGTCATTGCGACCCGGATGGCCCTCGCCCACGCAGACTGGGTGGTCACCGAGGCCGGGTTCGGCTTCGATCTGGGGGCGGAGAAGTTCTACGACATCAAGTGCCGCCAGGCGGGACTCGACACGGCGGCCGTGGTGCTGGTCGCGACCATGCGGGCCCTGAAGCGCCATGGCGGCGTGGCGCGGCAGGAAGACCTGGCGATCCCCGATCCGGCAGCGGTCGAGCGGGGCCTCGGGAACCTGCACAAGCACGTCGAGAACATCCGCCTGTTCGGCGAGACGCCCGTGGTGGCCATCAACCGGTTCGCCACCGACAGCGAGGACGAGATTGCGGTGGTGCGCCGAGCCTGCGAGGCGAGTGGCGTTCCGTGCGCCGTGGCGGACGTGTTCGCCTCGGGCGGCGAGGGGGGCCGCGAGCTGGCGCAGGCGGTGGTGGAGCAGGCCGAGCAGCACTCCAAGCCCTTCCGGCCGCTCTACGACCTGGCGCTCCCGATCCGTGCGAAGGTGAACCGGATCGCGCAGTGCATGTACGGGGCCGAGAACGTCGAGTTCACCCGTGCAGCGGAGCGCGATCTTAGGGAGATCGAGCGCCTGGGCTATGCGAGCCTCCCCGTCTGCATGGCCAAGACCCCCAGCTCCCTCACCGACGACCCCAGGGTGGTCGGCCGTCCGGAGGCCTTCGACATCACCGTCCGGCGCGTGCTCCTCGCGGCTGGGGCCGGGTACGTGGTCCCGCTGCTCGGGGAGATCATCCGCATGCCGGGCCTGCCGGAGCAACCTCAGGCCGAGCGGATGGACTGGGTCGAAGGCAGGGTGGAGGGGCTGCTCGGGGGGTGAGGTCATCGGGCCCCACCCCGGGCCTGGACGCGAGCCCGTCGGAGAGGCAAGATTCCCCACACCTCCGGGGTCTTCCCCTCATGCCCACCGCCGTCGTCACCCCCACCTTCAACGAGGCCTCCAACGTAGCGGTCCTCGTTCGGCGACTGCTCGACACCCGGACCTTCCGGAGCGATCCGCAGGCACGGATCCTGGTGGTGGACGACGGGTCCCCCGACGGCACCGCCGAGGTGGCCGAACAGGCCGGGGCCGGGCGCGTCCGCGTGATCCGAAGGGGCCGGCGCCAGGGCCTGGCCAGCGCCTACCGCGAGGGGCTGGAGGCCGCCCTGGAGGCCGGATTCGACCCGGTGGTCCAAATGGATGCCGACCTGTCCCACGATCCCGCGGACGTGGACCGGCTGGTCGAAACGGACGGGGACCTCGTCCTCGGGACGCGCTGGATGGACGGAGGGGGAAGCGAGGGCTGGCCCCTCGCACGCCGCTGGCTCTCGCGAGCAGGTACCCGCTACGTCCGGTTCTGGCTGGGACTTCCCCAGCACGACCTGACGGGCGGGTTCAAGGCATGGCGCGCCAGCTGCCTGAGGGCCGTGGACCTCCGGTCCGTGCGGTCCGAAGGGTACGTCTTCCAGGTTGAGACCACGTGGCGGGCGGTCCTCGCGGGGTTCCAGGTCGCAGAGGTGCCCATCGTCTTCGCCCGGAGAGCCTCGGGGACGAGCAAGTTGAGCGCCCGCATCGCCCTCGAAGCCGCCTGGCGGATCCCCACGTTCCGGTGGCAGCGGTAGCGATGGACCCCTCCCGGCGCGCTTCGCTCCGCGTCCTTCCCGGCCGGCCCGCCGAGCCGGACCGGCCCGGCCCCCGAATCGATCGGGCCGAGGGGTGGGTCGGCCCGTTGGTCCTCGTCGTGGTGCTCCTCGCCTTCCGCCTGTGGTATGCCGGGCTTCCCGGGCTCGTGGCCGACGAGGCCTACTACTGGACCTGGAGCCGCGACCTCGCGGCCGGCTACTACGACCACCCGCCCGGTGTGGCCTGGGCCATCCGCCTGGGGACCGCCCTCCTGGGCGACGACGAGCGCGGCGTGCGCGCCGTGACCGTTCTCCTGGCGGCCCTGGCAGCCGTTGCCGTGGCGCTCACCTCCCGGAGGCCCTGGTTGACGGTCGCGGCGGCGTGCTCCATGCCGTTGTTCGTGCTCGGCGGGACCCTCGCCACGCCGGACGTGCCTCTGGTCCTGGGCTGGGCCCTCGCGCTCGCGGGCGCCGCACGGGGCGGCGCCTGGTGGCTCCTGGCCGGGTTCGGGGCAGGACTGGCGGCCCTGGGCAAGGCCCCCGGTTTCCTGCTGCCGCCGCTCCTGGCCCTGGGCCGACCCCGGGACCTGGGCAGCCGCTGGCCCTGGCTGGGGTTTTTCGTCTTCCTGGCCCTCGTTGCTCCCCACGTGGCCTGGTTGCTCGGCCACGAGGGGGTGAGCCTCGCGTTCCAGGTGCGTCACGGACTGGGGATCGGGGGCACCGAGCCGGCGCCGGGATGGGGAGGGCTCCTGGCCTTCCTGGGTGGGCAGGCCGCGTTGGTCGGGCCCTTCCTGCTGCTGTGCGCCGCGGCGTTCTGGGCCGTGGCCTGGCGCGAGCGCGGGGCCGTCCGGCTGTGGTGGTGGGCTTCCTTTCCCCCCTTTCTCCTCTTCGCCGGGGCCTCCCTCCTGGCGAGGTCCGAGGCGAACTGGACCGCTCCGGTCTGGGTGGGCGTGGTCCTGGGTCTCGGCCACCTCTCGGCCCGCTGGCGGCGTGTGGCCTGGGTCGGCGTGGGTACGGGGGCCGTGGCTTCGATCCTCCTGCTCGTCCACGTGGTGCGGCCGGTCGTGGATCTGCCCAGGGACCCGACGGTCCAGGTCGAGGCCGGCCGCGTCCTGGGGGAGGCGGTGCAGGCGTGGGGCATCGAACCGGTCTACGCCATCCGGTACCAGGAAGCGTCCTGGATACGCTTCTACGGGCGGATCCGGGCCGAGGTCCTGCCCGGGGAGGGGAGACCCAGCCAGTACGACCTGTGGCCCCGGAACGCCCTGGCGGACCACGCGCTCGTGGTCCGACCCTGGCGCTCGCAACCCCCCAGGTGGATGGGCCGGTACTGGTCGGATCGGGCGGGGCCCAACTCGGTCGTGGCCCGGGACGAGCGAGGTCGCGTGGCCGGCCGCTGGCAGGTCTACGAGGTACGCGGCCTGGTGGATCCAGGCAGTGGACCGACGCCGTGAGTCCAGGAACCCGGCGCTTTCTATCCCTGTTCCGGCCTCACTGGCCGGGGTTGCTGCTCGGCACGGTCCTGCTGGTGCTGGCCGCCAACGTGCCCGCGGGCATCGTGCTGCTGGTCCGGGTGGTGCTCGACGACGTCCTCATCCGGAAGGACGAGCGGGTGCTGATGCTCCTGCCGCTGGCCCTGGTTGGCCTCTACGGCGTCTCGGCGGGGGTCCACATCGGCCGGGCAGCGTTGACACGAAGCATCGCCTTTCGCGTAGTAGAGAGGATCAGGAGCGAACTCTTCAGGCAATACCTGAGGCTTGGCGTCGGCTGGCACCAGTCCACCCCGACCGGCGAGATGGTGAGCCGGATCTCGGCCGACGCCCACAACGTGCAGTACGCCGTGAACGGGTTCGCCACCGTCGTCCAGAAGCCGATCACGCTCGTCGTGCTCGTGGTGCTGGCACTCGCGATGGATCCGGTGCTCGCCATCGTCGCGCTGGGCGTGCTGCCCTTCGTGGCTGTGCCCATCCACCGGTTCGGACGGCGGCTGCGCGCTGCCACACGGGCGTCGCTCACCAACCTGGCCGGACTCTCGACCCTGGTGCAGGAGGTGGCGACGGGCATCCGGGTGGTTCAGTCGTTCGGGCAGGAAGCGCGTGTGCAGGAGCGGTTCGACCGGGTCAACCACGAGCAGTACCGGCTCCAACTCCGGGCGGCCCTGGCCCAGGTGGTGCCGGGGCCCGTGGTGGAGTGCATCGCCGCCGTGGGCGTGGCGGCGGCGCTGTACCTCGGGGGGCAACGGGTGTTCGCCGGTCAGACCACGCCCGGCTCGCTCGTGGCCTTTCTCGTGGCCCTGGGCCTGATGAACGACCCCCTGAAGGGGCTCTCGCAGGTGGCGAGCCTCTGGCAGCAGTCCTTAGCCAGCGCCGAGACCGTGTTCTCCCTCCTCGACCTCGAGCCCGAGGTCCCGGATCGAGGCGCGCTCCCTGTCCCGGAGGGCCCCTGCACGCTGGACTTCGACCATGTGTCCTACGACTACGGGGACGGAGCGGTGGTCCGGGACGTCACCTTCAGGGTGGAACCCGGGCAGGTCGTGGCCCTGGTGGGGGCCTCGGGCTCCGGAAAGTCCACGATCGCCAGCCTGGTGCCCCGCTTCCGGGATCCGACCTCCGGGCGGGTCCGACTCCGGGGCGAGGATCTGAGGGACTACCGGCTGGCCGACCTGAGAAGGCGCGTGGCCCTGGTCACCCAGGAGCCCTTCCTGTTCAACGACACCGTACGAGAAAACATCGCCTTCGGGAGGCCCGGTGCCACGCCGGAGGAGGTGGAGGCCGCGTCCCGTGCCGCCAACGCCCACGCGTTCGTGCAGGACCTGCCCCAGGGGTACGAGACGCGCATCGACGAGCTGGGGCTTCGACTGTCCGGCGGCCAGCGCCAGCGGCTGTGCATCGCCCGGGCCCTGCTCTTCGACGCCCCGATCCTGGTCCTCGACGAGGCCACCAGCGCGCTGGACTCCGAGAGCGAGGCGCTGGTGCAGGAGGCGCTGGAGCGGCTCATGGAGCACCGGACCGTGCTGATCATCGCCCATCGCCTCTCCACGGTCCGGCGCGCAGACCGCATCCTGGTGCTGGAGGACGGCCGGCTGGTGGAGGAGGGGACGCACGAGGGCCTGCTCGAGGGGGGTGGGGTCTACGCGCGCCTCCGGGAGCGACAGGCATGACCCCTCTGGGGCGAGGCTTCCGGGCGCGGGTCTACGCGCTGGTGCGGGCCATTCCAGAGGGAAAGGTGGCCTCGTACGGGGACGTGGCCGCGCTGGCGGGCGCGGCGGGCGCAGCCCGCCAGGTGGGGTACGCCATGGCGGCGCTGCGCGACGAGATCGTCCCCTGGCACCGGGTGCTGCGTGCCACCGGGGCCATCGCCTGGGGGGGCGCGCCGGGGCGGCCGATCCTCCAGCGTGCGCTCCTCGAGCAGGAGGGGGTTCGGTTTCGCGGCGACCGGGTCGACATGGCCCGGCATCGCTGGCGGCCCGACCAGCAAGACCTGGAGGCGCTCCTGGACCTCCCGGGGGCCCTCCCGTGAGGGCGCTTGGGATCGCCACGACCGTCGAGGGGCTGCTCCTGCCGGGCATCGCGGCCTGGGCGGCGCTCGAGCCCCGCACGCGGTCCCAGGTGGCGGCCCGGCTGACCTGGACCCTCCCCGAGGTGGAGCCGGGGGCGTTGTGGGTCCACGCCGCGAGCCTTGGAGAGGGCCGGGCGGCCTGTGCCCTCCTCTCGGCCGTACGTGCCCTTCGGCCCGATCTGCCGCTCCTGCGCACCGCCACGAGTACGGCCGGAGCCGGGCAGGATGTGGGGGCCGACGCCTCGGGCTGCCTTCCGCTCGACGCGGGCGTGCTCGTCCGTCGATTCCTCCGCCGCGTGCGGCCCCGGGCCCTGGTGCTGGTGGAGGGCGACCTGTGGCCCGCGCTCCTGCTCGCGTGCCGCCGCCGGAACCTGCCCGTGGCCGTGGCAGGCGCACGCGTGGGGCAGGGGACCCGTCGCCTCGTGCGCCGCTGGCCCGGCCTGTGGCGGGAGATGGTCGCCTGCGTGGGGACGTGGACCGCGAGGAGTGAGGAGGACGCCGCCTTTCTCGAGCCCACAGTAGGAGGCGAGGTGCCGGTGTGCGGCGACTTGAAGCTCGAGGCGACTCCCCCTCGCCCGGCCCTGTCGTGGGCACGCCCGGCGCTGGTGGCCGGATCCACCCATCCCGGAGAGGAGGGCTACCTGCTGGACGCTGCGTCCCACCTGCCCGCGCCTCCCCTGGTGGTGCTCGCACCCCGGCGCCCAGACCGCTTCGAGGAGGTGGCGACTCTCCTCGACGCTCGGCGGGTGCGCTGGGTGCGCCGCACCGCGCTGCCGGACGGGCGCGTGCCTCCGGACGTGGACGTGGTGCTGCTCGACACCCTGGGCGAGCTGGCCGGGCTCTATGCCGGCGCGCGGGCGGCCTTCGTGGGCGGCACCTTCGACCCCGAGGTGGGCGGCCACAGCGCGGCCGAGCCCCTCGGGGCGGGCGTGCCGGTCGTCCATGGACCCCACGTGTGGGCCACCGCGCTGGAGGGCAGGCGCACCTTCCCGGCACCGGACCCCCGGGACCTATGCGCTGCCCTGTCCTCCGCGCTCGGGGCACCCCTCGCGCCATTGCCGACCGGGGGCGCCGTGGACCGGGCGCTTCGGGTCCTGGCCCCCCTGCTGGACGCGCCCGTGCCGGGCGAGGCGATCCACCGACCGCTGGGGGTGCCCCTCGTGCCCCTGTGGCTCGCGGCCGGCGCCTCGAGGCGTGTCCTACGGCGGCGGAGGGCCGGACCCGTGCCCGTGGTGTCGGTGGGGAGCCTCGCCGCGGGCGGCACCGGGAAGACCCCTGTGGCGCTCTGGATCGCCGGCCGGATTGGCGGCCGGCCGAACGCTTCCGTGGCCGTGGTGTCCCGTGGGTACCGGCGAGCGCCGCGAGGAAACGACGTCCGCGTGGCTGGGGCGGTGCCGGACGGGCGGTTCCTGGGAGACGAGACCGCCCTCGCGGCGCGGCGCGGGTTCCTCGCGATCTCGTGCCCGGATCGGCTGGCCGCGGTGCGCGAGGCCGCCCGGCTGGGCGCACGGGTGGCGGTGATCGACGACGGGTTCCAGCAGCGCGACGTGGAGGTGGATCTGGACGTCGTGGTGATCGACGGGAGAGAACCCCAGGCGGGGGGGGTGATCCCTGCGGGCACGCGGCGCGAGCCCCTCGCTGCGATCCGCCGGGCGCAGGTGGTGTGGGTCCACCACGGCTCCTTCCCCCAGGACTGGCGCCACCTGCTCGCGCCCGACGCGCTCGTGGTGGAGGCCCGGTACCAAGCGACCGCCCTCCTCGGGCCCGAGGGAGAAACGGCGGTCGAGGCCCTGGCGGGGCAACCCGTCGCGGCATTCGCGGGAATCGCCCGACCGGCGGGCTTCTTCCGGATGCTGGCGGCCACGGGCGCGCGGGTGGAGCGCCGTCGCGTGTTCCCGGACCACCACGCCTGGACCGCGCGCGAGATCCGGGATCTGGTGGCCTGGGCCGGGGGGCGGACGCTCGTGGCCACCGAGAAGGATCTCGCGCGGGGTGTCCGGATTCCGGGGCTTCACGCCCTGTGCATCGAGAGCGTCCCGATCCGTGGCGCGTCCGAGATGAACGCCCGGGTCGGAGCCCTCCTCTCGGAGGCACCCCGACCCGGATAGGACGTCCGTCGCCGGCGCGGGGAAGGGCCTGCGCCCGCGGTGGCTACCCCGCGCGGATCTGGATGGACCGGGGACGGACGGCCTCGCCCTTGGGAATCCGGACGGTGAGCACGCCGTCCTTCAGGGAGGCGGAGACCTTCTCGGCATCCACTGTGTCCGGGAGGACGAAGGAACGGCGGAAGTCCACGGGTCGGAACTCCCGGGCGAGCACGGTGGCACCCTCGATCTCGGGCACGCTCCACTGGGCCTCGAGGGACAGTTCCCCGTTCTCGAGGCGCAACGTGACACGGTCCTGAGCCACGCCCGGGACGTCCGCTTCGAGCACGTACTCTTCGTCGTTCTCGTAGATGTCCACCGGCGGCGTGGCCACCAGGCGGCCCCTCAGGTTGCTGGGCAGGCGCTCGTCCTGCCGGGTCATCTCGTGCTTGTTGGACATGGTGAACCTCCTGGGATGGATGGGGTCAGGAAACCTGGACCGCGATGGAGCGGGGGCGCACCTCGGGCGCCTTGGGGACGGTGATCGTGAGGATCCCGTCCTTCAGTCCCGCTTCGGCGTGTTCCACGTCCGCCTTGACGGGAAACGCGAAGGAACGGCAGAAGCGAACGGGCAGGCGCTCCCTGCGTTGGGTGGTGTGTCCCTCGGGCGCGGCCATCTTGCGTTCGCCGGAAACGGTGAGGACATCCTGGGAACCGCTGATCTGGACCTCCTCCTTGGTGAGGCCGGGCACGGCGACCTGCAGGACCAGGTGCTCACCCGCGTCGTAGAGCACGCCGCGCGGCCAGGTCCCCTCGCGGACCGGAGCGGTTTCGCGATCCAGGTCGTCGAAGAGCCGATCCATGCGGCGCCGGAAGTCGTCCATGGCCTCCCAGGGCCTGTCGAAGTCGAGCCATCCGTAGAGCATGTTGCCTCCAGGGTTCGGTTGGGAACGGGAACCGTCACCGGGCACACGCCCAGTGGGGCACCGCGATTTCCATAGGCGTCCAAACCGTATTTCGGTTGGGTCGGACGCCCGCGGCACCCCCAAGGTGAGCACCGTCCCCGCACTCGTCAAGGGGAGGGCAGATCCAGCCAGGCACACCCGGTCAGGGAACGGCCTCGAGGGTGAAGGCGGACAGGTCCGGGAAGCGGGGAGAGGCGTCCTCGAGCAGCCGGTAGGTCTGCCACGTCGTGGACACCCGCTTCACGTACTCGCGGGTCTCCCGGTAGGGGATGGCCTCCACGAAGGCATCGACCGGGCGGTTCCCACGCTCGGCGAGCCACCGGTCCACCGCGCCCTCGCCGGCGTTGTAGCCCGCCAGCGCCAGGAACGGATCGCGCTCGAACCGATCGAGGAGGAAGTCCAGGTACCAGGCCCCGATGGGAAGGTTCTTCTCCGGTTCGAAGAGCTGGGCCCGGGTGACGGTGGTCCCCATCTTGCGGGCCACGGACTGGGCGGTGGCGGGCATGAGCTGGGAGAGCCCCCGCGCACCGGCGTGGCTCACGATCCTCTCGTTGAAGTTCGACTCCTCGCGTACGAGGGCATGGAACAGGAGGGCATCGAAGCCGTGGGAGGCCACCGCGGTGCGGATCTCGTCCCCGAACCGGTCGGGGTAGGCCTCGAGGAGGAACCGGTCGCGGTTGGGCCCGAGGGTCTCCGGCGGGTGCTCCCTGAGGTAGCGACGCAGCAGGTCGTGGGCGTAGAGCCACTGGCCGGTGCCCTCCACCAGGTCCGCCAGGAGGCCGGTTTCGCCGGCCGTCAGGTCTCCTCCGTCGAAGCGATCGATCTCGTTGCGGGCCTCGGCGAGCAGGCCCAGGCGGGCCAGGGCGAGGCCCCGGCGCACCGGGGGAGCGTCCAGGAAGGACGCCCGCACCTGCCAGGGAGCCGGATCGCGGCCCCAGGGGACCGGGGCCAGGGACGCAAGGCGTTCCGGGTCCAGGGATCCGAGGCGCCCGGCGGCCAGCAGCGCGTAGTAGTGGTGCGGGTGCTCCGTGCACAGAGCGGTCAGGCGGGAGGCGACGTCGGCCAGCACGGACGGATCCTCGACGCGACGAGCCGGATCCGAGGGATCGGGCCACGCGCGCCAGCGTGCCCGCCAGTAGACGGCGGCGAGCACGTGGACGGGATCCGTCTCCAGATCGAGCCGCTCGGCGGCCTGATCGGCCCAGGCGATGGCCCGAGCGGTGTCGCCCGAAAGCCAGGTGCTCCAGGCCAGGCGCCAGTAGGCCTCGGCCGTGAGATCGCCCTCGGGGTAGGCCTCGACCTGGGTGGCCCAGGCCTCCAGGGCCCGTTCGGGGTTCCCGGACTCCTGCCAGCCGATACCCGCGAAGGTGTACCCGTCGTCGGCCATGCTGTGATCGGGGTAGAGCGCCGGGATCCGGGCAAAGACCTGGGCGGCCGTGCCCCATTGCTTGCGGCGCTCGAGGGCCTTGCCCGCGATGTAGAGGGCGCGGGCTCCGCGGTCGGGATCGATCGCGGTGCAGTCCTCTCCCACCCGACGCAGCACGGGGATGGCGTCCGTGAGGCGGTTGAGCTTGAAGCGCGACCGGCCGAGCACGTACCCGGCACGGCAGGCGGCCTCCGAGGGCTTCGTCACGCCCGAGACGGCGGGCTCCAGGAGGGCGATGGCGTCCTTGTACCGGTTCCGCTCCATGAGCGCGTCGGCCCGGGCGGCCTTGTCGTCGAGGGTGGCGCCCGCATCCGGGCCGCGCCGGGGGTAGGAGGAGGCGAGCGCTTTCGCAGCCACCTCGTCCTCGGCGGTGCCGGGGTAGGCGCGCCAGATGCGGCGGAGCAGCGGGTAGGCGGCGTCGGAGCCGAAGCCGCTCCGGCGGGCCAGCGCCAGGAGCGCGGTGGCGTTGCCCTGGGCTGGATCGGAGCGCTCCACGAGCGCCTCGTAGACCGCACGCGAGTCGGCCGTACGACCGGCGTCGCGGAGCGCCTCGGCGCACCCGATGCGGGCACGGGGCCAGATGGCTCCTTCTTCCTCGGAGACGGCGCACAGAACCTCCGAGGCGGCCACGGGTTCGTCGTTTGCGGCGAGCACCTCTCCCACCGTGAGGGCCACGTAGGCGGGAGGAGGCGTGGGGGCCTGCCGGACGAGGTCCAGGAGCGGCACCGAGGCGGCCGCGTTCCCGGTACGGATGCCCACCCAGGCTCTCAAGAAGGCGAGATCCGCGGCCGGAGGTTCTGCTCGGAGGGCAACCAGGAGCGGGGCCGCCGTGCTCCAGGCCCGGGTGGCCAGGGCCGTGGCCAGCTCGGGGGGCAGGGTGAGCGCGGGCTCGAGCAGGGCCGCGGGCACGGGGACGAGCGGACCGGGGGGCGCGGGTGTACGCCGAGGGGCGGTGTCCGTCGCCGACGGCGCACCCGTATCGACGGGATCGGCGCGACAGGGGGGAGCCTGGGACGGGATCAGCCCGAGCGTCAGGCCCGTGCCGAGGAGGAGGGCGCGGCGGGACATGGGGCGGAGGGAGGAGGGGAGATCGAGGGAGGGCGGAAGCGGCGGGATCCGGAACAGGCCGGCAGGAAGCGCCTATCCCGACCCCTGGTCCGGCGCACCCGAGGATGTGCGACGGCCAGCCGTTCCCGAGCGCCTCCTCGGGGTCCGGGTCTCGCCGGGCACTTGCCGGAGGCCCGAACGCCCGGTTACCCCGCCGGCACGTCGCGGGCGTAGCTCAGTCGGTAGAGCACGAGCTTCCCAAGCTCGGGGTCGCGGGTTCGAACCCCGTCGCCCGCTCCATGATCGCGGGGGGTCGGTGGGGGCTTACGGTCGGCAGGCCCTCCTGGCGTCCGCTCCTGGGCTTCATCCCGCGCCGGGTGGCGTGGACCCCTTCCGGGCCTCGCCCAGACAGCGGATGGCACCGACGAGCATCATGATCCAGCCGACCGGGTAAGGCAGGAGCACAAGCCCCCACCAGGACGAACGGCCGGTGGAACCGCCGATCCCTCCGATGGCGCTCAACCCGAACATCGTCCCGATGCCGAGCGCCAACAAGGCGAGCGACCAGGCGAGGAACCGCCGATGGCGGCTCCCGGCCATGAAGGCGCCGAGGGTCACCAGGGCGGCGCCCAGGAGGACGACCAGCGATCCCTCGAGCGGATCGATCGCCCCGAGGATCAGGGCGACGAGCCCGACGATGACGAGAATGCGCGACCAGCGGCGACGTCGGACCATGGGACACCCTTCGCGCGTGACTCGGGCAGGTAGTCCGCCGCGGGCTCCAACACCAACCTCCGGAGAGCGGAGGTCGAGCCCGGGCTCGCTCCATCCACCCGGGCCTGACCCAGTGGGGGCAACGACGGCCTTGATCTCCTCCTCTCCCAGGCTGTAGACTCCCGCCATGCGGCGGTCACCCGCCTCGCTTTTCGAATCAGACCGGCGGATGTACGCCGATATCGCCGAAGGAGAACGAACATGACCGAGGCGACTCTGGCCGCGCTCGACGGGCTCCGGGACCTGACGATGCTCAAGTGGTACGTCATCCCGCTTCTGGCCATCGTCTTCTACATCTACGCCCGGGAGATCAAGGAAGCCCGGCGTCGTGGCAACTGGGACGCCGTGCTGGCCGGGTTGACCCTCTTCGGCATGGACTTCTTCAACGAGACCTGGAACGGCTGGGTCCTGGCCGCGACCGGGAGGTCGGCCGTCTGGACGGCGCCGGGGGACACGGCCCTGCGGACGATGGTCGGCTGGAACATCGAGATCATGTTCATGTTCGCCATCGCTGGCATCGTCTACTACCACACGATCTCCGATGACCCGAAGGAGAGGATCCTCGGTCTCAACAACCGCTGGTTCTGGGCCGTCGGCTACGCTGCATTCTGCGTCCTGGTCGAGGTCCTGCTCAACGTCGGCGGACACCTCGTCTGGGAATACCCCTTCTGGAATCGATCTCTCGGCGGCATCTGGCTCATCTTCGTGTTCGGCTACTTCGAGTTCTACGCCGCCATCATCCTCGTCCTGGGCCTCCGGAAGCGCTCCCGTCAATGGGCGCTCGTGGCGGCGATCTACGCCGTGCCCATCCTGATGAACCTCGTGGCCAGGGTGGGCCTGGGCTGGAACTACTGACGCCTCGTAGCGACCCGATGGACCCCGCGTCGTGGACGCCGGGGAGGGTACGGCGCGGTCCTTGACCGCTCCAGGGGGCGCGGCGTATGGTGCCCCTCCGTTCCCTCGAATCCGGAGGCCTCCATGCCGCAGCCCACCCTGAAGCGCAGCCTCTTCCAGCGCATCTTCGGCATCTGTGCGACCTTGCCACCGCGGGACGCCGGGTGCTGGCAGGTCGAGGGGAGCCGGGTCACGGTGACCCTCGCGCAGGCACCGGAGCTGGCGCAACCGTACGGGGCGGTCCGCCTGGAGGGGAAGGCACTCGCCCGCCGCGTCCTGGTCTATCAAGGCGGAGACGGTCGCTTCCACGCCCTTCACAACCGCTGCAGCCACATGGGACGCCGGCTCGACCCGGTGCCCGGCGACGTGGGGCTCCAGTGCTGCAGCCTCGGTCGGTCCAGGTACGACGACGAGGGTCACGTGCAGGGCGGCCTGGCCCACGGGGCCGTGGCGGTGTTCCCCGTCACGGAGGAGGAGGGGCGGCTGGTGATCGAAACCGGGTGATCGACCGGAGGCCCCACCCCCCGGAGGAGGGTCGGGGCGGCGTCGGACCCGAGAGGGGCTACTTCGCGTCGCGGGCGCGGACGGCCACGTACCGGGTCAGGTCCTGGCGCTCCACGAGGAGGAGGGCCACGTCGCCGGCCTTCTTCAGGGCGGCATGGGCCTCGGCTACCGTGGCGACCGGCTCGTGGTCGATCTCCAGGATCACGTCGCCCGGCTCGAGGCGGCCCTGGGCGGGCCCGTCCACCGCCACCTCGGCCACCACAGGGCGCTGGGAGACGCCCCGTCGCCGGCCCGAGGTATCGGAGGGCAGAGAGAGGGTGATGCCGAACCGATCCGCGTGTCCGGTGCCCCGGGGTTCGGCGGACGGGTCCTCCTCGGACTCGGGCGCCAGGTACACGCCCTGGGCGAGCTGGTCCTCGTCCGGACGCTCGGCGAGCTTGACGCGCAGGTCCCGGGTCTTGCCGCCTCGCACGATCCGGAGCGTCACGGTGTCGCCTGGACGGTGCCGGCCCACCTCCCGGACGAGCGCGGTGCTGTCCTCCACCTCCTGGTTGTCGAGCGCGGTCACCACGTCGCCGTTCTCCAGGCCCGCTTTGGCGGCCGGGGTGTCGGGATAGACCCGGTTGACGAGTGCGCCCTTTCCTCCCGATACCCCCAGGGCCTCGGCGAGGTCCGCATCCACGCTCTGCATCTGGACACCCAGCCAGCCCCGGGCCACCCGCCCGCTCGAGCGCAGCTCGTCGAGGATCTCCCGGGCCATGTCGATGGGTACGGCGAATCCCAGGCCGGTCCCCTGGCCGATGATGAGCGTGTTGATGCCCACCACGCGGCCTTGCGTGTCGAGCAGGGGTCCTCCCGAATTGCCGAGGTTGATCGCGGCGTCGGTCTGGATGAAGTCGTCGTAGGTGGTGGCCCCGATGACGCGGCCCTTGGCGGACACGATGCCGGCCGTGACGGTGTGGGCCAGGCCGAGCGGGTTGCCGATGGCCACCACCCAGTCCCCCACCTGGAGATCGTCCGACGACCCGAGGGCCAGTGCGGGTAGCGGCTCTTTGGCCTCGATGCGGATCAAAGCCAGATCGGTACGCGGATCGGTGCCCACCAGGCGGGCCGGGTACTCCTGGCCGTCGGCGAGCTTCACCTTGACGTTGTCGGCACGCTCCACCACGTGGTTGTTGGTGAGGATCTCGCCGTTTGCGGAGATGAGGAAGCCCGAGCCCTCTCCCGAGACGATGCGGTCCTGGTCCTCCTCCATGGGGGGGACCAGCCCCTCCGGGCCGAAGCGGAAGAAGGGGAAGCCCTCGATGGCGATCCTCGGAACCTTCACCTTCTTGTCCACGAAGACGTGGACCACAGCGGGCTTCACGACCTCCACGAGGGGAGCGAAGGAGCGCATGGGGTCGTAGGTGGCAGGCAGAGCCGGGGCCGGATCGGGTCCGGCGTGCGTGGGGTCCGCGGCGCAGGCGATCGCGAAGAGGAGGCCGCCTGCGGCCATGACGAAGAAGGCAGGGATGAAGCGCATGGGCATCTCCTCTGGGGTGGGTGGGTCGCACCTCGGGAGCCGAACGGGACGTGCCCGACCGAACCCCTGCCGGCGACCGGATGTTCCCCGTCTGGACACCCGGAGGCGCGGCGTCAAGTCCGGCGCCGAGAACCGGACGACCCGTTGCGGCCCGGTCAGCGATACCCGGCGTCGGGTTCCGGTACGTGGGCGATCTCCCGGATCTGTTCGACGATCGGGCCCTGGGGATCCGCCTGCCTCAAGCAGGCGACGCGTCCCGACATGTACGCGGTGGCCACCCCGGATCCGCGCCAGACGCGCCCAGCGGTGACCCCCGAGAGCGGAAAGGCGTACCCGCAGGCCAGGTACTTGCCGGACAGGCCCTTCCACTGCGAGGCCGGGTACGTCGTGGGGTTGAACCACCAACACTTCTCGAACGGGCACTCGGGGTGGGCGAACACGCCGATCACCTCGGGAAGATCCGCCGGATAGGCCCGTTCGCCCTTTGGATTGGCGGCAGCCACGATGACCGACCCCGCCTCTGCGGCCAGGGCGCAGCAGTCCCGGAGGAGGAGGGCCTTTCCCATGTTCGAGGTGCCGAGAGACAGGTTGATGACCTGGGATCCGTTCCGGTAGGCCGTCTCGATGCCGGCCGCCATGAGATCGGCGGTGGTCTTCAGTTGGGCGTCCATGATCTTCACGGCCAGGATGCGGGCGTGGGGCGCCATGCGCACCACGGCGGCGGCGACCTCGGTGCCGTGCCCCGACTCGTCGTGGAAGTCGGCCCCCAAAAGGGCGTGGCCCGTGGCACCGAACCGGATGTTGTACCCCTCGACGGTCGTGCCCGTCAGACGTGGATCCCGGGCGTCGACACCGCTGTCGATGACGGCCACCGTGATGCCTTCGCCGGAGAGCTTTCGGCCGTGGTACTCCATGGACGCTGCCTCTCGAGGGTACGGTCCGAAGACCGGGATCGAGTCTACCGCCGTCCGTGTGTGCTCCGCAATCCCTCGCCGGGACGCGATGGATCCCGTGGCGCGCACCCGCTACGATACCGTTCGAGGAGGCGCCCTGCTCGTCGGACTCGTCTTCATCTCCACGTGGGTCCAGGCCGGGACCATCCAGGGCCACGTGGCGGGCCCGCACGGCCTCCCCGTGAGCGAGGCGGTGATCCTCGCCTACGACCTCACGGGTCAGATCACCTTCACGACCGCCAATCCCGATGGGGACTACGCCGTGAGGTGGCTCGACCCCGGGGCCTGGAGGATCGGTGCGGTCCCGCCCGACGGGACGGACGCGGTCGGCCGATGGTGGCCCGACACCTGGGTGTACTGCGAGGCCGAACCCGTCGAACTGGAGGGGTCCGAGACGGTCGAGGGCGTGGACTTCGTGCTGCCGGCGGGAGGCGACATCGAGGGCAGGGTGCTCGGGCTCGACGGCCTTCCCCTGGCCGACGCCGTGGTCACCGCAAAGGGAGCCGACGACCACACGATCGGTTTGGAGCGTGGGGCGGTTGCCGACGGCGACGGAACCTTCACGGTGAACGGCCTCGATGCCCCGGACGGCGGCACGGCCGCGTGGCGGTTGCTCGTGGAGGCCGAAGGGCTTCCCGCCCAG
This sequence comes from Deltaproteobacteria bacterium, assembly GCA_016927815.1. GTDB lineage: Bacteria > Myxococcota_A > UBA796 > UBA796 > JAFGLY01 > JAFGLY01. Next base: position 2,220 of record JAFGLY010000125.1, on the reverse strand, counting down.
TACCTCGACGGCGCCTGGACGAAGGAGGAGGCGCACACCCTCGTCCTGGGTCGCACAGACGTCGTGGACGTGGGGGACATCCTGCTCAAGCCCGGGGTCGCGTTGGAGGGAACGGTTCGCGGACCCGAAGGCCCGGCCCCGGGCGCGAGCGTCCAGGTCTACGGGACCGGGCAGATGATCTCCGCCGTCACGGATCCGAATGGCTTCTGGTCCGCGGCCGCCGTCCCGCCCGGAGACGTGCTCGTATGGGCCCTGGCCCGGGGCCTCGCGACGACCTGGTGGCCCGACGCGGACCGGCCCTCGGAGTGGATCTCGGCGCTCGTGGACGGCGAGGTGGTAGAGGACGTGGACCTCGACATGCCCGCCGAGGCCACCCTCTCGGGCAGGCTCGTCGGTCCCGCGGACTGCGACGGCATCTGGGTGATCCTCTACAACGACGCCTTCACGGTCGGACGTACGGGACGGGTCGGGGCCGACGGCTCCTTCGAGATCGACACGTTGAGCGGGGGCGCCTGGGCCCTCCACGTGTGGGCGGCGGAGCACGGACACCGCGACGACTGGATCCGGGACGGCCAGGGGGACATCCGGTGGTTCGCGGTGGAAGCCTCGGCACAGAACCTGGGCGGGGAGATCCCGCTCCCCCCGGGAAGCCGGCTCTCGGGGACGGTCCGGGACGACACGGGAGCGCTGGTCGCCGGAGCGGCCGTGACGGTGGAAGATCCGGTTCTCGGCGAGACCTGGAGCGCCACCAGCGAGCGGGACGGCACCTGGACCGTACCGGGCCTTCCGCCAGGGTCCCTACGCCTCGCAGGCTCCCGCGAAGCCTGGTGCCCTGGGGACCCCAACTGGGCGCCCGCGTGGTGGGACGGAGCCCGGCGGGAGGAGGACGCCACGCTCGTCGACCTCGTCGAGGGCCGGTCCCGCAGGGGGTTCGAACTCGTGCTCCCGGTGGACGACGACCAGGACGGCATGGCGGACGCCTGGGAGCGCGAGAACGGGCTGGATCCCGAGCGGGACGACGCCGAGGAGGACCCCGACGGAGACGGCCTGACCAACCTCGACGAGTACCTCGCGGACGGCGACCCTGGTGCGAGGGGGCCCCGGGCCTGCGGCTGCGCCACCCGGGGAACGGGGGGCGTCTCGATCCTCTGGCTGGTGGCGCTTGCGCTGGCCTCGGGACGGCGCAGGGTCAGAGGCGCCGGATCCAGAGCGCGTGGACGGGGGCCTGGCGGTCCAGGAACTTGCGCTGGTAGGAGCTGACCACGTCGTCGTCCGGGGGCCAGGGAGGTCCCTCGGAAGCGATGTCGTCGCTGCGTCCGACCACCTCGAACGGAAGGCCGTCCAGAACGGCGAGGATGCCGTCCACGTAGGCGACGGAGTCGGTCTTCACGCGGAGGTGTGCGCCCGAGGCGAGCAGCCGCGCGGCGGTCTCGGCGAACGGACGTGCGAGCAGACGATTGCGGGTCTCGCGGGGCTTGGGCCAGGGGTCTGGATGATTCACGTACAGACCGGAAACCTCCCCGTCGTCGAACAGATCGCCCATCCAGAAGGCATCGTACCGAGCGATTCGGGCATGGGCCGCACCCGCGGCCCGGATCCTGCCCGCCGTCTGGACCACGCGCTTGAACCGAATCTCCAGGCCGAGCCAGTTCCAGTCGGGGTGCAGGCCGGCCATGCCGGCCAGGAAGAAGCCGTTGCCGCTACCGACCTCCACGTGGAGGGGCGCGGCTCGACCGAAGGTCTCGGCCCACCGGCCACGGGCAGCGTGGGCCTGGTCGGCCGTGAGCACCGGAGGGCCGTAGGCGAGGTGGAGCTTGAGATACGGGTTGAGGTCCGCGTCCCGGTACTCGGACAGGTCACGCTGGTGGAAGCGAAAGGCCGGATCGGGACGGACGTCGCGCCGCACCGGGCACCCACGGGCCGGAGGCGGGCAGGGACTAACGGAACACGTTGGACCCCGCTCCCCCTGGGGCACGGGCGGGGTACGCGGACCACAGGCCAACGCGCGGACGGGGTGGGTTCGGGGCCACCTCCCCAGGTCCCCCCGAGTTGAGACAGCAGGGGCAGCAGGTCCCCCCGAGTTGAGACAGCAGGGGCAGCAGGTCCCCCTGAGTTGAGCCACTTGGAGGAGATCCTGTCTCAACAGAGGGGGACCTGGTCGGTCGCCTGTCTCAACAGAGGGGGACCTGGTCGGTCGCCTGTCTCAACAGAGGGGGACCT
>JAFGLY010000124.1 GCA_016927815.1 Deltaproteobacteria bacterium | reverse complement strand
GATCTGCAGGTCGTTCCCCTGCCCGAGGCGACGCGGCTCCCTCCCGGGGCGTCCCGGTTGGAGTCGCACCTCGAGGCGCTGGGCTACCTCGAGTAGGAGAGGCGAGAACCCGGACAAGGGCGATCGCCGGGTATCGCTCGGTCCCGCGCTTTCGTACCCCAGGACTGTCTCGATCCGACCCGCCGGGGTACGCTTTGCCGTGCCCGAGGACCCCATGCCCGCCCTGCTCTTCTCGCTCCCGTTCCTCTTCTCGGCCTGCGGCGACACCGGCGACGACACCGGGGACGACACCGGCGGCGAATCGTCCGCCGAAACCTGGGTCAGAGCCATCATCGACGGTGTGGCCTACGAACGATCCGCTGCCGAGAGCCTCCTCCTCGTGGACTGGCACCCCAACCGCATCCAGGTGTTCTCGGGCGACAACCTCAACGCCGTCGTGTACCGGTGGGAGGGGAACGGCTACCAGTCCTGGGCGCTCCAGCCCATCGAGGAGGAGAAGGACCCCGGCCTGTTCTGGTGGCCCCATGGCGGTGTCCAGTGGTGGTCCATCGACGGCGTCTTCGAGATCACGCGGTTCGAGAAGAACCCACGGTACGGCCCCGGGGACCACCGGATCGGATGGGCCGAGGGCACGTTCGAGGCCACGCTCTCCGACGTCCTGACCGGGCGCAACACCCTCGAGGTGGAGGATGGCGCCTACCGGACGGTCCTGCGCCACGGGGAGGGGGAGTAGCCCACCCCCCGGGCTGGATCCCTCCCACCAGGGTCACCCGGCGTACCAGCCCACCGCATCGGCGTGGACGGAAAACGAGCCGACCTCCACCGAGTTCCCGTCCTCGTCGTGAAAGTCCACGTCCATGAGGACGAGGTCCGCCGTCACGATCTCCCCGTCGGGCGTGAGCGTGAGGGTGGCCTTTCCGGCCACCGCCGTCCAGGTCCGGAACACCTCGGGCCCCGCGTTCTCGACCACGTCGTCACAGGTCGCGTCGCTCACCTGGGTGCCCTGCCGAACCTCCAGGACGATCTCGTCGCTCGGGAGGGGAAACACGTACACCTGTGGCGTGCCGGCCGTGGTCGTCTCGGCCACGCGTCCCTCCTCGACCGTCGAGAGGTGCAGCATGACCTCGTCTTCCGAATCCACGGCGAAGAGGACGACGTCGGCGCATCCACCGGTCCGGTCCAGGTGTTCCTCGAAGCCGGGATCGAGGAGGGGAGGCGCGCAGCCGGAGGCGAGGAGGAGGAGGGCGAGGGTACGGTGCATGAGATCTTCCTGCCGAGGGTCCCCCGATCCCGCAGCACGGATCGTGCCTGTGCTCGAACCGGCCTTCGAGGCGGATCGCATCGAAAAGTACCAACGGAGACCCCGACATTCGTGTCCGGCCTGGAGGACGTGAAGGGTGTGCACGCGCTCACCCGGGAGGGGGGGGACTCTCTTGCGTGCCGGATGCCGGCGGGTCGAGCGGAGCCAGCACCCCCGCCCGGACGAGCGTGTCCCGGACGGCCGCCCAGTACCGGTCGCCGCGTGGCAGGTCGTTGTGGCCCGCCGGCCAACTCTCCAGTCGGCCCGAGGCCGCCGCTTCCGAGAGCCGCTCTCCGTGGACGTGGGGAATGGTGCGATCGAGGGTGCCGTGGAGCACCAGCACCGGCCCCTGGAACGCGGACACCACGGACAGGCTGTCCCATGGATCGCGGATCCAGGATCGGGGCAGGCGCGTCATCTCCCAGGCGCGCTCCCGGGCACTCGTGAAGGTGGACTCCAGCACCAGGGCTTCGGGCGGGCGGACGCCGGCCAGCGCACATGCGACCCCTCCCCCGAGCGATCGCCCGTGGAAGACCACGCGGTCTGGGTCCACGTCGGGCCGTGCGAGCGCACGGTCCAGGAAAGCGACGAGATCCTCCGTGATCCCCTCCTGCGAGGGCCGCCCGCCGGATCGGCCGTATCCGCGGTACTCCGGCAGGAGGAGGCTCACCCCCCAGGCCCGATAGGGGGCCATCTCGTCGGTCCACTCCTCGATGACCTCAGCGTTTCCGTGCGCGAAGACGACCAACGGCGCCGGTGTGTCCGGACCCGCTCCTGCTCCCGGCAGGAACCAGGCCTCGACCCTTCCTCGGGGCACGTCCAGCCACCATCGTTCGAGGCCGGGAATGCCCTCACCCGCGTCGGACTGGGCGCGCACGAGGTGCCGGGGGTACAGGATGCGGCGCTGCAACGAGATCGTCCCGCTCCCGGCCAGCAGCGTGGCCGCCGCGGCACCGAGGATCCACCGGACCGGGGCAGTGGCTCGGACGGGCATGGGTTCTCCGGCCCTCCCTCTACCCCGATGGTCGGGTTTCGTGCCGACCGTCAACCGTTCCGCCCGCCGGTCCCGGGTTCGTCCTCGATGCCGTACCGCATGGGCGTCCCGGTCATGCGGCCGTAGCCGATCGCGCCGTAGAAGGACTCGGTGCCGGTTTCGGCCACGAGGCCCACCCACGTGACCCCGCGGGCCAGGCAGGCCTCGGTGACCCGCTCGACCAGCCTCGCTCCGATGCCCCGGCGCCGGTGGGAGGGCAGCACGGTGACGTCCTGGATCCAGGCGTCGCTCACCCCGTCGGACAGCGCACGCGCCATGCCGACGATCCGGCCATCCTCGACGGCGACGACGAAGACCAGGCTGCCAAGGAGAATCCCGTGAATCGTCTCGGACCCCCTGTCGCCCTCCGTCCACCAGCCCGCGGCCCGGTACAGGGCCAGGATCTCCTCCACGGGAGCATCGGTGACGACCTCGTAGCGGATTTCGGGCATGGGAGGCTCCGGAAGCAAGGCCGCGGACCTATTCCGGCACGTCGGGAGACGCACCGTCCGAGGCACCGGGATCCACCAGGCCCACCCGGCCGCCCCCGGGCAGCACGTCCTCGGCGAGACGGACCAGGTCGGCCACGGTCGTACCGGGGGCGGCCAGGACCCAGAGCACGGAGACGTCCCCAGCCTCCTCCGGATCGAGAGGCCGCTGCAGGCAGAGTTCCCCGGGGACCCGGCCGTCTACCAGGAGGCAGGGAGCCACCCGTCCCGCATCCATCCAGCCGGCCACCGCAGCCAGCCGAGACAGTGCCAGGTGGGGGGGAATCGCAATCCGAGGCGGCGTGGGCTCGGGGCGGGCCCCTCCGGCCTCCACGCCCCCGAACGAGAGGGCCTGCCGGCGTGCCGCGATGGTCGAGAGCCGCGCGAAGGCCTCCTCCGACCAGCCGTTCACCCGTTCGGGGGCAGGGCCGGGGTCGGTGACGAGCCGACCCTCGACCCAGGACACGAGGGGCCGGACCGCGTACAGGACGCTGTCGTCCTCGATCCGCACCACGCCGCAGAGCGGACAGGCGGGCGCAAACCCGTCTCCGGCGGGCAGATCGCCCCAGCAAGCAGGGCCGGGCACGCGCGCACTGGCGAGCCGGTCGCGCCACTGGACGATCCGAGCCCGCCCCAGCTGGGTAGCGGGTCGGGCCGCGTCCAGGGCGACCCCGGCTGTCTGGAGCGCCTGGACGGCGCTCGCGGACCCGGCGCACGCGGCAAAGGTGGCCTCCGCCTCGATCGGCGCCACGGTCCGAGCGGCCTCGAGGGCGGCGACGCACGAGCGGACCCGATCGAGCGCCTCGAGCGTGTCGGACCCGTCCCTGGAGCGACCGGCGCGCCGGGCGATCTCCGCAGCGTATCGCCGGTGGGCGTCCAGGGACCGCCCCGACCAGGCCAGGGCCGCGGCCTCGAGCCGTTCCGGGAGGACGCCGGGCTCGGCATCGGGCTCGCGGGCGAGGCGCCGGGCCTCCTCCAGCGCGCCGGGCTGGTCTTCCCATCCGGGGTCGGCCAGGAGGACGATCTCGAGCGCCCGCTCCACGGCCTCCTCGGCGGAGACGCGCCGGGGGAGACGAGGCCCCCGCGCCGCGACCAGGAGCGGGATCGCCACCACCAAGACCCCCAGCGCCCCGCGCCGCCATCGCCCGGCCCACACCCCCGGGAGCGCTCCGGGGCCGAGGACGCCCCGCCCGGAGAACCGGGGGTGCCGCACGCTGCCGGGACGTGTCATCCTGTCCTGCATGACACCTGCCTCGCCTCCTCCCGCTAATCCCCTCCCCGATTCCGAGGCCATCCGACAAGCCGTGCTCGCGGATCCCGCGCGACCTGCGGGGGAGGATCGGGCCAGGGTGGAGGCCTGGGCGGAGCAGGACCCCGCCAGCCACCAGGCACTCGACGCCACCCTCCTGCTCCTCCGGGACCGCGAGACCTGCGCCGAAGGCCTGCCCGCGGTGGTGGGAGAGGTGCGCCGGTCCACCTTGATGGATGCCGACGCCGTCTCGACCACCTGGCGGGGCTGGAACGTCCGGACGGGTGCGCCCGAGGCCGTGCGCTGCCTGCGTCCCGCGCACCGGCGCGATCCGGTGTGGGGTCGGCGCCTGGAGCGAGGGGTGGCCCTCGCAGGGCGTATTCCGGGCCTGGCTCCGCTCGCCTGGTGCCCTCACGGGGAGTGGCCCCACGTCCATGCCTCCCTGCCCGGCGTCTCCCTGGAGGATCTCCTGCCCGCCGAGGATCCGCCCGAGGGCATCCAGGTGGCCCGCTGGGTGCTCCTGGCGCTGGAGCGCCTGGGTGCCCTCCACGATCGGGGCCTGGTGCACGGATCCCTGGCCGCGCGTCACCTGCTCCTCCAGCGCACGGGCCTCGCTCTCGCCTGGTTCGACCCGGTGGCTGAGGTCCCGGGCGCACCCTCGGACGACCTGGCGGCCCTGGGCCGGATCGTGGCTGCGCTGGACGCCGCCCACCCGGTCATCCAGGCCGTGTCCCCGTGGGCCGAGGCGCCCCCCGCCTCGGTGGCGGATGCCTGGCGCCTCGTGCGGGGTGCCCTGGCCGAGTGCCTGATCACCGAGCGCCACCGGCTCGCGGCGCGTGCCCGCCGCGGTGCCCGGGGCGACCGGGCGGCCCGCCTCCGCCTGGCCGCGACCCGTCTCGCCCGCGCCCTGCCGCCTCCTTCGGGCCGGTGCTGCCTCCACGCCGGCCCGGACGGCCACCTCGTCCTGGTGGAGAGCGACGGGCACAGCGTCCGGGGCGGGCCGGCGGCGGGTGTGCCGCCGGGCGACCTCGCGGTGGTCTACCATCCCGACCAGGGCCTGGACGCGCCCCACGCACGCCTGCTCCTGCGCGCGTGGGCCCGGCGCGACCAAGGCGATCCCGATCTCCGCGCCCGAGCACAAGGCGAGTGGAAAGCCGACGATGCCGTGGGCGAGGCCCTGGCCCGCTGGCTCTCGGCGCGCTCCCGCCTCCGCCAGGCCGTGCTCCTCCTCGACCGCGCCTGACCGGAAGCCATCACGGGCAGGGCCGGGTGCGCGTCCCCGTGAGGGAGTGGATCCGGAGGACGCCTACCCGCCTGCGTGCATGGACTCGGGCAGGAGGAGGCGCAGGCCCAGGAGCATGAGGACGCCCGTGGCGAAGGACAGGAAGTGCACCACCGCCCGCACGCCCCGCGCTTCCTGCTTGATCTCGGGGATGAGGTCGGCTGCGGCGATGTAGAGGAAGTTCCCGGCTCCGAAGGCCATGAGGAACGTAACGTCGAGCGACCGCGACACCGCCCAGGCCACCAGTCCGCCCGCCAGGTAGGTGAGGCCGGAGAGCAGGTTGAAGACCAGCGCCCTACGCTTCGACCAGCCGGCGTGGATGAGAATCCCGAAGTCGCCCAGCTCCTGGGGCACCTCGTGGGCAGCCTCTACGATCCAGGTGACGATGCCGAGCCGCACGTCCACGAGGAAGGCTCCTGCGCACGCCAACCCGCCCACGAAGTTGTGGATCCCGTCCGCGACCAGGATGAACCAGCCGAGGGGCGCACGGTGCTCGCTCATGGGTCGGTGGCAGTGGTGCCAGTGGAGGAACTGCTCGAGGACGAAGAGCGTGGCGAAGCCGACCAGGGTCCAGACGAAGGGCGCGATGCCCTCCATGTCGTGGATCGAGGCGGGCAGGAGGTGGAACAGCGCGCCGCCGATGAGGCTGCCGGCGGACAGGGCCACCAACGGGAGCACGAGAGCCCGGAACGTCCGGTCCGGCAAGAGCAGGGTGAGGGACCCGACCAGGGCGAGGCTCGACATGAGGAGACCGGACAGGACGATCCAGGCGAGGACAGGCATGAGACGACCTCGACGATGCCTTCGACGTATCCGGCCGCTCGCTTCTGCACAGGGCTCCGTCGAGCCGGTTGCTGGCCTCCTGGGACGCGGATACCGCGACAACCCGCCGAAAGGAGCCTCTCCATGATTCTCTCTCCCTTCGCTATTTTCCTGGGAGCCTGCAGCGGCAGCCCCGAACCTGCCCCCGCCGCCCCGCCTCCCGCCATTCCTGCAGCGGCCGGTCAGGTCGAGGAGGCCCTCCTGCCCGATCGCACGCACGCGCTCGTGCTCTCCATCGCGTGGTTCGAGGACGGACCGGACGGCAAGCCCAAGCCCGGTCCCGCCCGGCTCCAGTTCTGGCAGGAGACCCCGCGCGGGTGGGAGGCCACGCGCCTGGAGGACCCCGACTCCAACGTGTTCCACAAGGCTTTGCCCCACGAGGGCGCACTGCTCACGATCGGCGGGGAGAAGGCCCTGCTCAAGCGCCGGACCTGGGACGGCACGGCCTGGCACCAGGAGACGCTCTGGAGCCGCACCTGGGGTGGACGCTTCAACCGCTTGAGGGATCTCGAGGTCGGTGACGTGGACGGGGACGGCCGGGACGAGTTCGTGATGGCCACCCACGACCACGGGGTGGTGGCCGTCATGGACCCCGAGGTGGAGGGCCGCCCGGTCACGGAGCTCGACCCCCAATCCGACACCTTCGTGCACGAGATCGAGATCGGCGACGTGGACGGGGACGGGCGAAACGAGTTCTTTGCCACCCCGAGCGCCCGCAACCGGGCGGACGCCTCCCAGAAGGGAGCGGTGGTGATGTACCGTTGGGACGGATCCACGTACGTCCGCTCCTTCGTGGAGCAGGCCGAGGATACCCACGCCAAGGAGATCCTGGCTCACGACGTGGACGGAGACGGGAAGAGCGAGCTGTTCGTGGTGCTGGAGGCCGCGCTCGGTCCCGCGGAGCGCATCGTCAAGCCCGTGGAGATTCGCCTCTACCGGCCCGGTCGCGAGGGACGCTGGACGCACGAGGTGGTGGCCACGATCCAGGATCGGCAGACCCGCTTCCTGGTGCCGGGCGACTTCGACGGCGACGGCGAGGTCGAGTTGGTGGCCTCGGCCATGAAGACCGGCGTCTGGATCCTCGATCGCAAGGGCAAGGCGGTGGAGGGGCCCTGGACGGCCACCTGTATCGACCCCAACTCCGGCGGCTACGAGCACGCCGCTGTCGCCGCGGACCTGGACGGAGACGGCACGCCGGAGATCTACGTGGCCTCGGACGATCAGGAGGAGCTGGTCCGATACGCCTGGAACGCGCCCACGACCTCCTGGGGCCGCACGCGCCTCGGCCGCCTGTCGCCCGGGACCATCACCTGGAACGTCGCGGTCGCTCCCTTCTGACGTTACAGGGCGCCTCCACCCGAGAGGCCCGATGTCCGCCCCCCTGGTCCCCACGATCACGACCCAGCCGATCCCCGAGGGCACGCGGTTCGAGCTTCGGACGTTCGTGTTCGTGGACCGGTTGCAGCCTCAGCTCGCCCAGTTCATCGCCAAGGACAACCGGGTGTACGACCCCTCCGAGCACGACGCGGCCCTCCTGATCGAGCTCGCGCCGGCCATGGAGATCCACCGGATGATCGACCTGGCGCTGAAGAGCACCAACGTCCGCCTCGGATCCGTCGTCACCGAGCGCCACTTCGGCATGATGCAGATCCAGCATCCCGACCAGGGTGAGGTCATCGAGGCCGGCGAGGCGGTGCTGCGCCAGACCGGTCTCACCCGGTACGACCGCGCCCGGATCGAGATCCTCACGAACATGATCATCCGCGGTATCGAGCAGGACCACGCCATCTCCTTCACGGGCACGTCTCGCGGGTACATGGTGCTGGCCAACGAGTCGGTGTTCGTGCTCGAGACCACCCCCGCCGCATACCTCGTCATCGCCTGCAACGAGGCCCTCAAGGCTGCGGACGTCAAGCTCATCCACGTCCGCCCGTTCGGGGCCACGGGCCGCCTCGTCCTGTCCGGCAGCGAGTCCGAGATCGACTCCGCTGCGGCCGCCGCCCTGTCCATCCTCCAGAAGCTCAACCAGGAGCTGGACGAGCACCCGTCCAGCGCCGTCCACGACGAGCGTTCCTACAGTCGGTAGTCCAGGAGTTCCCATGTCTCGTGCGCCTCTCCTCCCCGGGTTCGTCCTCCTCGCGGCCCTCGCAGGGTCTTCTCCAGCCCTGGCCGGGGCCCGGGTCGCCATCTCGGACGACACCTGGGCCCAGGTGGGCCTGCTCCTCCAACCCCAGGTCCGCTTCGACCAGGACGGCACCTACACCAAGGACGGGTGGGCCTACACCCCGTTCCTGCGCCGGGCCCGCGTGCTCCTCTCGGGCCAGGTCACCGACCGCGTCTACTTCTTCTTCGAGACGGACAGCCCCAACATGGGTCGCAGCGGGGACTGGACGCCCATGGTCTTCGTCCAGGACGCCTGGGTGGAGTACGACGTCGCGCCCGAGTTGCAGATCGACGTCGGGATGCTGCTCCTCCCGTTCTCCCGCCACGGCACCCAGGGGGCCACCTCGCTCCTCATGAGCGACTACCACTCCGCGCTCCTCAAGTACCCCGCTGGCTCCCACAAGATCTGGCGCGACTCGGGCGTCATGGCGCGCGGCAGGATCGCGAAGCAGGTGGAGTACCGCCTCGCCCTCACCAACGGCGTGCAGAGCGGCTACGGCGCCCAACTGCAGGACACCGACGAGGACGGTATCCCCGATACCGACCCGCGCGGCCTCCTCAACCCGTCCGACCTCCCCCGCGTCACGGGACGGCTGGTCTACAACGTCTTCGATGCCGAGGGCGGACCCGGAGCCGCAGGCTACTTCTACAAGGGTGCCGGGCTCAAGACGGACGGCAAGCGGGTCGTCACGCCCAAGCGGGTCCTTTCCGTGGGCCTCTCCGCCGACTGGCAGGCCGATGCGTTCTACGCGGTGGACCCGCACGACCTCACGGACCCCTTGGACGATCGGTGGTCCACCGAGGCGTACCTGGGTCTCGCTGCCGACGTCTACGCCGACCTTCCCCTGGAGGGCGGCGAGCGGGCCGTGAACGCGCAGGCCGCCTTCTACCGGTATGACCACGGGGACGCCTCCGTCCTCGTCGATTCCGCGAGGGGTGCGATCCAGCCCATGAGCGGCATGGGCGGGTTCGTGGAGGGCGGGTACCGCATCGGCACCTGGGAACCGCTCCTCTGTGCCGAGATGTACGACGTGTCCGACGCCGAGGCCTCCGACTACCTGGCGATCCTCGGCGGCCTGGCCTGGTGGTACCAGGGCCACGCGGCCAACGTGAAGGCGGAGATCGGCGCCTCCCGAGCGGGGGGTTCCGAATCCGACTTCAGCCTCGCCGGCACCCTCCAGACCCAGCTTCTGTTCTAGGCGCGCATGTCTCCCTCTGCGCCCGTTGGCGGCCGGCCCTGGCTCCTCTACGCCCTCCTGGGCGCGAGCCTCGCCATGAACCTGGTGATGGCGATCCGCTGGCCGCGCGCCCGCCTCGAGGTCGACGCCGCCGTCGAGGCCCCCCCCGCTCCCCCGGCCGCCACGGATCCCGGGGTCGACGAGCCCCCCCCCGAGGAGGTTGCTGCGACGGTCTCTCCTGCCCCCGACGCCGCGCTCGCGGCTTCCGGCTTCCGGGCGGTCCAGGGCGTCGTCCACGAGAACCTCTCGCGCACGTTCCAGGAGGCCCTCGGCGACGCAGGACCGGCGATCTCGGCCGTGTTCTCGCGGCTGTTCGTCTGGGATCTCGACGTACGCACCGACCTCATGAAGGGCGACACGCTGGCGGCCCTCTACGCGGTCTCCGACAGCGGGGAGATCGACATGCCGCTCGCGATCCTGCACTCGCAGAAGCTGGGGAAGGACCTCAAGGCCTGCCGGTTCCAGGCACCGGGCGACGCCTATGCCTCCTGGTGGTACCCGGACGGCACGGAGGTCCCGTTCCGCCTCCAGGACGGTCCGATCGACGACTACATCCAGATCACCGAGACTCTCGTGGACCGCAAGCGGCACAAGGGCTGGGACTTCAAGACGCCGGTGGGCACGCCGGTGAAGACGCCTCGGGCCGGAAAGGTGGTCCGCGAGAACTGGTCGTTCCGCGGCAACGGCAACTGCCTCGACATCCGCTTCGACGACGGGACGAACGCCTACTTCCTGCACCTGTCCGAGAACCTCGTGAAGCCCGGCGACCGGGTGGCGGCCGGCCAGGTCGTCGCGAAGAGCGGCAACACCGGTCGCTCCACCGCTCCGCACCTGCACTACCAACTCGTCCGCGGCGAACGCGTGATCGATCCGGGCGACTACCACGGCACGCTGAGGCGACACCTCGACCCGAGCACGATGCCCGCGTTCCAGGCCGAGACGGCCCGCCTGGACGCACTGCTCGAGGCCGCGCTCGCCCTGCCGCCGGCCCTGCCGCAGACCGAGACGTCCGCCCCAGGGTAGGCCTACGGGGCCGTCACGCGCCAGAGGATCGCCCAGGGTCCGTCCCGGTCCGAGGCGCTCTCCACCGCTTCCACCCGCACGCCCGCTTCAACGGCCGCCGCCCGGACGTCTGTCTCGGACGGGTAGAGGTCGTAGATGCGCCGCGCGGACGGTCGAAGCGCGAGGTAGTGGCCCGCCGGTCCGCGCCCGGCGTCCCGCAGGATGCCGGCGAGCAGGTCCGCACGGTCCCCGCCCAGGCTCACAGCCCCCCACGCGTGGCGGGCCTCCACGTCCGGCGCCAGCGCCTCGAGGACCCCGTAGATGTCGTACTCGCTCGTCCAGACGGTCTGGGCCCCGTTCTGGCGCAGCATCTCCACGATCCGGGCCTGCCCGCTCCGGGTGACCACGGGCGCCCGGGTCGTACCGATGACCCGATCGGTGGCCGCGAGCGAGAGCACGCCAGCGACGACCCAGGCGCCGCACCCCAACGCCACCGCCGTCGCCCGCCTCCACGATCGCGGCGGGGTGAACCGGGCAGCCACCGACTCCAGGGCCAGCCCCCCGAGGAGGGCCAGGGTGGGAGAGGCCTGCGCGAGGTGGTGCAGGTCCCGGTTGAGCAGGAAGAGGAGGCCGAGCTGCAGGGGCGCAGCGATCGAGGCCCAGCGCAGGAGCGCGTCCTGGGGAGACCGTTCGCGGCGACGCCACACGCGAGCCACGCCCCAGGCCACGAGCAACCACCCCACGACGTGGAGCGGCCAGGGCGAGAAGGCCGGTGGATCGGCGCCCAGGGCGGGTACGAACCAGCGCAAGGGGTCGGCCAGGAACCAGAGCAGGTTGGAGCCGCCTTCCCGAGCCGGCGCGAACCCGCCCGAGAGGAGGCCGTCGAGGCCGCGGGCCAGTCGATCGGCCTGGAAGGCGAGCCCGTCGTGGCTCACGATCCGGGGGGCGGCCGGCAGGCCCAGCCCGGCGTGGACCGCCGCCACGCCCAGCGGCAGGAGGCACGCGGCCACGACGCCCAGGTCGCGCAGCCACCGGATCGGCAAGGGGGGCTGGATGGACGGGCGGTCCCAGCGCGTGGCCCAGGCGGCCAGGGCGAACGCCACGGCCGTCGCCGCGAAGGTGACCTTGGCCAGGAGCCCGATTCCCAGGCCCAGGGCAAGGGCCAGATCGCCGTGGCGTCCTCCCCGCCAGCGCCGGCTCCACAGCGCCCACAGCACGAGCAGGGCGCAGGCCTCGAGCAAGAGCTCGGTGCCGCCCAGGACCTTTCGGTAGAAGACGAAGGACCACGAGGTCGCGAGGATCACCGCAGCAGCGCCGGCGGACGCCGCGCTCGCGTGGATGCAGAGGAAGCGGTGGACCAGCAAGACGAGGAGACCGCCCAACACGACGTGGAGACCCACCACGGCCCGGGCCGAGCCGGTGACAGCGTACAGGAGCCGTGCGGGCCAGTCCGCGATGCCACCCGTGTACCCGTTCACAGCCAGGGGCAGGTGGACGGTCCCGATGTCCAGGGTCTCGACCGGGCGGGTCTGCCGGGCGGCCAGCGGACCCCAGGCATGGCCGGCACCGGGCTCCCAGGGGGGCCCGCTCCACAGGGGCCCCTCGATCGCCACCGCCACCTTCGGAGGGGGGCCGGACGTCCACCCTGCAGCCACCTCTCCCGCGAGGCCGAACGCCCGGACCGTGGACAGCGCGAGGACCGCGTAGGCCAGCAAGGCCAGCGCCACGGCACGGGTGTCGATCACCCGGTCTCCGGAGGCCTCCGAGCCCGGAGGGCCTCGCGGACCGCCGCGTAGGACCAGGGCTCGAGGTGGTGAAGGCCCCGGCCGAGGTGCCAGGGCAGCCCGAACTCGGCGCAGACCTGGCGCGCGAAGCGGGCCCGGCCGCGCGAGCCCGGGAACCTCAGCATGACCGTGATCCGCTGCTCCGGAGGCACCACGTCCATGAGAAGCCCCAGCGAGCCGTCCCGGACCGTGCCCTCCACCAGCAGGGTGCGGTGGCCCAGGTCCACCCGCTGGCAGATGAGCTCCTGCAGCGCGGCAGCCGCGGCCGGTCGCTGTGGCAGGTACACCGGGCCGTCGAGTACCAGCGGCTCGGGACCCGTGAGGTTCTCGGGCCACCTGCGGCGCCGTACCCGGTCCACCGTGGCCCCGTGCAACTCGCTCCTCTCGAGGTGACGCACCCGGTCCCCCGCGACCTTGAGGGCCACGGTGGTCTTGCCCACGCCCACGGGTCCGGCGATGACCACGAGAGGGCACTCCAGGAGCGCGTGAGGCAGCGGCCGGCGTCCCAGGTACTCCCCCGAGGTGCCGGACACCAGGGCGGCGGGCAGGCGCTCGTCGGGGACCGACGTGCGCCCGGACGGGGGAACGGGGGGCTTGGCGACGCTGGGGAGAAGCTCAGGCACGGTCACTCCACCGGGGAACGTCCCGGACGCGCTACTCCAGGAGGCTCCGCGCGATGACGAGTCGCTGGATTTCGCTGGTCCCCTCGTAGATGGTGGTGATGCGGGCGTCGCGGAAGAGCCGTTCGGCCTCGTACTCCTTCGAATACCCGTACCCTCCGTGGATCTGGAGGGCACGGTCCGCGCAGAAGCTGGCGGTCTCGGTGGCGAAGACCTTGGCCATGGCGCACTCGCGGCCGCACTTCTTCCCCTGGTCGCGCAGCGTGGCGGCCCGCAGGATGAGCAGTCGCGCCGCGTCGATGCGGGTGCCCATGTCGGCGATCATCCACTGGATGGCCTGCTGTGCCCCGATGGGCTTGCCGAAGGCGGTCCGTTCCTTGGCGTAGGCCACCGCGACGTCGAGCGCGCGCATGGCGATGCCGAGGCCCTGGGAGGCGATCCCGATCCGGCCGCCGTCCAGCGTGGCCATGGCGATGTGGAACCCCTTGTTCTCCTCGCCGAGCATGTTCTCGGCGGGGACGTGGAGATCCTCGAAGACCAGTTCGGAGGTTCCGCTGGCGCAGATGCCGAGCTTCTCCTCGACCTTTCCCACTCGGTAGCCCGGCCAGTCGCGCTCGAGGATGAACGCCTGGATGGTCCGGTGGCGCTGGGACGGATCCGTGGAGGCATAGGCCACGGCGACCTCGGCCTGAGGGCCGTTGGTGATCCACATCTTGGTGCCGTTGAGCACCCAGGATCCGTCGGGCTGCTTGACGGCTCGGGTACGCAGCGCCGCGGCGTCGGATCCGCATTGGGGCTCGGTGAGTGCGTAGCAGCCGATCTTCTTTCCACCTGCGAGATCCGGCAGGTACCGCTGCTTCTGCGCCTCCGTCCCGTGCACGAGGATCGGGTGGCAGGCGAGCGAGTTCTGGACGGACATGATCACCGCCACCGACGCGTCCGCGTAGGCCACCTCGGCGAGCGACATCACGTAGGAGACGTTGTCGAGGCCAGCGCCGCCCCAGGACTCGGGGACCAGAATCCCCATGAATCCCATGTCGCCGAGCGCTGCGATGATGTCGGCGGGGTAGGCGTGCTCCCGGTCCCGGGCCGCCGCGCCGGGTAGGATCTCCCCACGGGCGTAGTCCCGGGCGAGGTTGACGATCTGCTCCTGCTCCGGCGTCAAGCCGTACATGGAATCCTCCTGGGGGGGTTGGGGGTCGAGCGAAGGAGACTAGGCGCCTCGGAACACGGCCTTGCGCTTCTCCAGGAAGGCGGCCATGCCCTCGTCCTGGTCGTTCGTGGCGAAGCAGTGCGCGAACAGGGTCCGCTCGGCCGCGAGCGCGGTGGCGAGTGCGGCATCCGCGTTCTCGTTGATGGCCCGCTTGGCCAGGCGGACCGCGACCGGGCCCTGCCGGGCGATGACGGTGGCCAGCTCCATGGCGGCCTCCACCACGTCGCCCTCCACGACCCGCAGTGCGAGCCCGATCTGGACGGCCTCCGCAGCGGGGATCCGGCGTCCCGTGAAGACGATCTCCCGTGCTCGCATGGGGCCCACCAGCCGGGTGAGCCGTTGGGTGCCCCCAAACCCGGGGATCACGCCAAGACCCACCTCCGGTTGACCGAACACGGCGTTGGCCGAGCAGAGGATGAGGTCGCAGGCGACGGCGATCTCGGTCCCTCCGCCCAGCGCGTACCCGTTCACGGCGGCGATGACCGGGGCCGGGAACCCCGAGAGGCCATCGAGCACGCTCTGGCCGTGGAGCGAGAAGTCCTCCGCCTCGGCCACGGTGAACTCCCGCATCTGGGCGATGTCCGCGCCGGCCACGAACGCCTTGCTGCCCGCGCCGGTGAGGATGAGCGCGCGGATGTCGTCGTGGTCGGCCGCCTCCGAGAGCGCGTCGTCCAGCTCCTCGAGGGTGGCGGTGTCGAGCGCGTTGAGCGCGTGGGGCCGGTCGATGGTGATCAGCGCGGCGAGGCCGCGGAACTCGAGGGTCAGGTTCGCGTATCGAGGGCTCATCACGCCTCCAGGTACGGGTAGAAGCCACGGCCGGTCTTGCGCCCGAGCCAGCCCGCCTCCACGTACTTCCGGAGGAGCGGGCACGGTCGGTACTTGGGGTCCCCCAGGCCCTGGTGCAGGACCTCCAGGATGGCCAGACACGTGTCGAGGCCGATGAAGTCGGCGAGGGTGAGGGGCCCCATGGGCACGTTCGTGCCCAGCCGCATCGCGGCGTCGATGTCCTGCACCGAACCGATTCCCTCGTAGAGGGCGTACACCGCTTCGTTGAGGTAGGGCATGAGGATTCGGTTCACGATGAAGCCGGGCATGTCCCGCCCTTCCACCGTGGTCTTGCCCATGCGCCTAGCCATCTCCACGGTGGCGTCCCAGGTGTCCTGGGAGGTGGCCAGGCCCCGGATGACCTCCACGAGCTGCATGACCGGCACAGGGTTCATGAAGTGCATCCCGATGACCTTGTCCGGGCGATCGGTGTGCGCGGCGATGGCGGTGATGGAGATGGAAGACGTGTTGGTGGCGAGCAGGGCGTGCGGGGGGACGATCCTGCAGAGATCCTCGAAGAGGCGGAACTTGAGATCCACCTTCTCGGTCGCGGCCTCGATCACGACGTCGCAGGCCGCCAGCGCACCGAGCTCGGTGTCGGTCCGGATGTGGGCCAGCGCCTCGTCTATGTGCTCCTGGGTCGCACGGCCCTTGGCCACGGCCCGGCCCAGGTTCTTCTGGATGGTGGCTCTGGCCTTGTCCAGGATGGAGGCCGCGACGTCGGTCATGAGAACCTGGTAGCCCGCCTCGGCCGCGACCTGGGCGATGCCGTTGCCCATCTGACCAGCACCCACCACACCCACGGTCCGGATCCCGCTCATGACGTACCTTCTTGCCCGAGCGGGCCTGCCGCTGATCCGCGCCCGGCGCGGCTGGAGGACGGAGGACCCCTTAGGGTCCGGGGCGACAGGCGGCGAGGATAACAGGGGCCTCCCGCTGTCACAACCTGCCCGTCCCGGGCCCGCTGGCCGGTACGGCCCCGAACCCCGTCACCATCCCACAGATCCGGCCGGCATCTTCCCCATCTCGCTGGGGAAGTGTCCGGGCGGCCATACGAGCGTGGGGTCCGGCTCCACCGGCAGGACCGACAGGTCGAAGAGCGCTTCGTCCTCGGTTTCGGCCACGGGCGGACCCAGGAGCATCCGGAGCGCACGCAGGCAGGTATCGGCGGGACCGGGCCGTAGGAACCAGGAGCGGTGCACCACGATCCAGCGGAAGCCCGATCGGCGCAGCGCCATGGCGACCATGGGCCACGCACCGGAGATGCCGTCCCTGAGGAGGGGCACGTTGTCCCAGACGGTCTGGTTGATGTTCACGGTGATGGGAATGGGGCGCTCGTGCACGGTCTGGGCGAGGAAGAGGATGCCCGGGGTGAGCTCGGTGCCCCGCCAGAACCGGGGGACCTCGACCAGGCCTCCGTCGGGCAGCACGGCGTCGTAGATGGGCGAGACCCGGGCCGACGCGGCGGGAAGGAGGAGAGGGAACGGCAGGGCTCGGACCCGCTCCGCGGTCGCCGCGACCAGGACGCCCAGGGCGATGAGGACGCGCAGCCATCGCCGGTCCGGCCGCCCCACCAGGGCCGCGACACCCACGGCCGACAGCGGCGCAAAGGCGGCCACGAGCTGCCAGTGGGTGACACGCACGCCGAAGTAGGGCAGCACCCCGGCCAGCCACACGAAGGGGGGGCTGGAGTAGAACCGTCCCCTCCACTCGAAGCTCGGCCCCAGCGCCAGGAACGAGAGGAACAGGCCGACGAGCACGATCCAGGCCACGCGGAACCGTTGGTGCCGGCGAGCCGCCAGCAGGCCTGCCAGGGCCGCCCCGAGGGGCACCTGCCCGAGGAAGCAGATGCGGTACAGTTCGTCGTTGGTCAGGCTTGCTGTGGTATAGCGCACGGCCTCGGGCAGGAGCAGGGCCGGCAGCGTGGCCAGCGTGTCGCGCTGGGGCAACCCGTGCCACTTCTGGATCCAGTCGCCCTGGTAGGAGAGAGTCCACGGGTGGTACGAGCCCCACTGGTACCAGCGGAAGTCGAGGTGCAGGACCAGCACGAAGCAGCCGAGCGTAAGGGCCACGCCCAGGCCGGCTCGGAGCGCGGGCCGCCACCCGTCGCGCCACGACCTCCCATCCACGGGCAGCGGGACGAACAGCGGCGCGGCGAGGAGGCACACCAGCCCCGCGATGTAGCCGTGGATGGCACAGCCTGCGGAGGTCAGGGCGAAGACCCCGACCAGGACCGGGATCCACCCCCACGATCGCCCGGCGCGGAGCCGGAGGAGCCCGAGGAGGACGAGCGGAAAGGCCCAGACCGACAGGCGCTCGTGGACGCCGCTGTAGAGCGGATAGGCGAGGAGGTAGGGGGCCGTCTGGGCGAGCAGGCCCCCCACCACGCCTCCCAGGTCCGACCCGGTGACCTCGCGGCAGAGCGCCCAGGTGCTTAGGCCGGTCGCCACCAGCGAGAGCCAGACCCAGAGGTTGGCGGCCGCCGCGACGCCGAGCAGCCACGTGACGGGCGCGAGGAGCAGGGAGGGCACCAGCATCACGTCGAGGAGGTAGCCCCCGCCCGGGGCGTTCAGGTACGGGGTCCAGGGCCACCCGTCCCCGAGCGTCCGGAGCGTGTGCCAGTAGGACCAGACGTGCTTGTACACGTCGGTTCGGGCTCCGCCGGGCAGCCGGTGCAGGGGGTCGGCCAGGACCCGGGCGATGGGGAGCGTCCCACCGGCCACGAGGACGGCCACCGGCCACGCTCGCCATGCCCGTCCGAGCGCCCTTGCCAGGAGATCCCGCATGGGACCCGATCGCTCCGTGGGTTGCCTGCCCGGGTCAGGGACCGGGGCAGGCTATCTCACCGGTTCGGGTCTCGACCAGGAAACTCCATCGAGCACGGCGGCGTCATCGGCACGGTCGTGGGGTTCGAGTAGCGTGGGCGAAACCCCGGATCGGGCCGGGACTCGGCACACGGGCGATCTCGCATCCAGGGGACCAGGCGATAGGTCGTGAAGGGCACCCCGGCGATGGGCAGCTCCAGGACCGCCCAGGGAGGCTCCGGTGGGACGAGAGACAACGGCCGAGGCCCCGAGAGGCGATCGACCGACGCCTCGGGCAGATCGCTGTAGACCACCCACCAGGCGTGCCACTCGGCGGCCCCGTACCGCTCCCCCGGGACGTGGAGGGGCAGGGGGCAGAACAGGAAGGCCTCGGCCACACCGATCCCCACGTCACCCGGCCGTGCCAACGCGCACAGGGACCTGCCGAACCGGGCGAGCTTGGAGAGGTGATCGGCCTCGTTGCCAAGATCCCGGGCGCGATCCGGCCAGGTGGTCCAGGTGGAGGCGACGAGGCTCACGAGGCCTGCCCCGGCCAGGATCCGGACGCGACGCGATCGGGCCCCCCCCGCATGCGGCGCCACCCAGGCCGCCAGCACGGCCAGGGCCACGGGCGCGGCCACCGCCACGTGCCTCGGTGCGGACCAGATCCCGAGCGCCGGCAGCACGGGCACCAGGCCCACCCAGGCGGACAGGGCCCTCGGGCGGGCCAGCCGGACTGCCGCGACCAGGGCTCCGAGCACCAGCGCCCAGTACACGGGCGCCTGGACGAGCGCCCACAGGCAGTGGAACGCCACGATTTGCGGCCGATCGCGTCTCGTGTGCAGATCCAGGAGCAGGTCGCGTTGACGCTCGGACATCCCGGCCAACCGGAACTGCTCCGGAAGATCGCCCAGGTAGGTCGGCCGGTCCCGATGGAGGAGATCCACGCCGGGCTGCACCAGGCGATGCACCCAGGGAACGGCCCACGGCAGCGTGGGCTCCATGCCCACGAGGACGGGGCCGACCCCGACGGCCGCCAGCACTCCGCCCGTCCGCAGGGCCCGCACACCCCACGTCCCGGGCGCCGCCACGACGACGACAGCCAGCCCCAGGGACAGGAGCAGGCCGTGCTCCCGGATCAGCGGCGCCAGGGCCGCGATCGCGCCGAGCACGGCGAGTCGCAGCCAGGTGGGACGTTCTCCGAACCGGACGGCCACCAGGACCGACGCGGCGAACAGGTCCACCGTCAGGGCGTCGGGCGAGACGGATACCGCAGGGATCCCGATCCGCGGCAGGGAGAGCGCGAGCAGGCCCGCGAGCCCCGCACCCCACGGCCGGGCGCCCAGCGCGCGGGCCACCGCGAAGACGAGCGGACCCGTGCACGCGGCGGCCAGCGCGCTGGCCCGCGCCGCCCCCGTCACGATGTCCCCCGAGCCCTGGAGCAGGGACGCGAGGAGGGGGTAGATCGGGGGCACCATGGGCGCGGTCCCGGCCTGCATCTCCAGGGCGGCGAACCCCCACAAGGCCGGGTCCAGCCCCGCCGGAGCGCTCAAGGGGACGGCCGCGCACAGCACCTGGGGCAACGCGATCCCGGCCAGGGCCAGGACGGCCGTCCAGGCCACGCAGGCGCGCACCGAGGCGCCCTCGGGCGGACGGGCGGAGGCATCGGGGGGGACGTCGGAGAAAGCGGACACGGCGGTCCCTGCCTGCGGAAGTCTACATCCGCCGGGGGTCCGGGTCATCCCGGCCGGCGCCCCGCTACCGCCAGACCACCTCCACCTGCCCCGAGGACAGCCGCACCCTGCCCACCAGGTCGGACCCGGTGATGGGCCACAGCATGAACGACCTTCGGTCCAGCGGATCCCAGCCTCCCCCCGTAGGTCCGGTGTCGTACCAGAAGACCGCGGGCCGCCCGGGCATGGCGAACGTGTACTCGTCGTCGTCGTCCCGGTCGAGGTCACCGCTGAACCCGAGGACACCGTCCTCCACGCTGCAGGTCCAGGCGTCCCCGTCGGTGGCGGGGTAGACGCCGGACATGATCGTGAAGGACACCTCCCCGCCGTCGCTCACGTACCGCTCGTCGTTGTGGGCCATGCCCTGCTGCACGCCGGACCGGCTCCCCTCCACTCGCCACGCCTGGTCCACCTCGTCGTAGGTGAGGGTCCACGTCTCCGTCTGGGCCACCCCCGCGCAGGCGTTCGCGACCATTTGCCAGCCGGTGGTCTCGTCCTCCCAGAGGTAGGGGTCCGAGTAGCTCCCCTGGTCGTCGAAGGAGCAGAAGTCCGAGCTGCTGTTGGCGTCCACGTTGTGGGGCCCGACCTCGTCCTGGGCCAGGCAGCCGTCCGTGGCCTGCACGAGCACCATGCGGCCGGACAGGAGGGAGACCGCCACCACCTCGCGCACTTGGTGCGCGCCCCACTCGGTCTCCTCCAACAGGGGCACCGGCAGTGGGGCGGACGCCATGCCGGTGACCGGGGTCGAGAGGTCCACGCCCTCCACCTCGGGGGTGATCGGGTTGGCGTCCACCCACTCGTCGGTGTCGAGCTGGAGCAGATCCACCCGGTTCAAGCCCTCGGGCGCCACGGCCAGGCGCTCTCCGAAGTCCCCCGCGATCCACGCGAGGTCCACGACAGGAGCAGGCATCTCCCGACCCGTGACGGTCCAGGCCGAAGGATCCGGGCCGTCCACAGCCACCTCCCAGGCCAACGGAAGGGAGGCATCGGCCACGAACACGCGCTCTCCGACGTCGTCCCAGTCCATCCTCCAGGGATGCGCGCCCTCGGGCAGCCGGACCTCCCCCAGCCGAACCCCTCCGGCCGGATCCCAGGCCACGAGGGACCCTGCGGACCCGTCCCAGACCGAGAGGACCAGGACGGATCGATCCGGGGCCAGGGCCATGGCCTCCACCACGCCCCCCACGTCGTGCTCCACCACCCCGGTGTCGGTGCCGAGCGTGATCCGGTCCCCCGGGCTGGCAGTTCCGGTGATCGTGAACTCCAGCTCCCGCCAGCCCGACAGGTAGTGCGCCCCGGTCTCGGCGTTCTTGGGCTGGCGGCCGGATCGGCTGCCCCACACCTCCCAGCCGTCTTCCTTGCAGGTGAGGATCCAGTCCTCGGTGGTGGTGGACCCCGCCCTGAGCACCAGGCCTTCCAGCGTGGCCTCGTCCCCGTTACCGTCGGCATCGTCGAAGGTGACGTCCGAGGCCTCCGGCTGCACGGTGTCGGGGCCGGCCCCCACGATCCAGGGCACCTCGAGCAGGCCCGGGTAGGCCGCATCGCCGGCGAACAACGTCACGACGTCGTTGGAGGGGGCATACACGGCGATCTCGGTCAGGACCCGGTCCCGTCCGAGCGCGATCCACGGCGACCTCAAGAAGGAGGCCGCCGGCGCCACTGCGAGGAACCGGCCGTGCTTCAGGTCCAGTGCCGCGATCCGTCCCGAACGGGAGGACGCCACGAAGCCCACGGGCTCCTCGAAGGGACCCCCCTCGTCCGGGTGGAGGACCGCGGCGTAGGTGGGCCCGTCGAAGGCCGGATCGGTGGTCGCATCGTCCGAGCAGCCCGCACCGAGCACGCACCACAGCCACGCGGCACGGACTAGCGGTTGACGATCCACGTCACCACCTCGAGGAAGGACGGGCTCGACGGATCCACGTCCACGACGGCCAGAGTGCTGTCCACCTGCTCGGCCTCCTCGTCCAACTCGCCCTCGTAGCATGCCACGACCGCGTACCGCCCATCCGGCGTGACCGCCACCGCGCTGGGGTTCTCCCCGAGGAACTCGCTCTCCCCGATCATCTGGCCCCACGCGCCCATGCGCAGGTCGTAGAGGGAGAGGCTGTTCTGGTTGAAGTTGGCGACGGCGAGGTGCACCCCGTCCGGAAGCAGCGCCATCTGGGCGGGCCCGACATCCGAGACGGTCACCGCCCCCAGGTCGCGTTCGGATCCCCGCGGCGCCGGGAGGAACCCCGTGATCGCACC
Source organism: Deltaproteobacteria bacterium (assembly GCA_016927815.1). Taxonomy (GTDB): domain Bacteria; phylum Myxococcota_A; class UBA796; order UBA796; family JAFGLY01; genus JAFGLY01. Next base: position 35,175 of record JAFGLY010000124.1, on the reverse strand, counting down.
GCGGACCACGTCGGGCCGCGCGTCGTCTTCCACGCGATCCGCGTCCAGGACGAGCACGCCCTCGGGCCCGTCCGAGAGAGCGAGCAGCCGGGAGGATCCGGGATCCAGGGCGAGATCCCGCACGCCCGGCGACCCCGTGGCAGCCTCCAACACCACCACGGCCTCCAGGCCGAGCACGTTCGCGTCGTCGAAGCCGGTCTCCGAGTCGTCCCGGATGTCCACGGCGAAGACGTAGTTGACGAGCTTGCTGCCGGCCCACAGAAGCCCCCGGTCGGCGTCCACGAACAGCGCATCGAGCCCGCTGCCCGTGAACGACGTACCGTCCACGGTGACGTCCAGGTCCACCGGATCGTCGCCCGGGCTGCCTCGTCGCGTCGAGAAGTCGAGGTGATCGCCCGGGGTGGGCATGCACGGGGCCTTGTAGACGGCCGAGGCCTCGGGTCCGAGCGCGAGGCCGGGCCGGAACACCAGGCCGTCGCGCCCCCGATAGAACATCACCCAGCCCGCCTCGTCTCGGAACGCCACGGGCCGCTCCACGCCTCCGTAGTCGAAGAGCGAGGCCGTGCCCTCCATCCGGTAGACCGGGTTCTCGTCGGCGTCCCGGTCGCGTGTCCAGTCGAGCCCCTCCGGGTCGGACACGGCGTGCCCGATGCGATTCACGCTGCCGTCGTACCCGGTGTACCAGAGGTGGAGGACGCCGTCGCTCCGGGCGACCCACGGGTCGGAGACCGACGAGTCGTCCCACGACCCGGGCGACCCGGTGCCCAGGATCCAGTCGCCGTCTCCGGCTCGGGTCCAGGCAGCCCCGTCGTCGCTCACGGCCGCGCCGATCCGGAACCGGACGCCGTCCGAGCCGGCGTACCAGAGGCGGAAGGTGCCGTCCTCCAAGGTCTCCACGGAGCCGGGCACCATGGCGACCGAGTCCCAGTCCGAGCCGAGGTCGAGGATCGCGCCCGAGTCGCGCGTCCAGGTGACGCCGTCCAGGCTCGTGGCCCGTCCGACGCGGGTCAGGCCCCCTCGCGTCCCCGCGTAGAGCATCACGTACCGACCGGCCTGGTCTCTGAAGACGGTCGGGGAGTGGACGCCCTCGGCGTCGAAGGTGCCCCGGGCGGGCTCGAGCACCGCCCCCTCCCACGGATCGAGCCGCTCGCCGTCCCAGGTGGCGAACCCCACCACGGGGACCCCCCGGTCGTCCACCAGGTCGAGCCAGGCCAGGTCCTCGTCGGGGAGCACGGAGGCCACCGCGAGCCCGTTCGCGCTGGCGCTCCCCGCGTCGCCCAGGTCGAGCGCCTCACCCGCCACGACCTGGACCTGCCAGCCGTGGGTCGTGGACTCGAGGAGGGATCCGCAGGACACGAGCACCGCCAGCGGTCCAATGTCCCGGCCTTCCACGCGGAAGGCCTGGGTCTGCTCCACCTCGATGGCCAGACCCCGAGGGCCCGTGAGCAGGCCGGGACCGGAACGATCGTCCTCGAGGATCGGCCCGTGGTCGAACCAGGTGGTGCCGTCCACGCTCTCGGCCCACGCCACGCGCCACGTCGGGTCCGGGTCGTCGCGCCTCAGGTACCAGAGGTGCACCCCTCCGTTGGCGAATGCCACCTCGGGCGACGCGGCATCCGCACCGTCCAGGGCCAGGGCCGGGGCCGCTCGGGCCTCCCAGGTCTCGAGGTCGTCGGACACGGCCTCCCCGAGGGTCCAGCGCTCGCCGTCCCAGGCCGAGTACCACATGCGCCACACCGAGAGGACCTCGTCCCAGACCACGAACGGATCGGCCTGGCCCGCGACGTCGTGCGCGCCCCCCGGCTCCAGCACCGGCAGGCCCGACGCGGCGCGTGCGTGGAGGTCGCCGCTTCCCGTGGCCCGCGCCACCCCGATGCGCGTGCCCTCGGGCCCCGATCCGTCGTAGAAGAGCCAGGAGACTCCCTCGGAGGTCACGACACACGGGCCTCCGAGGAACCGGTCCCAGGCGTCCTCGCTGGGTTCGAGGAGGGCGTCCTCGTCGAACGACCAGTCGGCGCCCCACTGGCCCGCGGTCGCGGATCGGATGGATCCGTCCGAGGCGAAGGCCATACGCCGGCCCGAAGACGTGGTGTACCGGGTGGGATCCGTCACGCAGGAGACCAGGCCGTCGGAATCGTCCGGGTGCAGTTCGACCCCGTAGGCACCCTCGGTCCAGGTGCCGTCTCCGCCGGACGTCCAGCGCCTCAAGCCTCCCTCCTCGGGGACCCACAGGGTGTAGGTCCCGTCCACCCAGGCCAGGCTCCAGGTCTCGTCCTCCAGGAGGCTCGCGTCGGAGGCCTGCAGGACCGAGAACGCGGCCTTGGATCCGCTCGAGTCGCTGTCGAACCACCGCCTTCCCCCGATCCAGGCGCGGCCTACGGTGTCCACGTCCGCGATGGGCGTGGCGAGGGCGTCCAGCACCGAGATCGTGTGGCTTGTGCGGTTCCCCACGAACAGGTACCCGCTGGACGGGTCGTACGCGAGGGCGAACGGATCGGCCTCGACCTCCACGGCATCGCCCCCGTCGAAGCCGGCTGTCGCAGGTGCCGGCACGCGCGGATCCGCGACGTCGAGGAAGCGGACGTCGTCGAACTCCGTGCGGGTGTTCGCGCCGGCCGAGTCGCGCACCGGGACCGCGAGCAGATCCCGATCGGGGATCTCGACCAGCGTGCCGGGCAGCGGATCGAACGCCACCGCCACGCTCTCGAGGTCGGAGACGACGTTCGTCGAGGCGTCGAGGTCGATGGAATCCCAGTCCAGGAACAGGACGCTGCCCCCGGTGAAGACGTGGAAGGCATCTCCGTTGGAGACCGCGAGCGACCACCCGTGGTCGTCGCGCTCGAGAAACGCGAGGTCGGCTGGCGTGGACAGGCAGGTTCCAATTCCGATCTCGCCGTACTCGTAGACCCCCTCGGGGTAGACGGCGCAGTCGCCCATGAAGGGCGATGCGGCGTCCCTCATGCAACTCGTGCCCCCGAGGAGCACGAAAAGGACAGGGATCCGGCGGATCGAAGCGATGGCGGCACGGTGGGGCGACACGGGGCGGGACCCTATCCCCGGGGGTGGACGGGGGAAAGGGGGAACCCTTGTCGGCATGCGGTCGTTCCCTGGTCCGGCGGGCGGCCGGACCGTCAGGTTCCGGAGGGTTCCCGCTCGGCCAGGATCCCCTCGGCCCAGGCCAGATCCTCGGGGGTGTTGACCCCCACGAGTTCTCGCGGATCGTCCACCCGCACGGATTCCACGCGCTGGCCCGCGGCCAGCAGCAGGCCCACGGCGTCGTTGAGCGTGCGCTCCCCCGCCGGGCCTCGGGCCGGAACCCTGTCCACCACGCTCCACAGCGCTTCGGCCTCGAAGGCGAAGTGGGAGGTGAGCCGCTCGCGTCGCCTGCGCTGCCGGGTCGGAGCGTCGGTGTCCTCCACGAATCCCGTCACCCGGCGCGCCCGGTTTCGCACGACCCGCGGGTGCGGCACGGGTTCGTCGAACACGGCGCAGAGGAAGGTGCACGCTGCCTGGGAGGCGAGGTGGGTCTCCACCAGGCGGCGCACGGACTCGGGTCGAAGGAGGGGGGTATCGCCCGTGGTCACCACGATCTGGCTGGGCGGCGCCACCCGCGACCTCAGGACCGGTCCCGTCAGCGACACGGCCTGGGCCGTGCCCCCGAGGTCCGCCTGGGCCACGGCGCCCACTCCGTAGGGAAGGGCGCCCCGGACGAGGTCTGCGGCGTATCCCACCACCACGGTGAGGTCCTGGATCCCTGCCTGGGCGAGCGTGTCGAGGAGGCGGAGCACCATGGGGCGCCCGCCCAGGCTCACCAGGGCCTTGGGAAGGTCCGTGCGCATGCGCGTGCCCCGGCCGGCGGCCAGGACGAGCCCGCTGACGGGGAGGCAGGTCTCCACGGCGGCTCCTGGGAGCGTGTGGCCCACAGGAGTAACATGACCCGGCCACCGGGTACGGAGGGCCCCCTCCGGCCGGGCGGCTGGGACGTCCACGCCCGGCGCGCTACATGCATCCTCCCACCCGACCGGGAGATCCCATGCGCAGAATCGTGCTCGCCTGCCTTCTCACCTGCCTTGCCGGCTGCGCCACCCAGCGCCCCGGCGAACCCGAGGCCGGATCGCCGTCGGTGGCCAGCGCCGCCGCCGGCCTGGCGACCACGGCCTCCGCGCCGGCACTGGCCGCCGAGGCCCACCCCGCGCTCCTCGACCCCGCTCGTGCGAAGGAGACCGCGCCCGACAGCTACAAGGTCCAGTTCGAAACGTCCAAGGGCGCGTTCGTCGTGCAGGTCCACCGCGACTGGGCCCCCAGGGGAGCCGATCGCTTCTACAACCTCGTCAAGATCGGCTTTTTCGACGACATCCGCTTCTTCCGCGCCATCAAGGGCTTCATGGTGCAGTTCGGCATCCACGGATCGCCCCAGGTCAATGCGAAGTGGCGCGAGGCCCGCATCAAGGACGATCCGGTCAAGCAGTCCAACACGCGCGGTCGCCTGACCTTCGCCACGAGCGGCACCGACAGCCGGACCACCCAGGTCTTCATCAACTTCTCCGACTCCAACGCCCGTCTCGACGCCTCGGGCTTCTCCCCCATCGGCGAGGTGGTGAGCGGCATGGAGGTCGTGGACGCCCTCTACACCGGCTACGGCGAGGGTGCGCCCGGGGGTGCCGGACCCGCCCAGGGGCGCATCCAGCGGGAGGGCAACGCCTACCTGGACAAGGACTTCCCCAAGCTCGACCGCGTGACCAAGGCCACCATCGTCCCCTAGTCGGAGTCACGTCACCGACGTCACCCGCACCGTGACCGGGCCGGTGGCCCGCTCGATCGATACCTCGTCTCCGACCCCTCGATCCCGGAGCGCCCGCACCCAGGGCGAGCCGGGCGGCACCACGGACACGGCGCGGTCCTCGTCCCAGACTCGTGTACCGTCGCCCCCGGGGAGCACCAGCAGCCATCGCATCCCCCCGTCGGCCTCCTCCACGGCCACGAGGCTGCCCGCACGGATCCGATCGCTCGCGGCCAGGTTCACCTCCTCCAGGAGTGCGAGGGCCGTCCGGACCTCCTCGATCCTGCGGCCGAGCCCGTCCGCCAGGTAGCCCTGGCTCGTGACCTCGGCGCGCTCTCCGCGGTTGGTCGGCCGCTCGCCCACCACGTCCATCCGGCTGCGGGCTGCTCCGAGCGTGCGCTCCAACGTGGCCAGAGTCTCCTCGAGGTGCGCCCGCCAGCGCATCACCATCGCGTGCTTGCCGGGCGGGACGTCGGACATGGCGGGCTCCGGGCGAACCGATAACGCGCTCGGGCGAGTTCCCCCGTGCGGGTTCCAGGCACCGCACGTTCCTCCTTCCCGTGCCCGGACACGCTCGTCCGGCCGCTCGCCGCGGCGGTCGGGGCACCAGGTCCCCCCGTCAAGGCCTGCAGGATCGGACCAACTCCGGTCCATCACCCCCCTTGCCTCGCCCGCCCACCTCCGGTAGCCTGCGGCTCACGTCCCCTCCCCCGCCGGAGACCCGATGCCCCAGGCATCCCTCACGACCTCGGGATGGATCACGCTGGTCGCCACCTGGTCCATCATCGGCGGCCTCACGATCTGGTGCTTCGGCCGAGTGCTGTGCAGCAAGAAGGGCCCGGGGGGCACCGCGGGACGGGCGCGCTGGGCCAGCCGGGTCGGCCTCATCCTGGCGGTCTCGGGCAACGCCATCGGGCTGGGCAACTTCCTGCGGTTTCCGGTGAAGGTCGCCTCCAACGGCGGCGGCGCCTTCCTCGTCCCCTATTTCTGCGCGTTCCTCTTCCTGGGCATCCCGCTCATGTGGGTGGAGTGGACCACCGGCCGCCTGGGCGGCTCGAAGGGCCACGGCTCCACGCCCGGCATGTTCTCGCTCCTCTGGAAGCACCCGGCGTCCAAGTACCTGGGTGCGCTCGGCATCGCGCTGCCCTTCGGCGTGGCGGTGTTCTACTGCTTCATCGAGTCCTGGACCCTCGCCTTCGCCACGTTCTCGGCGACCGGCCTCTATTTCGGAAACACCACCCGCGAGGCCATGGGCGCCTTCCTGCGCGGCTACCAGGGCGTGGAGAGCAACGCCTCCTTCGGGACCGTGCTCCCGGCTGTGGGATTCCTGCTGCTCACGCTCCTGGTCAACTGGTGGTTCCTCCGCCGGGGCCTGGCCCGAGGGATCGAGATCCTGGCCCGGTACGGCATGCCGATCCTGTTCCTGTGCGCGGTGGTGCTGGTGATCCGGGTATTGACGTTCGGCAGCCCCGACCCCACCCAGCCGGAGAACAGCGTGGCCCGCGGCATGGCGTGGCTCTGGAACCCGGACTTCTCCCGGCTCGACGAGGCGAAGGTCTGGCTCATCGCCGCAGGGCAGGTCTTCTTCACGCTGTCGCTCGGCCAGGGGATGATCAACACGTACGCCTCGTACGTGGGCGAAGACCAGGACATCACCTTGAACGGCCTGACCACGGCCATGACCAACGAGTTCGCCGAAGTGATCCTGGGTGCCACGCTGGCCATCCCCGCAGCGGTGGCCTTCTTCGGGCTGGCCGAGACCCAGGCCATCGCCCAGGGAGGCGCCTTCGACCTCGGCTTCCAGTCCCTGCCCGTCATCTTCCAGCAGGTCTACGCCGGCCAGGCCTTCGGCACCCTCTGGTTCGGGCTCCTGTTCATCGCGGGCATCACCTCGTCGGTCGCCATGATCCAGCCGGTCGTGGCCTTCCTGGAGGACGAGCTGAAGATCCGGCGAAAGCGCGCGGTGGACCTCACGTTCCTGGTCCTGGTCGCCTGCACGACGCCGGTGGTGGCCTTCTTCAAGTTCGGCTTCCTCGACGAGATGGACTTCTGGATCGGCACCTTCGGGTTGGCGCTCTTCGCGGTGCTCGAGATCGGGGTCTTCTCCTGGATCTACGGCGTGGACCGCGGGTGGAAGGAGATGCACCGGGGCGCCGACCTCGAGGTGCCTCGGGTGTTCCGCTTCATCCTGCGCTGGGTGACCCCCCTCTACCTGGTCGCGCTCCTCGTCGTCTGGACCTGGCAGGACGCCATCCCCGAGCTGATGTTGCGAGGCCGGGAACCCGCGGAGGTGCCGTACCACTGGGCCGCGCGCCTGCTCTGTCTCGCGATCCTCGCGGGCGCGCTCCTGCTCGTCCGGATCGCCTGGCGCCGTCGGGCCCGCCTCGCCTACCCCTCGGACAGCGCGGCCTGTGCGGCCGCGAGCCGCGCGATGGGCACCCGGAAGGGGGAACAGGACACGTAGTCCAGGCCCAGGGCGTGGCAGAACCTCACGGACGCGGGGTCGCCGCCATGCTCTCCGCAGATCCCGATCTTGAGATCGGGCCTGGTCTTCCGACCGCGCTCGACCGCGATGCGAACGAGCTGGCCCACGCCCTCCGAATCGAGGACCTGGAAGGGATCCGCCTCGATGATCCCACGCTGGAGGTACTCGGGCAGGAAGGCCCCGATGTCGTCCCGGGAAAACCCGAACGTCATCTGGGTCAAGTCGTTGGTACCGAACGAGAAGAACTCGGCGGTCGCGGCGATCCGGTCCGCCGTGAGGGCTGCGCGGGGGACCTCGATCATGGTGCCGTACAGGAACGCCACCGACGACACGCCGTACCGGGCGCACACCTCGGCGTGGACTCGATCGACCACCGTCTTCTGGTCGTCGAGCTCGGTCTTGAGACCGACCACGGGCACCATGATCTCCGGATACACGTGCTTGCCCTCCCGGGCGAGCTCCACGGCGGATTCCAGGATGGCCCGGACCTGCATCTCGCTGATCTCGGGGTAGGTCACGCCGAGGCGGACGCCCCGGTGGCCCATCATGGGATTGGACTCGTGGAGCGCCTCCGCCTGGTCCTCCAGCTCCTGTGTCGAGATGCCGAGGGCGCCCGCCAGCTCCCGCCGCTTCTCCGGCTCGACCGGCACGAACTCGTGGAGGGGAGGGTCGAGCAGGCGGAGGGTGACCGGCAGGCCATCCATCGCCGTCAGCGTGCTCTTCACGCTCTCCTTGACGTACGGGTACAACTCGTCGAGCGCGACCCGGCGCTCGTTCTCGGTGCGGGACACGATCATCTTCCGCAAGAGGAAGAGCGGCCGCTCTCCGTTCTTCCCGTAGAACATGTGCTCGGTGCGGAACAGGCCGATGCCCTGGGCCCCGAAACGGCGCGCCTTCTGGGCATCCTCGGGCGTGTCGGCGTTGGCGCGGACGCCCAGCCGCCGGTACTGGTCCACGATGGCCATGAACTCCACGAACCGTGGATTCTCGGTGTTGGAGACCATCGGCAGGCAGCCGGCGTAGACCTGGCCCCGCGTGCCGTTGAGCGTGAGCACGTCGCCCTCGGCGAAGGCATACCCGGAGAGGCTGCCGGTGCGGGCGTGGACGTCCACGTGGAGTTCGGCGCAGCCCACCACGCAGCACTTGCCCCATCCCCGGGCCACGAGCGCCGCGTGGCTCGTCATGCCCCCGCGAGCCGTGAGGATCCCGGCGGCCGCCCGCATGCCCTCGACGTCCTCCGGGTTGGTCTCCTCCCGGACGAGGATGACCTTCCTGCCCTTTCGGGCCCAGGCCACGGCGTCGGCCGCGGTGAACACGATCCGACCGCAGGCTCCGCCCGGACCCGCGGGGAGGCCCGCTGCCAGCGGAGTGGCATCCTGCTCGGCCGCGGGATCGACCACGGGGTGGAGGAGCTCGTCCAGCTGGTTCGGGGAGATCCGGAGCACCGCCTCCTTCTCGTCGATGAGGCCCTCGGCGAGCATGTCCATGGCGATGTTGAGGGCTGCGGTCCCGGTGCGCTTGCCCACCCGGCACTGGAGCATCCAGAGGCGTCCCTCCTGGATGGTGAACTCGATGTCCAGCATGTCCCGGAAGTGCTGCTCCAACCGGTCACGGATGGCCACGAGTTCCTCGTAGAGGGCGGGAACCGTGTGCTCGAGCGAGGGCTGGTGGGCCTCCCGCGTGGACCGGGTGGCCTCGTTGAGGGGGCCGGGGGTCCGAATGCCGGCGACCACGTCCTCTCCCTGGGCATTCATCAGCCACTCCCCGTAGAAGCGGGGGTCGCCGGTGGCCGGGTTGCGCGTGAACGCGACGCCCGTGGCCGAGGTGTCGCCCATGTTGCCGAACACCATGGCCTGTACGGTCACCGCGGTGCCCCACTCCTCGGGGATGTTCTCGATGCGCCGGTACGACACGGCGCGCCGGCCCATCCAGGAAGCGAAGACCGCTCCGATACCCCCCCAGAGCTGCTCGTTCGGATCGTCCGGAAAGTCGCGGCCCAGGACCTCGCTCACCTTGTGCTGGAACTGGCCGCACAAGGCCTCCAGGTCGTCCGCCGACAGGTCGGTGTCGGACGCACAGCCCCGCGCCCGCTTGAGCGCCTCCAGCATGCGGTCGAGTTGGACCCGGATGCCCATACCCTCCGCAGGCTCGACGCCTGCGGCCTTCTCCATGACGACATCCGAGTACATCATGATGAGGCGGCGATATGCGTCCCAGACGAACCGAGGATTGCCGGTACGGCGAATGAGGCCGGGAATGGTGCGGGAGCACAGGCCCACGTTGAGCACGGTCTCCATCATGCCGGGCATGGATCTGCGGGCGCCGGATCGCACGGACACCAGGAGGGGGTTCTCCGGATCTCCGAATCTCTGGCCCATGAGGGCCTCGACCCGACCGATCGCGGCCTCCACCTCCGCCCGGAGCTCGGAGGGGTACGTGCGGCCGTGCGCGTATGTCCAGGTGCAGACCTCGGTGGTGATGGTGAAGCCGGCCGGCACCGGGATCGCCAGGAGCGCCATCTGGGCGAGGTTGGCACCCTTCCCGCCGAGGAGGTTCTTCATGGCGCCGTTGCCGTCGGCCTGGCCACCGCCGAAGAAATAGACGTTCCGGGGAGTCATGCGAGAAGTCCTTTCAGGGTCCCACGCGGGTGGGGAGGACCCGGAGGCCGCAAGCCTCCGAGATGCGGATGGACATGGATCAGGGACCGGCGTCCGCTGAGAGCCTGGAGAAGTCGGCGACGAGGTCGAACAGGTCCGAGGTGGACCGCAGCAGGCCCAGGCGGTTGGCCCGGATGGCGGGGTCTTCCGCCATCACGAGTACCTGGTCGAAGAGGGTGTCCACGGGTCTCTTGAGCGTGGCGAGCCCCTCGAGCACGCCCTCGTAGTCGAGGCGGCCCGCCCTGTCGAAGGCCTCGTCGCGCACGGCATTCAGCGCCCGGTGGAGGGCGCGTTCGGCGGGCTCTTGGAGCATCGAGGGGTCGTAGCGAGCATCCGGGTGGTCCTTGGCCAGACCGGCCACGCGGCGGAACGCCGTGCATAGCGGTCCGAAGTCTGCTCCGGAGGCCATGGATCGAAGCGCCTCGGCACGCGCTGCGAGGCGCACGACGCTGTCTCCACCCGCGGCCAGGACGGCGTCCACGAGCTCGGTGGGCACGTCCTCGGACTGGAGCGTGGCGCGCAGGCGGGCCAGCACGAACGCAACCAGATCCCCCCGTACGGTGGAAAGGGGCACCCGGGACGCCGACGCGAAGGGCGAGAGCGCGGCGTCGAACAGATCCCCGAGCGGGGACAGGAGGCCGGCGTCGCGCAGGATGGCCACCACCCCGTTGGCCGCACGGCGCAGGCCCTGGGGATCCGCGCCCCCCCTGGGCGCGAGGCCGGCGGCGAAGCAGCCCGCGAGGGTGTCGAGGCGGTCCGCCAGCGCGAGTACGCGACCCGCCGGGGTGCCGGGCAGGACGTCGTCCGCGAAGCGCGGGAGGTAGTGCTCCTCGATCGCGGCGGCCACGGATTCGGGCTCGCCCTGGTGACGGGCGTAGAGCCGGCCCACGTGGCCCTGGAGGTCTGGGAACTCGCCCACCATGAGTGTGGCCAGATCGGCCTTGCACAAGGCCCCCGCACGCGCCACGACCTCGGGGTCGGCCCCCAGATCCGGACCGAGGTGGGCGGCGAGTCGACCCACGCGAAGCGCCTTCTCGGCCATGGTCCCCAGCCCGCGGACCCATTGCATGCGCTCCAGGCGCTCGCCGTGGGCCTCGAGGCGCCGTTTCCGATCCTCGTCGAAGAAGAAGCGGGCATCCTCGAAGCGGGCCGCGAGCACCCGGGCGTAGCCCGCACAGATCACGCCGGGGTCTCCTCGCGGTGCGTTGGACACGGCCAGGAACACCGGGGCCAGGGATCCATCCGGTGTGCGCGTGTCGAAGATCCTCAGGTGGACGCGCATGCTCTCCACCAGGAGGCGCGGGGGCAGGTCCAGGAGCGAGGCCTTCAGGGTCCCCGCCACCACCACCGGCCATTCCACGAGGTCGCAGACCCGGTCCAGGAGCGCGTCGGGCAGGCTGGGCTCCACCCCGGCCTCGGCCGCAGCGCCCTGCAGTCCACGGACGATCGCGGCCCGCCGGCGCGAGGCGTCCGCGATCACGAAACGGCGCTGGAGATCGGCCTCCCAGCCCTCGGCGTCCACCACCCCGAAGGGCTCGTGCGCCTGCCGGTGCCCGTTGGAGCGCGCATCCACGGGCAGTCCCGCCACCGTGGCGGGGATGGGCGCGCCGCCCAGGACGGCGCAGACCCCCTGGATGGGACGCGCCCAGCGCCAGGGACCCGCGCCCCAGCGCATGGTCCGGGGGAACGGAATCTCCAGGATGGCGCTCTCGAGGCCTTGGGCCAGGATCCCGGCCACCGGTTCGCCGCCCTCCTCCACCCGGACGGCCGCCACGGGTCCCTTGGGTCCGTCCACGACCTCGAGCGCTTCGGGGGCGACCCCGCGGGCTCGGGCAAACCCCTCCCCGGCGGGCGTGACGCGGCCGTCGCGAAAGGCCGTACCGGCGGACGGACCCAGGACGATCCGCTCGGTGCGCGGCCGGGTGGAGGCGACGTCGTCCACCGCCGCGGCGATCCGGCAGGGCGTGTGCCAGGTGCGGATCGCACCGTGGGGGATGCCCTCGAGCAGGCCCAGGACGTTCCGTCCGAGGGCCTCTGCTGCGGGGGCGCCCCACCCGGTGGGGAGCTCCTCGCACCGGACTTCCACGAAGAGGGAGGCGCCGCTCACGGCTTCGCCTCCGTGGCCGACGGCACGCCGAGCCAGGTGGCCGCCGTGGCGCAGGCCAGCTCCCGGATGCGCCGGATGTACCGTGCGCGCTCCGCGACCGAGAGGACCCCTCGGGCGTCGAGGAGGTTGAAGACGTGGCTCGTCTGGATGCACTGATCGTAGGCAGGCAGGGCCACGCCGGCCTCGCACAGGCGGCGGCACTCCTCGAAATGGGCGTTGAAAAGCTGAAACAGAGTCTCTACATGGGCCAGCTCGAAGTTGAACCGGCTCTGCTCCACCTCGTTGCGGTGGAAGACGTCCCGGTAGGTGGTGCCGGGCGCCCAGACGAGGTCGTACACGGAGTCCGCGCCCTGGAGGTACATGGCCAACCGCTCCAGCCCGTAGGTCAGTTCCACGGGAATGGGCGAGAGGTCGAACCCGCCGCACTGCTGGAAATAGGTGAACTGCGTGATCTCCATCCCATCCAGCCAGACCTCCCATCCCACACCCCAGGCCCCCAGCGTGGGCGACTCCCAGTCGTCCTCCACGAACCGGACGTCGTGCCGTTGGAGGTCGATGCCGATGGCGGCGAGCGATCCGAGGTACAGGTCCTGGACGTCGGCCGGAGAGGGCTTGAGGACGACCTGGAGCTGGTAGTAGTGGCCGAGCCGGTGGGGGTTTTCCCCGTAGCGGGCATCGCCGGGGCGGCGGGAGGGCTGGACGTACACGCAGTTCCAGGGCGTCGGGCCGAGTACGCGGAGGAACGTGGCCGGATGGAAGGTGCCCGCGCCGACCTGCAGATCGAGCGGCTGCAACACCACGCATCCCCGGTCGCCCCAGTACTGCTGGAGCGCGAGGACGAGGTCCTGGAAGGAGGTACGTGGATTCATCCGCTGTGCTCGGGTTCTATCGCGTGGGACGCACGTTGTCGGCCGGGATTCGGCGGGCCCGTGAGGTACCCTGGAGCCGGTGGGGTGTCAACGCGCATCGTTCGCTGCAGGCGGCGAGATCCTGTCGCGGGCTGATCCGAGCCGGGCCCCGGGCGCCAGAGAGGCCTCGATCAGCCCTCCGCGGTCCCGGTCCGGACCCGGGACAGCGTGCCGACGAGGAGGAACGCCAGCAGGTAGGCCCCAAGCGCGACCGCGAACGCCGTCCGGTATCCGGAGAGCCTGGAGAGCAGCACGGTGGACAGGGTCGCCACCACGCTCATCCAGCCGTTCAAGGCCCAGGCCCAGGGGACGACCCCCGAGGTGCCGGGGGGCAGGGCCCTCAAAGCCAAGGGAAAGGGCATGCCCATCAAGAACCCGAGCGGCACGAGGAGCCCCGCTGTGAGGACCACGCGGGCGGAAATCGGCAGCCCGAGACACGTGGCGTGGAGAACCGGAGGTGCCACCCAGGCCTGGAGCAGGCCGAGCCCCATCACGCCCACGAGCACGGGCCGGAGGAGTCGAGCCCCCCGCTCCGGGGAGAGGCGGCCGGTGGCCAGGCTCCCGAGGCCCGAGGCCAGGAGGAGGGCGAACACCACCACCGTGACGGCGTAGGTCGGATGGCCCACGAACAGGATCAGGTCGTGGACCAGGACCGTCTCGATGGCGAGGTACCCGTAGCCCAGGCCCGCCACGAACCCGAGCAGACCCCCCCACCCGCGCACCGCGGCCATCTCCGACCGACCGCGCGTCATCCAGGGCACCAGCAGGAACGCGATCCCGGCGCCCAGGACGAAGAGGGCCTGGACGACGAGGCACTGGTAGAGGCTGCCGAGCACGGACTCCAGGCCGCCGGCGTGACCCAGGCCCACGAGGGCGTTCCACACCAGGGAGGGGCGGTCCAGATAGGGCCGATCATCCGTCAGGATGGCATGGTGAAAGAGCATCTTCCGGCCCTGCAAAGACAGGTCGTCCGCGACCGGATCGATGGCGAGCCAGGAACGAGGGGACATCTCCAGGGCGAGCCGGGCCCTCTCGGCCTCGGTCCAGGGCCGCTTCTTCACCAGCAGCACCGGGTGATCCCCGTCCACGAGGGCCAACGCCCGCCAGGCCGGCATCACCCCACGCGCGCGCAGGGCGCTCACCGCAGGCGGGACCAGGCTTCCGGTCTGCTGTCCCCGGGCGAACGCCAGCGTGCCGTCGGGCACAAGATGGTCGAGGTAGGTCCCGAACGCCTCCCGGGTCTCCAGGAGCGACGGCGACCAGGTAACCGCCAGCAGTCCCGCGGCGGACCACAGGTTGGCGTGGACCATCTGGATGATGGTGTACGGCTCCCGGGCGGTGAGAATCGCCGCGCGTCCGTCTGCGTGCACGCGACGCACCCCCGGGTGCCGGAAGGGGTTGACGTCCACGTGGGCGAACCGCCGGTCCACGAGGTCGTAGATCTCCGAGGCGATGTCGATGGCATCGATGTCCCGGAAGCCCCAGTGCTGCGCGGCGGCGATCTCCGGGCCCGCCGAGGCCGCGAGGATGGCCACGCGGGAGGACGGATCGTGCAGCCGGTAGACGAGGCCCCTGGAGTCGCTTTGGGCGATCGCCTCCCGCTGGGCCCGGGTGGTCACGACCTCGGAGGCCGAGGAGTTGTCCAGGAGCACCAGCGTGCGCCCGCTCCCCTCGTAGAGGGAGAGCCGGGTCAGGGCGGTCCAGCGGACCTCCTGCACCCCCTTCTCCGAGAAGCCGGCGCTCTCGCGGATGTGGAGGAGCTCCCCGCTCGCGCGTCCCACGAGTCCGGCCCCCGTGGAGGTGACGAACACGATGCCGGCCACGAGGGCGCCGGCCCTCCAGCGGGCACCACGGGCCGCCGCAACCGCGGCCAGGGAGGCCGCCGCGACGACCGCGAACGCGGTGTCGGGACCCGCCAGGGCGCCGAGCAGGGGGACGAACACGAGGGCCCCCGCGGCCCCCCCGAGGAGATCGGCCGCATACAGCCCAGAGATCCGCCCCTTGCGGCGTTGCAGGATCCCGGACACGAGCGCTCCGCCGAGGACGAAGGGGAACGCGAGGAGCGGCAGCAGGGCCGCGAACCAGCCTGGATCCAGGAGCTGCACGGGCGCGATCGACCGGGCCTGGTAGGTCGCCGGCAGGCCCGAGGGCGCCTCGATCACCGGAAACCGGATGGCGGCCAGTACGGCACACAGCACCGCACCGGCGAGGGCCAGGCAGAGGAGGGCCACTCGGCGTTCCAAGCCGTCTTCAGGAACGAGCCTCGGCCAGAGGTGCTGCGCGACCGCGCCCACGCTGATGCCGAGCAGGGCGAGCCCGAGTGCGAGGTGCGCGAACTGGGCGAAGAGCACCACGGCGAACAGGCGGGTCAGCAGGAGTTCGTACAGGACGAGCGATCCGCTGGCGAGACACACGCTCAAGGGCAGGGCGCCGGGAATCGGCCAGCGGCGGGTCCGGTTCGGGGAAGGAGGGGACATGCGCCAGCGCGTCTCGCGGCCAGGAATGCAGAGCATACCCCCGTCCGAGTCCGGGAGGCGAGGCAGGGCGCTCCGGTCGGGGGCACACGGTCGATCCTCGGCAGGATCCCGATCGCCCGCACGCGACGTCATGGAATTCCCGCTGTCCAGGGCGTCCGCATTCGATGCGGACACGGAGGAAAGGATGGACGTCGGTGTGACACCTCGCCAGATGTGCTATGCAGAAAATACCCATCCCCACCCCTCCCGGAGCATCGATGGCTCGTACCAGGAAAACGAGGTCCCCCAGGTCCGTTTCTTCCGCACCCACCGAGGAGCCCACCGCGTTTACACTCGTCGACGCACCCCCTGAAAAGCCCGCAGCGGAGAAAATACCCTCCAAGGCCAGGACCGGGCGTACGGGAACGGCAGTGGAAACGGAGAAGGGAACGAAAAGAACCCGAGCCCCGATGCCGTCCCGCCTCGATCCTTTCGCGGACCGCGTCGGCGTCCTCTCCGACGGGAAGGTGGCCGAACTCGCGGGCGTCACCCGTGCGGCGGTCCAGATGTACCGCCGGCGGCACGGCATCCCTCCATCCCCGGCCTACCCCGGTCCCCACCGCAAGCGCGCGGAGGAGCCCAAGGCGGTGCAGATCGTCGAGACCGACACTCCGGTCGAGGAGCCCGTCACCCCCGCTCCGGCCCCGCCGAAAGCGGCCCCGCCGAAAGGGAAGATCGGGCGACCCTCCAAGATCGGTCAGTACATCGACCAGGTGGGCGTGATGCCCGACGCCGAGCTGGCGGAGCTGGCCGGCGTGGCCGAATCCACCGTCCGCTCCTGGCGCAGGATCAAGGCGAGAGCCGAGAGGGCCTCCAAGAGGATCCGGCGGTCGGAGCGGCGACCGCCCACCCGCAAGCGCACCCGCCGAGCACCCGCGCCGGTCGAAGCGGCTCCGGTCGAGGCCGTGCCGGTCGAAGCGGCTCCGGTCGAGGCCGCGCCGGTCGAAGCGGCTCCGGTCGAGGCCGTGCCGGTCGAAGCGGCTCCGGTCGAGGCCGCACCCAGAGGCCGGATCCTGAGCGATCGCACGGAGGCCATGCTCCAGGAGCTCGCGCACATCCGCGGGATCGATCCCGACGCCGCCCTCGCGGTGGCCGTCGCGGAGGACTACCTGCGCTGCCGTCGCGTGCTGGGGTAGCGTCTACCCGATCCGCTCCCCGTCGCGCTCGGTCCACGCAATCCAGCCGCCCCCCAGCACCCGGTCGCCGGTGTAGCAGACCGCTGGCTGCCCGGGGGTGACCGCTCGCTGGGGCGCATCGAACCGAACCCGGAACCGCCCGTCCGGGAGCGGGTCCACGGTGGCCTCGGCCGCCCGGTGGCGGGAACGGACCTGTACGGCGCAGCGGAAGGCGCCTCGAGGATCGGGCATCTGCCAGGTCGCGTTCGTCGCCTCGAGGGCGTCGGCCCACGATACCTCGGTGTCGAGCACGATCTCGGCAGCATCGGGCCGGAGGGCCCGAACCCAGGCGGGGCGGCCCAGGGCCAGGCCCAATCCCCTGCGCTGGCCGATGGTGAAGCGGTGCACGCCGTCGTGCCGCCCGAGCACCCGCCCGGCCCGGTCCAGCACGCGCCCGGGTCGGGCCTCGGCTCCGAAGCGGAGACGGAGGCTCTCGCCGAACGCCACCCCGGCCTCGCCCAGGCAGGCGTCCTGGCTGTCGGGCCGGCCCGCGTGGGGGAGCCCGATCCGCCGTGCAATCCCGCGCACCTCGTCCTTGGTGTGATCCCCCACCGGCAGGAGGAGGGCCCCCAGCACCTCGAGGGGAAGCGCGAAGAGAAACCAGGACTGGTCCCTCTCCGGATCGCGCGCCCTCCAGAGGCCTGGGCCCTCCGTGGACATCGTGCGGGCGTAGTGCCCGGTGGCCACGTGGGTCGCCCCCTGGGCTTTCGCCCATGGAAGCAGGAGTCCGAGCTTCACGTCGCGGTTGCACCAGGCGCAGGGACACGGGGTCCTCCCCAGGGCCACCTCCTCCCACGACCGGCGTAGCACCTGCTCCCCAAACCGCTCCTCCGCATCGAGCACGACGTGCGAGATGCCCAGGGTGCGAGCCGCAGCGGCAGCGGACGCGTCGCCGTCGCGCTCGATCGATCCGCCGGAACCCACGGGGCCGGCGCACGTCGCCAGGCGGAGGGTCGCACCGATCACGTCCCACCCGTCTCTGGCGAGGAGGGCGGCGGCCACCGCGGAGTCGACGCCACCGCTCATGGCCACGACCACGCGACGGCGGGGCATGGACCCTATCGGGCGACCTGCTCGACCCAGGCCGGGTAGAACGGCGCGACCCCGTTGTCCTCCATGAGCACCTCGTAGACCCAGGAGTACCACACGCCCTCTCCGGTGTCGTCGTTGTCCGCGGCATCCCGGTCCCCGTAGGACACGAGGAGGAGGATGGGGCCCGCGGGCACCCCGAAGACCGCGAAACGACCTTGCGAACCGGTGTAGCGGGCGTCCGGGTCGGGCGCGCCCTCGTCGTCGAGGTAGCACGCCTCCCACGCGGTGCCGTCGCCCTGCCGGGCGGTGACCCAGGCGCGTTCCGCGACGATGGAGTCCGGCGCGCTCACGCCGGCCATGTAGAGCCGGACCTCACCCTCGATGAGACCCGTCCCGGCGCCCTTGGCCGCGAGCGCCTGGCTGGCGCATGCCCCGAACCGGGCGGCGAGGTCCGCGGCCCAGGTCTCCGGCCGGACGAAAAGGGCGCCCCGGGCGACGGTCATGTCGTAGGCGCCGGTCTGCCCGGCGAAGAGCGTGGGCGCCTGCCCGTCGCCCGATAGGGCCACGTACAGGTGCTGCTGCGAAGCCACCTCCACCTGGAACGCGCCGGATGCGTCGGTGACGGTCTCGGAGAAGACATCGAGCCCCCCGTCACGCGTCGTGACTGCGATGCCCGCCACGGCCTTCCCCTCGTCGTAGGGCGCGTCGTACACGCTCCCGGACAGCAGGACCGTGTCGGGGAACGTGTCACAGGCAGCCAGGCACGCCAGGGGTACGAGAACCACGACCGATCGAAAGCGCATCACTGCTCCTCGGGGAGAGCCAGGAACCAGGCGGTGATCACCTCGCCCCCTCGCGCTGGCCAGGTCTCGCTCATGGAACGGCCGTCGGTGGTTGCGACCTCGAGGCGAACGTCGCCCGGCGCGAGGTCGAACGCGAAGAGGTACGGCACGGGGCCCTCTTCGGCCGGAACCAGCAGGCCCTCGTCGTCCGACGTGAACCGGAGCACCTCGATCTCGGTGCCCCCACCGTCCGTGAGGGACACCTCCGCCCCGGCCCAGGCGTGGGCGTCCTCGGGGGCGCCCCAGAACCAGCACGTGCGATCGTCGAGCGGTTCCAGGTCCGTGTACGTGTCGTCGAACTGCTCGAAGAACGGCAACCACTCGGCCTCGTCGTAGGCGAAGAGGGCACCGGTGTACCAGTAGGCGTCGGTGGACGGCGTGGCGGACCGCCAGGCGGCACCGAGCATGCCCTCGGCGGCGAGGTGGATGGCCACGGGCGCGTCCCTCGGGACGAGGATGCGCCAGGTCCCCGGCTCGTCGTCCCACGGCTCCTCGCCCTCGGCGAGGAGACGACCGCCCGGGTCGGTCACCTCGAAGGTCCCCCCTGTGAAAAGGCCATTCTCGCCGTTGTAGGGACCATCGAGGACCTGTCCGGTCCAGGAGACGTCGCCGGTGTCCTGCGTCCCCTCGGGCCAGAGGCGATCGCAGCCCACGACGAGCGCCAGGGAGGTGAGCATGGCAGGAAGGACGGGCACGCCCCCAGGCTATCACGCACCTCCGACGCTCACGACCCAGGCCCGGGAACGCAGTCCCCGGCAGAGGTGGTGCTCGGCGAAGGAGGCCAGGCACCACGCGGGCCCGGGCGGAGGTCGGCGGTCGACGAGTTCCATCAGGCGCGTCCGTCGGGCCGATTCCAGCGCAGCCAGGAATTCCGGGGTCACGACCTCCCCGGTCCCGCACTCGACGTGGACGGCGCCTCCGGCCGAGGCGCTGAACACCGCCCCCGTCTCGAGGCCGCCGCCGCACCGGGCACAGCGGTCGAGCACGGGCGCGATCCCCGCCAGCGTGAGCGCCTTGATCTCCAGGCCCATGCGGAACAGGCTGGAGGGCGCCTCCACCAGGCCGTCCAGCACGGTCAGGAACACCTCCAGGAGCCCGAACAGGCGGCGCTCGGGGCGCTCCTCCTGCGCCAGTCCACCCACGAGTTCGCAGCCATAGGTCGCCAGGGCCAGGAGGACGAGGTCCTCTCTCGCGTGGAGTCTGCCTTCGACCAGCGTGGCCTCGCGGAGGGCCCACAGGTCCTCCCTCCCCGGCGCGACCTGGGCCTGGATGCGGTTGCCGAGATCGAGCGCCCCGGCAAACCGGTGCCGGCTGGCGCGCGCCCCGCGGGCCAGGACGGCGATGCGGCCCAGCTCGGGCGTCAGCAGGCGCACGATCCTGTCCCGCTCGCCGTAATCGACGTGCCCCAGCACCACCGCGTCGAGGTCGCGGGCGGCACCGCTCATGAACCCCTCCGCCGCCCAGCCATCCGGGTTCACTCCTCGAGGTCGTTGACGAAGACCAGCCGACGGGGCCGCGTGAGGTTGCCGAGAGGCCGGACGCGGATCCCATCGAGCCTGACCTCGACACGCGTGAGATCCGGTGCGTAGACCGAGACTTCCTGCTGGCCCTCGAACCTCACCGTGCCCCGAGTGAGGATGGAGTCCTGCACCCGGGCGCCGTCCACCTCGACCACCACCCGGGTGGGCTCGATGGCCCGGACCTCCACGCGCCGCGGGCCGGTCGACAGAGGCCCCTGGGGCTCGGGGTCCTCGGCCACGGCCTGGGCGGCGGGGGGTTCGTCCACGGGCTCGGCCACCTCGATCTCCACGGGTGTTCCGCTTAGGATGGGCTCGGAGCCAAGGACCGTGGCGGCGACCCACAGCACGAGGAGGATCAGGACCACCACGGCCACGCCGGCCAGGACCGTCCGCACCACGGGAATGGGTCCCAGGCCCCACGGGCCGGTCTGAGGCGTGGTGGTCTCGGTGGGCTCCGCCCCCACGCCCCCACCGGCGATCGGGGGCTCCGGGAGGTCCGCGAGGTCGTCGTCGAGCCCGAGGAACTCGAGGTAGGTCTTCCGATACCCGTGGACGGAACCTCCCGGCGCACCCTCCAGGCCGGTCTCCTCCTCGAGGGCCGCCAGCACGTCCACCGGGATGCCGGTCTTCCGACTAACGTCGCGCAGGGTCAGCCCGAGGCGCCGTCGCTCGCCTCGGAGATCCAGGATCATCGCAGGCCGGCCTCTTGCAGCCGAACGGCTGCGGCCCGGGCCGCTTCGGTATCCGGGGCCCTCTCGAGGACCTGCTCGAGGTAGGTGGCGCCGCGGGCGGTCTCCCCTCCGTCCAGCAGCAGCGTTCCGGCCTGGAAGTACGCGCCCACCGCTTCGTCCGGGCAGATGGCCAGCACCCGGTCGAAGGTGGCGAGCGCGGCCGCGGCGTCCTGCCGGGCCCGCTGAACGAGACCGAGGTTGAAGCGGGCCGGGCAGAAGTTCGGCGCCCGCTCCACGGCCTCGGCGAGCACGGCCTCCGCCCGTTCGTACTCCCCTCGAGCGTAGAGGGCGAAGCCCAGGTCGTTCAGGACCAGGGCGGGCTTCCGGTACGTGAGATCCTGGAGCGCCGCCTCGTACTGGGCGATGGACTCGTCCACGCGTCCCTGGCCGAAGAGCACCACCCCCAGGTTGAGGTGCGGCTCGGCCCGCCCGCCCGCGAGCCGGACGGCCTTGCGCAGGGCCTCCTCGGCCTGCTCTGGGCGCCCCTTGGCCCACATCGCCATGCCCAGGTGGCTCCACGCGGCCCAGGACCGTGGATCCAGGCGGGTGGCCTCGGTGAGCGAGGCGATGGCGGACTCGGTGCTGCCCTCCTTGAGGTAGGCGGCCCCGAGGTCCACCTGGGCGCGTGCCCGCTCGGCCTCGCGCGCCGTGACGCAGGCCACGAGGAGGGGGAACGCGAGGAGGGGGAGGAGGCGGGGCACGTCAAGGCTCCGTCGGGGCGAGCAGGACGTCGAGGGCCTCGCGCCGGTGGGGAGGAATGGCCTCGCGCGGGGTGAGGACGGCCGTCCGCATGGCATCGGACTGTGGAGGAGGCCCATCGAAGGCGAGGATGCGCGGAACGACCGCGCGCACCGTGGCCTGGGCGAGGTCCGCGTTGGCCTGGAGGACGGCCAGGATCTGCTCGACGCTGACCGCGCTCTCGGCCGGGTGCCAACAGTCGTAGTCCGTGACCATGGCCAGGGTGGCGTAGGAGATTCCCGCCTCCCGGGCCAGCTTGGCCTCCGGGAGATTGGTCATGCCGATGACGGTGGCACCCCAGGACCGGTGGAGGAGGCTCTCGGCGCGCGTGGAGAAGGCCGGCCCCTCCATGCACACGTAGGTTCCACCGTCGTGCACGACGCCGCCGGCCTCCCGGGCGGCCTCGACCAGCAGGGTGCGCAGGATCGGGCAGACGGGGTCCGCGAACGATGCGTGGCCCACCATGCCCTCGTCGAAGAAGGTGGAGGCGCGCTGCCACGTGCGATCGATGAACTGGTCCACGGCGACGATGTGTCCGCGTGCCACGTCCTCACGCAGGGATCCGACTGCGGAGACGCTGACGATCCAACCCACCCCGAGGCGCTTGAACCCGAAGACATTGGCCCGGTAGGGGATCTCGGTGGGGCTGAAGCGGTGGCCGCGGCCGTGACGCGCCAGGAACACGACCTCGACGCCCCCCAACCGTCCGATCCGGAACGCGTCCGAGGGCTCGCCGTAGGGCGTGGAGACGCGCTCCTCCCGGACGTCCTCGACTCCGGGCATGTCGTAGAGGCCTGTACCGCCGATAATCCCGATGCGCGCTCTGCTCATGCGTCCGTCCTGGTGAGGGGCCGGCCCCTCACTAATCGCTCGGACGACCCTCCGCCCCCCTGCGACGCGCGAGCTCGGCGAGCCCCAGCTGACCGCAGGCAGCCGAGATCTCGAGTCCCCTGGACACCCGGATCGAGCACTGGATCCCGGCCCGGACCACCCGATCCTGGAACGCCTTCACCCGCTCGGCGTCGGGCTGCGCGAGCGCCCGCCCCGGGTTCTCGTTGTACGGGATCAGGTTCACCTTCGCCTTCACTCCCCGGAGCCACGCGACCAGGCGATCCGCGTCGTCGAGGCTGTCGTTGAAGCCCTGGATGAGGACGTACTCGAAGGAGATGCGCTTGCCTCTCGGGATCGGGATCTCCTGGCAGGCGCGCTTGAGCACGGCCATGGGATACCGCCGGTTGATGGGCATGACGGCGTCCCGCTGCGCGTCGGTGGAGGCGTTGAGGCTCACGGCCAGGTTGACCGGCGACCGGGCGGCGAGTTCCCGGAGCGCGGGCACCAGCCCAGCCGTGGACACGGTGACCCTTCGGTGGGAGAAGCCGAGCGCATGCCCGTCGAGCAGGATCTCGAGCGCCGCAAGCAGGTTGGAGAGGTTGGCGAGCGGCTCGCCCATGCCCATGAGGACCACGTTGGACACGCGCTCCCCGGGGTCGAGGAGATCCCGGGCGCGCAACGCCTGGAGCGCGATCTCGGAGGGCCACAGGTTCCGCGTGAACCCCAGGTCGCCCGTCACGCAGAACCGGCACCCCTGGGCGCACCCGACCTGGCTCGACACGCAGAGCGTCAGCCGATCCTCCTCCGGGATGAGGACCGACTCCACCACGCAGCCGTCCTCGAGCGTCCAGGCCACCTTGCGCGTGCCGTCGGACGCGCGCTCGAGCGCCAGGACGGACAGGTCCGGCAGCCATGCCCGCTCGGCGAGCTCCGCCCGGAACGCCTTGGAGATGTCGGTCATCTCGTCGAAGTCCCGGATCCCCTTCTGCCACATCCACTTCCAGGTCTGCAGCGCCCGATACCCTTCCCGGCCCATGCCCTCGACCAGGTCCCGGATCGCAGCCCGCCCGAGGCTGCGCAGGTCCACGCGGCCCCGGGCGTCTGTGTTGGAGGCGTCCGTCACGGTCGGATCCCGGCGGACGCCTCGGCGCGCAGCAGGTCGTCGAGGAGGGTATGGCGGTCGCGGCGGCCCGACACGTTCACCGCGAGCCTCAAGGCCGGACGCGACCCCACGATGCAGCAGAAGGCCGAAGCCCGTGTGATCGCCGTGTAGAGGAGGTTCCTGCGGAGCATGACCTGGTGGGCCCGGTGCAGCACCACCACGACCGCCGGGTACTCGGACCCCTGGGACTTGTGGACGGTGATGGCATAGGCGGGCTCCAGGTCGTGGAGCGCGTCACCGGCGAGGGTGACCACCCGGCCGTCGAAGTCCACCACGAGTTCGTCTCCGGCCGCGGACAGCACCCGTCCGACCTCGCCGTTGAAGACCTCCGTGTCGTAGTCGTTCCGGGTCTGGATGACGCGGTCGCCCACGCGGAATCGCCAGTCGTGGCGTTCCAGGGTCGGCCCGGTGGGATTGAGCGCGTCCTGGAGCAGGCGGTTGAGCGCCACGGTCCCCAGATCTCCGCGGTGCATGGGGACGAGCACCTGGATGTCGTCCATGGGGTGGAACCCGTGGGCCGGCAGGCGACGCGTGACCACCTCGAGCAGGGCTGCCCTGACCTCCTCCGGTTCCTCCCGGTCCACCAGGAAGAAGTCGCGCCGGGGCTCCGGGCTCGGCGCCGGCCGGACCGTCTGGGGCTCCTTCTCCGAGGACACCGGCATCTCGCCTCGATCCACCCGGTGGGCGTTCACCACGATGCCGCTCCCCGCCACCTGCCGGTGAATGTCGGTGAGCGTGACCACCGGCAGGACGCCCGACGCGATGATGTCCGCCAGGACCTGGCCGGGTCCCACGGGGGGGAGTTGGTGGGCGTCTCCCACGAGCACGAGACGCCCACGCGCCGGCATGGCCTCGAGCAGAGCCTCCATGAGGCCCAGGTCCACCATGGACGCCTCGTCGACGATCACCCCGTCCGCATCCAACGGGTTGACGGCGTTCCGCCGGAAGCGCATCTCCGGGAAGCCGAAGTCCAGGAGCCGGTGGAGGGTGGCGGCTTCCTGGCCCGTGGCCTCGGCCAGGCGACGAGCCGCGCGGCCCGTGGGCGCAGCCAGCTTCCAGCTCTCGCCCAGGCGGCGCAACGCCGCCAGCAGGACACGGACGAGGGTGGTCTTCCCGGTCCCCGGCCCCCCCGTGATGACCACCACGCCCTCCTGGAGGGCAGCCTCGAGCGCACCGCGCTGGCCGGGCGAGAGGACCAGACCGGAGGCCCGTTCCGCGTCCGTCACGCCCAGCAGGCTGGGATGGGGCCGCCGAGCCGCGAGCCGGACCAGGTGTCGGGCCACGCTCCGTTCCGACCGGGCGAGGGCACTCTGCTGGACGGGTCGCAGTCCGGGGTCCCTGGCCTCCCCGATGCGCACCCGCCCGAGATCGCCCAGGCGCAGGGAGGCCTCTCGGACGAGCGGGGGCGGGACGTCCAGCTTCCCGACCCGCTCGATCACCTCAGCCTCGGGCAGGTAGCAGTGACCGTCGTCCTCTGCGGCCTGGGCGAGCACGTGGAGCACCGCAGCCTCCACGCGCGCGGGGTCGTCGGCCAGGATGCCGTTCTGCCGGGCCACCCGATCGGCGGTCCGAAACCCCACCCCGGGCACCTCGCTCATCATCCGGTACGGATCTCTCCGGATCACCGCCAGGGCTCCGGAGCCGTACCGCTCGATGACCCGCCGGGCGAGCGAGGGCGCGAATCCGTGGCCCTGCAGGGTGGCCCGGATCTCCCGGTCTTTGCGGTCCGCCGCCCAGGCCTCGCGGATGGACGCCACGCGGGCCGGCCCGACGCCCGGCACCTGCTGCAGGCGATCGGGCTCCTCCTCCAGGACGCGGAACACGTCGAGGCCGAAGCGCTCCACGAGCCGGCCGGCGATCTCGGGGCCGATCCCCTTCACGATCCCGGAGCCCAGGTACGCATGGAGCCCCTGGAGGGTGCGAGGGTCGTCCACCAGGAAGGTCTCGGCCCGGAACTGCCGGCCGTGCTGGGCGTGCTGCTCCCAACGACCGCCCAGGACGGCGTGCTGTCCGGGCCGGAGCGAGGCCAGGGGCCCCACGACCGTGGCCTCGTCGCCGTCGGCGAGGCGCAGGCGACCCACGGCGAAGCCGGTGCGTTCGTCCTGGTAAGACGTCGCGATCCACTCGCCGTCGAGTCGGGTTCCTTCCATGGAGCCCACTGGCCTGCCCCCGAGGGGTCTAGGGGGTGCGCTGCGTGTACACCTCGAACCGTTCGAGGTGGTACTGGGGGGCGGCCCGGACCACGATGCGGCGGCCGAGCCGCTTCTCGTAGGCCTCGAGGGACGCCAGTTCACCGCCGTACAACAGGTCGGCCACGTCGGGGTGGGTGTTGACCAGGATGGGATCGCGGGACGGGGTCCGACGCGCCTCGCGCTGGACCTCCCTCAGGATCTCGAAGCAGACGGTGAGGCGGGACCGCGTGTACCCCTTGCCCTCGCAGTAGGGGCAGGGATCGGAGATGGTGCGGATGAGATCCTCCTGCACGCGCTTGCGCGTCATCTCCACCAATCCCAGCTCGCTGATCTTCACGATGTTGGTGCGGGCCCGGTCCCTGCGCAACTCCTCTCCCAGGGCGCGGAACACCTTCTCCCGGTTCGTGTCCTTCTCCATGTCGATGAAGTCGATGATGATGATGCCGCCGAGGTTCCTCAGGCGCAGCTGGTACACGATCTCCTTGACCGCATCGAGGTTGATCTTGAGGGTGGTGTCCTCGAGGTTGGACGTTCCGACGTACTTTCCCGAGTTCACGTCGATTGCGGTGAGCGCCTCGGTCTGATCGATCACCAGGTATCCCCCGGACTTGAGCCACACCTTGCGGCCCAGGGATCGCGTGATCTCCGTCTCGATGCCGAACGTGTCGAAGATCGGCTCCGGCCCACGGTAGAGCTGCACCCGATCCCGGTGGCGAGGCAGGAAGTCAGCTACGAACGCCCGAACCCGTTCGTACGTCTCGGGGTTGTCCACCACCATGCGCTCCACGTTGTCGGTGAACCCGTCGCGGACGACCCTGAGCACGAGATCGTGCTCCGTGTGGAGCGCGGCCGGGGCCTTGGCGTTCTTGACCTCCTCCTGGACCCGCTGCCAGATGGACACGAGGTAGTCCATGTCGGCCTTGAGTTCCTCGAGCGACTGCTCCTCGCACACGGTGCGAACGATGAAGCCATGGCCCTTCTGACGGTGCTTCTCGACGAACGCCCTCAAACGGTGGCGCTCGCGCTCCTTGTCGATGCGGCGGGAGATGCCGATGTGGTCCACGGTGGGCATGTAGACGAGGTACCGGCCGGGCAGCGTGACGTGGGATGTGACCCGGGCACCCTTGGTACCGATGGGATCCTTGGCCACCTGCACCACGAGCGACTGGCCCTCCTTGAGCAGGTCCTGGATGGCCGGATGGCCCTCTCGCGGAGCCGGGCGGGGAGCCTCCTCGGCCACGGTCAGCTCGGCGGGGTCCTCGGCGTCCCCCTCCTCGTCCGTGAGGTCGAGGAAGGCCGGGAAGATGTCCCCCACGTAGAGGAACGCCGCGCGGTCGAGGCCGATGTCCACGAACGCCGCCTGCATGCCGGGCAGCACGCGGACGACCTTCCCGTAGTAGATGTTCCCGACGTACCCGTGGCCGTCGCCCCGGTCTACATGGAGCTCCGCGAGGCTGCCGGCCTCGACGATGGCCACCCGGGTCTCTCGACCCGTGCTGCTGACGATGATTTCTGTGGACAAGGCGATCTCCGTGAGATCGCCGCAGACGCCCGCGGGAGGGGGGCCGAACGGCCGCCCCGGGGGCCCGCGCGGGGCCTCCCTGGATGGCCAGGACCCGATCCATGGGTGTGCCTCACAAGGCGCATCGAGACTCCGGCGGGGGAATGACGGCGTGCGGACCCGGTGGGTCCGGAAGGGGTTCCGTAACGGTGGGTTCGCCCCGGCGGAGGAAGCCCGTGACGGGGCGGGTGCCGGAAGGCCGGCGGAAAGTTCGGAGGCGGCGCCGGTCCTTGTGGGACGGACGCGGACGCGTCAATGTCACACCGCGCGCCCCTGGCGTCAACGCCGTCGGAGGGCCACGGCCTTGAGGTAGGCTCCCTCCGGGTGGGCGACCGAGACCGGGTGGTCCGGAGGCTCGAAGGCCCGGTGGACCACGCTCCAGCGGCCCGGCACGCGGCCGATCCCCTTTCGGACGGCCTCCATCCAGCGATCCTCTCGAATGCGGGCCGTGCAGGAGGCCGTGAACAGGAGGCCTCCCGGTGCGGTCATGGCGGCCGCGTGGGCGGCGAGATCGCGGTAGGCCGCGCGAGCCGGGCCGTCCGAGCGGGCCCCGTGCGAGAGCGACGGCGGATCGCAGATCACCAGGTCCACCGGCCGCGGGGGTCGCCAGCGGAAGGCGTCCGCCACCTCGAACCCGTGTCCGGCGTCGTCGAGCCCGTTCAACCGAAAGTTCTCGCGGGCGTCGGACAGCGCCTCGGACGCGACGTCCACGGTGACGGTCCTGCGGGCGCCCCCAGCCGCTGCATGCACCGAGAACCCGCCGTTGTAGCCGAACAGGTTGACCACCTCCGCTCCCCTGGCCCACCCGGCCATCCGGATCCGGTTCTCGCGCTGGTCCAGGAACAGGCCCGTCTTCTGCCCTCGCCAGGGGCGGACCAGGAAGCGGAGTCCGGCCTCGTGCACCACGATGGCGTCGGGTGGAGGCGGGCCGTGGAGCGGGACCGCACCGCCGTCGGCGTCCACGGTGCCGACGCCGAGGCGGCGCAGCACGGCCTCGATGCCACCGAGGGCGGCGACGGCCGAGACGACGGCGTCCAGGTGCGGCTCCCAGGCGGCGGCATAGAGTCGCACGACGGCGAGGGCACCGTACCGATCCACCACGAGCCCGGGCAGGTGGTCTCCCTCCCCGTTGCAGACCCGGAAGGCATCCGTGGCTGGGGGGAGGACGCGGTCCCGGAGCGCCTGGGCCTCTGCGAGACGGCGGGTCAACAGGTCCGGGACGGATTCCGGATCGCGGCCCAGCACGCGCACCGCGATCTCGCCGCGATCCGCGAGGCCCCAGGCCACCGGGCGGCCCCGGCCGTCCACGAGCCGTACCGGGGATCCCACGGGCGCAAAGCCGCGCGCCACCCCGTCCCGCCACACCCAGGGGTGGCCGCGGGCTACGGGTCCGACCGCATCGGGGGTGAGCTCGATGGGCTCCATGAAGACTCCTGATGGCACCGTCGCATTGGCATCTGCTGTACACCGGCGTCCAACGGGGTACCATCCCGCACCGGTGGTTTCCCGATCGCCTGCCCGCCTGCCATGAATACCTTTCATGCCCCTGTCGTCCCTGCGGTCGACTCGCTCGCGGACCCGAAAGGAGCGCACATGAACCGGATCCTCCTCGCGGCCTTCGCCGCCCTCTTCGCTGGCTGCATCGTCTACGACTCCGACGTCCGGGATCCGCCGCCCCCCAACCAGCCGCCCTACATCGCCTGGGCCGAGGCGGGCTGCTACTGGGACGGCTACGGTGGGGACTACGTCTGGTACTTCGAGGCCGACGTGGACGATCCGAACGGTGCCGGAGACGTGATCGCCGTGTACGCCGACGTGTACGACGACTGGTCCGGCGAGTGGATCGACGGCTTCGAGCTCTACTGGTACGACGGCATCACCTGGTTCTCCGACTGGTGGGAGTCCTCGACCTGGCTCGACTGCTACTACGCCTACAACGTGGTCGAGTTCACCGCGTACGACTACTTCGAGGCCGTGGACGTGGTGGACGTCTACCCGTACGTCTACGAGTAGGACTCCAGGACGGCGGGCAGGGCCCGCCGTTCGTGTGTCCGGCACCCGCATGCAGGCCCACGCGCCTCGCGCCGCACCGCTCCACGGCGCCACTCCCCTCTGGTGAGACTCTACGATCTCGTCTTGAACGACATGCTTGACATTTCTAGAGGGGGAGTCTTACAATCTGGTCTTGACTCGGCAATACTTAGCGTCGCATGACCTCGCGCGTGCGTCCCCCGCCCGCCTCCCCGCTCCCCCCTCCTCCGATGCCCGCCGCCCCTCCCGATTCCGGCCCTTCCCGGTCGGTCCACCTCGGCGACTGCCTCGACCCCCTGGCGATCCATCTCTCCTGCGAGGCGAGTTGGGAGTCGGCCCGATCCGACCTCGCCGTGCTGCTCGGGTCCGACCCCGTCCGGTTCCAGGGCATACGTGCCCACCTCGACATCGGCGACCGGGACATCGATCTCTTCGAGCTGCGGCGCCTGGCGCACGCGCTCGAGGCGGATCACGGGGTGCTCGTCGTCGCGTTGCGCTGCTCGCCGCGCAGTGTCCGGCGGTACGCCGAGCGCGAGCTCAAGCTCAAGGTCCTGGCCGAGGAGGAGACCGCGTCGCAGATCCCGGCCATCGAGCCTCCTCCCGCCGTCCCCGAGACGCCCCAGCCTCCCGTCCCCGAGACACCCCCGCCCGAGGAGGCCCCGGAGGTCGTCGAGGCCTCGAGGGTGGAGCCGGAGCCGGTCGAGGCGCCCTCCCTCCCCGAACCCGAGGAACCGGACACGGCCGCCTCGCGGGTCCAGGTCGTCCACCGGACCCTCCGCTCGGGTTCCTCCGTCCGGTTCAACGGAGATGTCGTCGTCTTCGGAGACGTCCACGCCGGAGCCCAGGTCACCGCCAACGGAAGCGTCGTCATCCTGGGGTCGCTCCTGGGCCTGGCCCACGCGGGCGCCCGCGGGGACGACGCGGCCTTCGTACTGGCCCTGGACCTGGAGCCCACCCAGATCCGGATCGGGACCCGGATCGCCATCCCCCCCCAGGCCCCCGGAGGAGGTCCCCCCCGGGGCGCCGAGATCGCGTTCGTCCGAGAGGACCGGATCGTGATCGAGCCCTACCGGGGCCGCCTGCCCTCGTCCTCCGCACAAAGGAGCGTCGAATGAGCGAATGCATCGTGATCACCTCTGGAAAGGGGGGCGTGGGCAAGACCACCGCCACCGCCAACGTCGGCCTCGCGCTCGCGATGTCGGGACAGCGGGTCGCCGTGCTGGACGCCGACATCGGGCTGCGCAACCTGGACGTGATCCTGGGGCTGGAGAACCGGATCGTCTACGACCTCGTGCACGTGGTCGAGGGGGAGTGCCGGCTGAAGCAGGCCCTCATCAAGGACAAGCGGGTGGAGGGGCTCCACCTGCTGCCCGCAGCGCAGACCCGCGACAAGAACGCGGTCACTCCGGACCAGATGCGACGTCTCGTGGCGCAGTTGAAGGAAACCTTCGACTACGTCCTGGTGGACTGCCCCGCGGGGATCGAGCAGGGATTCAGGAACTCCGTGGCCGGAGCCGATCGGGCCCTCATCGTGACCACCCCGGAGGTGAGCGCGATCCGCGACGCAGACCGGATCATCGGCCTGGTCGAGGCCGCCGAGCTCCCCGAGCCGCACCTGGTCATCAACCGGTACCGCTCCAACATGGTCCGCTCCGGGGACATGCTCTCGCGGGAGGACATCCTCGAGATCCTGGCCATCCCGCTCGTCGGCATCGTCCCCGAGAGCGAGGAGATCATCATCCACGCCAACCGCGGCCAGCCGGCGGTCCTGGATCCGGAGTCCAAGGTCGGGGAGGCCTACCGGCGCATCGCCCGACGCCTGCAAGGGGAGAAGGACATCCCATTCGTGGCCCTGGAGACCTCGCCAGGATTCTGGACATCGGTCAAGCGCTGGATGGGCTTCGGGGCGGCCCGGGAGGTGGCGTCATGAGGGAGATCCTCAACCGCTTCTTCGGATCGCGTGGTGCCTCCAAGGACGACGCCAAGCAGCGTCTCAAGTTCCTGCTCATCCACGACCAGGTGGACCTCACGCCCGCCCAGCTCGAGGCCATGAAGGCCGAGATCCTGGAGGTGGTCTGCCGCTACCTCGACGTGGATCCCCAGGAGACGGTGTTCCGCCTGGAGCGCCTGCAGGACAAGGTCGCGCTCGTGTCGTCGGTGCCGGTGCGTCGGGTCACGGAGCGGACGGTCCACCAGTCCGCGAGGGCGTAGCCGGGGTTCGGTGCCCCACGGGCTTCGGGGACTCCAGCAGTCGCTGGGCCGGGTCGTCGTCCGGAGGGGGCGCGTCGTTCCAGAACACGATGCGACGGGGCCGGATGGCCCGAATCCGGATCGCTACCTCCCTCGGGATCACGACGTAGTCCACGTCCTCGTAGACCGGCAACGCACCGATGCCGAGCCGCCCGGCCCGCAGATCGAGCGCGATCCACTCGGGCAGGTCCAGGCGATGGCAGTGGGTCCCCTCGAGCGTGCGGTGCCAGAACCGCTGGGGGCCGCTCCCGAAGGACAGGGCATGGTGGCGAAGCAGGTGGGTCACCTGGAGCTCGCGGGCCGCGTCCTCCTCGGCCGCCCGGCGGGCCGCGCGCTCGGCGATGCGGTGTTGTCGGGCCTCCTCCTCGCGCCTGCGTCGCTCCTGGTCCTCCCGAGCCTCGATCACGGCTCGGGCTTCCCGGGATCCCTGCTTGCGGCGGCGCTCCTCCTTGAGTTCCCGCTCTACCCGCTTCCGGTCGCGTGCGGTGGCGATCCCCGCCCGGAGGAGCTGGTCGCGGAGGGACCCCACGGTCAGGCCCCGGCCGCGAGCGCGTCCTCGAAGGCTCTCAGGGCGGGCGTGCCGAGGAGAGCGAAGGTGATCCGTTCCACCGAACGGGCGCTCCGGAGGCTCCGGATGGCCGCTGCGACCGAAATCCGGGCGGCATCGGGCAGGGGGTAGCCGTACACTCCGGTGGACACGGCCGGGGCGGCCACGTGCCGGGCCCCCGCCTCGTCGGCAAGCCGGAAGGCCATGACCAGGGCTCGGTCCAGGAGGGCGGCGGACTCGGCGGGCCGGTCCGCGTTCCACACGGGTCCGACCGCGTGGACCACCCACGGCGCGAGGTCGAAGCCCGGCGTGATGCGGGCCTGCCCCGTGGGGCAACGGATCCCCTCGGCGTCCGCGGGCAGGCCTCGGCAGGCCTCGAGGAGACGCGGGCCGGCCGCTCGGTGGACGGCGCCATCCACACCGCCGCCTCCTGCGAGATGGCGGTTGGCGGCCGTGATCACCGCCTCTGCACCGACCTCGGTGATGCTGCCCACGAACAGGGCCAGGATGCGGGGCCCGACGGCCAGGGTACGCATGGAGCCTCCCGAGCCGCCCTAACCGGCCAGGCTTCGGGCTTCGGCGAGCCACGGGCTGCGTCGGGGCGCCGAGGCCAGGAACGCGCGGGCGGCCTCCCGAGCCTCGTCGACACGACCCAGGGCGGCCAGCGCCCGGGCCCGGAACAGATCCATCGCCGGGGGCAGGCGACCGGCCTCGGCGGCCGCCTCGAACCCCGCCATCGCCTCGAGGGGCCGATCGGCCCACAGGTCCAGCATCGCCCGAGCGTAGAGCCCGCACGGCTGGGTGGAGAGGGTCTCGCCCACGGCCGCCGCGAAGGGAATACGGTCGGCCGGATCGAGCAGGCGATCGGCGAGAATCCACTCGATCGGGCGGGAGGCCTCCCGGTCTGTGGCCCGGCGCCAGGATGCGGTGCCAGCCTGGAGGACCTCGACTTCGGCGACCCCGTCGTAGGGCACCACGAGGCGTCGCGTGGGGAGGTCCGCCCTCCCGATCCCGAGGACGCGAGGACCGGGTTCGGCGCTGGGGGCGGCGGTGAGGTGATCCTCCGGACCCTCGACCGTCGCTCCGGGTCCCAGGAGGAGCCAGCGCCGGGGGCTCGTGGCCTCGCTCACCTCTCCCACGTCCAGGCCTCGCGTGGTCCAGACCCCCCACAAAGGCGCAAATCCCAACCGCCGGTCGATGATCGCCCGCACCTCGTCTACGGCCCGGCGCCCCGAGGCCCCGCTGGCGGCGGCCAGCGCTTCCAGCGCGCTCTCAACCGCCGGATGCCCAGCCCGAGCCGCGATCCGGGCGATCGCGACCGCGATCTCGGGCCTCAGGCGACCCTCTCCGAGAAGGGTCCCGAGGGCGTGCGACACCTCGGCATCTCCATTCGACGCGGCCGAGAGCACGAGCCGCTCCAGCCCGACGAGCGCCCCGGTGCGGACGTCCGCCCTCGGATCGCGCAGCCCGGGGACCAGGGCTCGGATGGCTCCGGGCGCGCCGGAGGTGGCGACGACCTGGAAGAGTCCGGGGTTCAGACCCGGATCGATGGACCGCACCCGACGCACGAGCGCGTCCCGCACGGCGTCCGGAACGGCCTCGCGACGGGGGGGCAGCCGGTGCCGGGACAGGATGTCGGCCACCGCTCCGGCCGCGGCGAGGCGAACGCCCGCGGATCGATCGCCTACCGCGCGTTCGAGCAAAGGTTCGATGGCGGCAGGCCCCCCGGTGCGGCCCAGGATGCGGGCCGTCTCGGCCCGTTCCGCGATGCCCGGAGCCTCCAGGCCAGCGAGGTCGGCGGGGTCTGCCACGGGTTCTCCTCGCGGTGGCCACGGCCTAATCGCGACGCATCGAGGAGGCAACGCCCCGAGGGGATCCTCCACCGGGATAGGGCTCCGACACGGAGGTCTCGTGCGTGCGATCCTGTGCCGAACCCTTGTCGCCTCGGCCTTCCTGCTCGCGATTCCCGCATGCGGAACCGGGGTCCGATCCCTGTACGAGAAGACGAGGGCCGAGGCGCTGGCCGACCCCGGTCCGGTGCCCCCGGACTGGACACCCGACGCGGTCCTGGGCCTGGCGTGGCCGCTCGTCGAAGACCTCGTGGGAGGCGAGGTCTCGACCCGCCTCACCGGGGGCTCCGGTTTCCGGGTCGAACTGCCGCTCGATGGGGAGGTCTCGGCCACCCCCGACCTGTCCCTGGAGGCCCTCGACCTCTCGCCGGACCCCAGCTGCGTTGCCTACGCGCGCCTGGAGAGCACGATCGTGGGCCGGGTGCGACTCCGGGCAGGCCCGACCGCCGGCGACGTACCGGTACGTCTCGCGCTGGCGGCCACGTTGGAGCTCGAAACGCGGTCTTCCGGGAAGGGCCATACCGTGGAGGGGGTGGTCCGCGCGGTCGAGGCCCGAGCCGCTCGGGGCGGTCGAAGGGTCGGCCTGGATGCCCCGCTGGCCTCCTGGTTGGCCGAGCAGTTCGACCGGGAAGCGCCGCGCATCCGCCTGGCCACGCTCGGTGCACAGGCGGCGCCCGTACGGGCCGTCCGCCTCGTCCCCGAGGCCAGGGATCTCAGGGTGGACCTCCTGACCGAGGCGCCTGGATCCACCGGTGGACCACCGGCCCCCCCCGGCGAGACCTGCGACTGGTACCTGTCCGTCCGAACCGCCTCCCTGCTCGGGCTCGCCCGCCGGGCTGCCTTCGACCGAGGAGACCTGGGACACGGCGTTCACGCGGATCCACGCGCGCTCGCGGTGGAGGGCGATCGGTTCACCCTGGACCTCCGGCTGTGGCGCCTGGCGGGCCTGGGCTGGTGGCGCGACTACCGGGTGAACGGCGAGATCCGCCTCGAGGACGGCCGCATCCGCCTGGAACCGTCGGTCGTGACCGAGGGCGAGCACTCGTCGGGTGCGGGCGTGCTCGATCCGCTCGTCCTCCTCGCCCGCGGGGCCATCCTGGAGGCGGTTTCCGAGGGGCTGAGGATCGCACGGCCGGCCGAGGCCCGTCTCGGATCGTCCCGGCTGCGCCTGGAGGTGGATCGGGTGGCCGGACGCACCGACAGCCTGGTGATCATGGGCGATGCCGGCGTAGGGGCGGGGAGACGGGGGGGATGGAGGCT
>JAFGLY010000004.1 GCA_016927815.1 Deltaproteobacteria bacterium | reverse complement strand
TCCACCCGATCGGCACCCAGGTCCACCCGATCGGCGGTGGACTCCACCCGATCCGAGCGAACGTCGGGCCCGAGCGTGTAGAAGCTCGCCGCGCCCGCAAGGTGGAGCACGAGCAGACCGTGGTCCCGGAGCCGGCCGAGCAGGCGGCTCGCGGCCAACGTGTCGAGGCCGGCGATCTGGCGCATGCGGGCGTTGTCCACGCGGCCGTGGCGGTGCGCATCGAGCAGCGCCCGGAACTCCTGGTCGGACAGGTCCGCCGAGCCGAGGGAGGACACGAACGAGCGGTCCTCGACGGACAGGGTAGGGGTATTTCGGAGCACGACCTTGAAGGACCGGCGATCCACTTCGATGGTGGGCGCCGGAAGGAACAGGCCCTCCATCTCCTCGAACATGCGGGGGATGCCCTCGCCCTGGTCCCGCACGGCGCCGAGGTCCACCAGCACGCGAACCAGCCGTGGGTTGCGACTGCTGTGGACACGCTGGCGGGCCAGAAGATCCTCCAGTCGGACGTCTGCGAAGAGCCCGCCCGGGCTCGTGACCTCCATGCGGTCCTCGAAGAGCCAGACCTCGGTGGTGCCGCCCTCCACTGCGTAGTCGCGGTGGGCGACGGCGTTGAGCAGGGCTTCCTTCCAGGAGAACTCGGGGTACTCGGGCACCTCGCGGAAGCGGTTGCCGACGAGGCGTGACGGGTGGCGTAAAAGCCCGCCCACGGTGGCGATGGCCTCCTCCACGACCCGAGGGAGTGGCCCCTCGATCCGGGGGCGCTCCTCGACGTTGTGCTCCGGACCCAACCGCCGCTCGGTGCCGATCACCCGGAACACACGGATCCCGGCGTTGGGATGGTCGGGACCGCTCCCAGCGAAGAGCAGTTCGGCCGCACGACGGAGGACGATGCCCCGGCCACGGCGATCGGCCAGCTTCCGGGCGAGCAGGTAGTCCTCGTCGCTCCAGTCGGGGTGACCGGCCCCCTGGCGGGCGCGGGCGAGCAAGTCCTTGTCGAGATCGGCAACGGCGAACGGCGACGGACGGCCCTCCCAGGACCCGGCGAGCCCCTGGAACTTGAGGGCGAGAATCTGCGACTCGGACGCCTGCACCGTGCGGTCGCCCATGCGGAGCGGGAACCCGTCGCCGTCGATCTGCACCGGACCGTCCGCAGCGGGTACGTCGAAGACGAGCAGTTCCACCCCTTCGTGCGGGACGGCAAACCCCTCGGGCTGCGGTGGGCGGAGCCGGGTCTTCGGCACGGCCAGGATCGCGGCGACGGCGTCAGGCGGGTAGCGATGGCCGGTTGGCGTGCCGTCGTCCTCGATGCCGAGCAGGAGGACGCCGCCCTCGGCATTGGCGAATGCAGCCACCACCTCAGCCACCTGATCGCGGACCTCGCGCCGGTCGCGCGGGTGCTTGTCGCCGTCCACCCCCTGGAAGAGCGACTTCCGCTCGTAGTGCTGACCCTCGTCCTGCTGGACGAAGGGGGCGGGGGAGAAACTCGGGGGCATCCGGGAACTCATGTGATGGGGCGCGAATGGGCTTTGCCACGGGTCCGGTCGAGGGGTGGTGGCAGGCGATCTGTCCTACGAACCAGCATCCGATCCGCGGTAGACACCAGGTCGTGGCGGGCCTGCGGGTGCCGGCCCCACCCCGCCGGCTGGATGGCCAGCGGGAAGCGCTGGTCGAAGACGTCGGGTCCGGAGATCGTGGGGTCGGGCATCGGGTCCATACCAATGGAGGTTCCAGTGTACCCCATCGCAGGGAAAGGATGTGCGCCGGTCCAGGGCATTCCGCGGGAGAGATAGCGACAGACCTTCATGAAGCCTTCGCCCCGGCCCGGCATGCGACGCAGGCCCCCTGGCCAACGCCCCAGACTCAACTGACCTCGTTCTCTAAAACCTCCCCCAGTTCGTGCAGCGCCTCGGCGAGCTTCGCGAGATCCTGGGTGAACCCGTCCAGGCGCTCGTCCAGGCCGGCGACCTGATGCTCCATGCGCCGGACCTGCACCCGGGTGTTCCGGTCTGCCCCGAGTTCGGCGCTCTCCAACGCGGCGACGCGCTGGGCGAGGGCCTCGCCGACCGACTCCAGGTCCGCAAGCCGCTCGCGCAGCGCCCCGACCTCGTCGAGGAGGGCCTCCTTCGCCCACCGCTTCATGCCCTCCTCGCCGGGCACCTGCCGGGCCAGCGCTTCCACCCGAGCGGGCAGGGTGCCAAGGTGGGCGTTGTTCTCCTCGACCTCCCGTCCGTCCCACTCCAGGTCGTCCACGCGCTCCTCCAGGGAGACCATGCGGGCGATGAGGTCCGGGTGCGTACCGGTTGGGAAGGGTGGCAAGCCGGAGGGGTGCCCAGCCTCTCGCTCTACTGGCCCGTGCTCGCTGGGCCGGGACGGGGTTGCGATGATCGGCGCGTCCCCATCGGCCCGCCGCCGCGCCCTGCTCGCCTTGCCGCGGCAGGTGGGCGAACAGTAGCGGGCGTCGGCGCGCTCGGCCTCGAAGACCCTGCCGCAGCTCACGAGGGCGCACGTCTTCGTGGTCATGGCGTTCTCCTCCTGTCCGAAGCGATCCTCGATGCGCAGCGAGCCGATCTCGATACGATCCCGATCCGTGCCCGAGCCGATCCGAAACCGTGGAGCACTCCTCGATTCTCGGCGTGGAAGCGTTGTGGCAGGTGAAGCGATCCGATCCGTGCCCGGCGTGCGGATCGGATCGGCTCGAACACGATGATGGTGGAGCCAGCGACCCATACCAGCGTGAGCGCCAGCAAGGCGGCATCCAGGTCGGCGGCGAGCGTGCGGGAGGAGGGCATGTGGATCACCTCGGAGGTGACCAGATCCTCTCCCGGCTGCCGCGCTGCTCCTTGGGGCGTAGCCTGGAGCTGCGACAGCAAGGACCGACGATGCCCTCCGACCTCTCCACCACCTCCGCCCAGATCCGCTACGATCTGAAGGCCGGCCGCGCCTGGGTCGCCGTCTTCGAAGCCTCGACCGGGACGGCCGTGCTGGAGTACCGCACGCCCCGCGGTTCCCTCCGAGCCGAGCGGCCGCGCCTGGTCCTGTGGCGGCCGGGCGCCCCCGCACACATCCTGGCTGACCTCGACCTGGCGACCACCGAACGCTCCATC
>JAFGLY010000123.1 GCA_016927815.1 Deltaproteobacteria bacterium | reverse complement strand
TTCTCTTCTCCCCTCCGTTTACCTCATTTCAGGCACTATACCAAATGATCGGAGTCTGCCCGAGGATCTGAGGAATGGGGGTCCAGGAGGCTGGGGCCGACGGCCGGCCCATCGGCCGCCACCTTGTGAGGGCCGCCGCCATCCTCGCCCGGATCCGTCTCCCGTTGGACGTCGCTATCTGCCACCTGGACGCCGCGACCGCGGAGATCGAGGGGATGGGAGAAGGCCTCAGGGGCCCGCCGTCCCCCTTGCGCGCCGTCCGCTCCACCTGACCGCGAGGAGGAGGCCGTGCCTGTGACCCGTGACGCCGACCCCGCCGCGCCCTATGCCGAGGAGATCTACCACCTGGAGCACGAGCTCGACTGGATCCACCCGGGCTGGCGCAACATAGAACCCCTCCCCCGTGGAACCCCCCGGCCAGACGAGCGGCGCTTCCTGTACTGCCGAAAGAAGCGGGAACTCCTCTTGAAAGGGGACGATACCCCCGTCATGGTGGAATCTCTCGCTGGCCGCGTTCAGGCCCGGCCGTGGACTCAAAGAGACGCCCGGACCGCCGCCCAACGCATGCTCCGCGAGCTGGCTGCTGGGGTCCGGGCCACAGAGATGTTGCTGAGAACGGCTACCGCACCCGACGCAAGGAAAGCCCTGGCTCTCAACCTCCACCGCCAGCGTGCCGAGCTGGCCCGTCTCGATGACTGGTTGACGTTGCAGCCCGATAATGCCGACGCGCTCATTCGCGACCTTGCCCGCGGCCTCGTGCCGGCGCCGCACAGGAACTACAACCCGCCGTGGCGAATCGAGGAGGATCGGAAGTGGTGGGAGGAGGCCGCCGCACGGTCTGCCGCCTCCACCGCTACCCTCGACCCCGGCGGGAGACCCACCCGCCGGAACCCCTGACCCTCGGAGGCCCCCATGCCCCGCAAGCCCTCTGTGAAGCGCCCTGCCGCCCTGACCGTGGACCCGGTGAGGCTGCGCCCCGTCCGGGGCCCGAGGAAAGACGGATCTGGCCGCTGGTACTGGCAGGCCGTGGTGTACCGGGGCGCCGGGACGCGGACCGTCTGGACCGGGTGGGGTACGCCCGAGGAGGCCCGGCGCACGGTGGCCGACCTCGTGGCGCGGGACGCCCTGGACGCCCCGGAGCCGGAGCCCGACACGGAGGCCCGACCCGCGCGGACCGTGAAGGACCTCATGGAGTACTGGCTTGCCACGCAGGAGGATCGGGGCGACCTCCGACCCGTGAGCGTCCGGGAGTACCGGAATCGGGCCGGCTCCGTGACGCGGATCCTCGGGGACGTGCTCCTCGACCGCGTGGACCGCACCACCCTGGAGGGCTTCCGGGATCGGCGCATGCACGCTGGGAAGGCGCCCCGGACAGTGGCCTCCGAGGTTGCAGCCCTGGCCGCCGCCTGGAGGTGGGGCCGCGAGGTGGGCCACGCGCCCGACCGGAACCTGCCGCGTGTACCGATCCTGATCCGCGACGTGCGGGACAAACTGACGCCGACTCCCGGCGAGGTGGCCGCGGTCCTAAGCCGGCTGAGCGGGTGGAAAGCCCTGGCCGTGCTCCTGCTCTACGGATCCGGGTGTCGGCTGGGTGAGGTGTCCACGCTGACCTGGGACCGGGTGGACCTGGAGGCCGGCGAGATCCGGGTGGAGGGCAAGACGGGCGCCCGCGTGGTGCCCCTGCCGGCGCACGTCGTCAAGGCCCTTGCCGCTGCGCCCCGGACCGGCCCGCGGGTCCTGGGGAGGACGCGCGGAAGCGTCCCGGCCCTCCTCGGGCCCGCAATCAAGGTCGCGTGCGAGGATGCCAAGATCCGCCACTGGACCCCGCACGGGCTCCGCCGAGCTGCCTGTGATCTCATGTACCGCTCCGGCGTGGACGTGGGGACCGCCGCCGCCTTCCTGGGTCACTCCCCCGCCGTGGCCCTCCAGTACTACCGGAAGGCGACCCTGGAGGACGTGCGGGCCGCCGCACGGAAGGCCGGGCTCGGGCGCCTGCCCGCCGGCAAGGTGGTACGGCTGCGGACCGGCTGAGGTACCTCGACCTGTACAGGAAACCTGTACAACGAGGGGACCGATGGAGGTTGTAAGCCTTGATCCGCCAGTTTCTACACGATGGTGTAGATGAAGGGCAGGACCGGGCTCGCTTCGGCGAACAGGATGAACGCCACGACGGCCAGGAGGATCAAGATGATGGGGGTGAGCCACCAGGCCTTGTTGTGGAGCAGGAAGTCCACGAAGTCCCCAGCGAGGGACGCCCGGCGGACGGGCAGCGCCGGAGGGACGTCCAGCGGGGACGTCGGGGGAAGGGCGTCGGGCGCGTCGGAGGTCATGGGCTTCGAGGGGGCATCGGGTTCATCTTCGCCCGGTCCGGCCCGCGCCGCAAGGGCCGCCGATCCCGAAGACCTCGTCAAGAGGTTGAAAAACACACGAAACCGAGAGGCACGTCGGATCGTTCGAGGCAACACTCGGTGCGCATGAAGGCACCCTCGTGGCATCGCGAGACGCGCCAGAGCCGATGCGCATTCCGTGGGGCGCGGCTATCCTGCGGCCCGAGTCCCTCCCGGAGACCTCATGACCCACCTCCTCCTGCTCTCCCTCCTCGTCGCGCCCACCGATGCAGCCCCCCTCACGGCCGATGAGCGCGAGCGCCGGGACGCGCTATTGTCCTCCTTCGAGGCCCTGTTCACGCCTGCGGACACCCAGGCGATCGCCGCCGAGGTCGGGCAGCCCGCCTGCGTCACGGGCCTCGTGGCCCAGTTGAAGGACGACTGGGGTCTCTTCTCCCCAGCCGAGCGCGCCCGGATCACGGAGCGGCTCACCCCCTGGAAGGCGGATCTCCTGGACGATCCGCCCTACGCCGCGGCGGTGCCGGGTCACGAGCACTCCTGCCTCGGAGAGGTGGGGGCGTACCACCTCCTGGGCGAGCACTTCGTCGTGGAGTGGGACTCCTCGGCCGTGGCCGGGTACGCCGAGCGCTTCCTCGAGTCCCTCGAGTACGCCTGGGAGCAGGAGGTGGAGACGTTCGGCTGGAAAGCGCCCACCTCCGCGCCCGAGTACCCCATCCTGGCCTACATCTACGACTACTCGTCGTACGCGGGCGCCTACACCTCGGTGGAGTGGTGCTCCGGCTACGGGTACGTGCCCTACATCGTGGCCTACTCGGGGTCGTTCTCGTGGGAGTCGTGGGCCCAGGACATGGCCGCCCACGAGTTCAACCACACCATCCAGTTCTCCACGTCCATGTCTCCCGACTTCTGGTACTGGGAGGCCACGGCCGTCTGGATGCAGGAAGAGGTCTACCCCAGCCACAACATCTGGTCCGACTACGTCGTGGCCTACACCGAGTACCCCTGGATCGGCCAGAACGCCTGGTCCCAGCAGAGTCACGAGATCTTCTACCACATGTACGGGATGGCGATCTTCAACTTCTACCTGTCCGAGTACCACGGGGGGCACGCCGTTGTCCGGGACATGTGGGGCTGGGCTGCCGATCATACCAGCAGCTACATGGAGGAGCCGATCTGGAACGTCGCCGAGGGATTGGGGCTCGACTGGGAGGAGCTCATGGACGGGTTCATGTCGGTCGTGACCGTCATGGACTTCGCGGATCACCGCTACTTCCCCGACGTCCGGATCCAGGACGCCGTGACGGAACTCCCCTCCAGCGGGACGTCCGGCACCTCCCGGGCGCCCCAGAGCCTCGGCCAGAACTTCGTCCTGTTCGACGACGGCCTGTTCGGCTCCGGGGAGGATCTCCGCGTCACGTTCGACGGCGACGACGCGGTCCCCTGGTTCGTGATCCTCGTGGCCGAGGACGACGGGGAGATCGAGGAGACCGTGAAGGTGGAGGTGGACGATCTGGGGGTCGGCGAGGCCTGGATCACCCCGCGGGGCGGGGACGTCTGGCTCGTGGTCTCCCCCTGGGACGTGAACGCCTACGGGACCGCCTACAACTGGGACCGAGCCACGGTCTACACCTACGGGTGGTCCGCCGAGCTGGGGACCGAGCCCGAGGACACCGGGACCCCGGACGACACGGGCATCCCGGACACCGATCCGGACCTGCCCGCCCGCCCGGGCGACGGCGACGACGACGAAGCCTCCACGTGCGGGTGCGCCTCCACGCCCTCGACGGGCTCGCGCGCCGCCCTGGCCGGTCTCCTCCTGGCCGCAACGATCCTGCTGTGGCGCCGGCGGTCCTAGCGCTGCCCCTCACCCTGGCGCTCCTGGCCGGCTGCGGGGATCCGCCTGCACCCGCCCAGGCGCCGCCGCCCGCGGAGCCCGGCTCCCTCGAGGTCGCTGCGGCTCCACCCCTGCCTCCGCCTACGACCGCGCCCCCGCCCAGGACGCCTCCACCCCCGGCCGCGCCCCCCCGAAGGGCGCCCCCGGCCGCGCCCGCGCCCGCTGGCCTGCTCGCGCCCG
>JAFGLY010000122.1 GCA_016927815.1 Deltaproteobacteria bacterium | reverse complement strand
GCCGTTGGGCGCATCGAGTGTGCCCGGCTCGTGGAGCGGCTCGGGCTCGCCCGTCCGGTCCCAGGCGAACACCTGCCCGTTCGCGGTGTCCGTGAGGTAGAGCGTGCCGTCGGGTCCTGCGGCCACGTCGTTCAAGAACGCGGCCGCGTCCACCGCCGTGGGGTAGCGCGGGGTCGAGGTGGCGATTTCCAGCGCGCAGATCCGCGTGATGTCCACCACGTACAGGACGCCGTCCACGATCGCCATGCCCTTGGGAGCGTCCAGCGAGAGCACGCCGGACGTCCATCGGCGGTCCAGGACAACGCCGTCGGGGGTGATCCGGGACAGGTACCCGTCGCCGTCCTCGTCCGCCCCGTTGCCCACGATGTTGGACACGTAGCAGGTGGCGTCCTCGTCGCAGAGGACGCTCTCGGGCACCTCGAACCCGCCGACGCGGGCGACCACGTCGAGATCGTCGTCCTCGACAGCGGTGTCCGAGCTGGAGTCGCAGGCAGCCAGGCACAGGAGCGGAAGGAGTCTCACGAGGGCCTCGGTGATGGAGCGGCCCACTGTAGCCCAGGTTCCGACCACCGACGCCACCCGACTGAGAGCGGGCGCGTTATGCACGGCCGTGCCATACGCCCCCCCCTTCAAGGAGATGCTCCATGCGCCCGTACCTCGTGCTCCTCGCGTTCCTCACCGCCTGCGGCGACCAGGATGTCCAGATCGACGACACGGCCGGCGACGACACGGCCACCCCTGGCTACACCGTAGACGTCGTGGCTGACGGCCAGACCGTCTCGGTGGACCTCTCCACGCTCGGCACCGTGGACTTCGAAGGTGCCCCGGTGGTCGTGCTCCCCGACGTGCTCGACGCCTCCGGCCTCTCGGTGCCCTGGTCCGAACGCACCTACGACTTCGTGGCCTCCGACGGCTTCCGGCCGTCCGAGCACAGCTGCCCCCCCCTGGACTGGTCCGTTGCCGCGCAGGGCTGTTTCTACCCGAGCACCGGAAACCTCGTCTGGGACTCCAGCCTCGGATTGTCCGGCTGCTACTACGTGGACGACGTGGTGACCGTCGAGGCCCTGGCGCTCGGCCGGTAGGTAGGCCCCGTGCCCTGGCTCGCCGTGGTCCTCGGGGTGGTGCTCGGGGCGCGTGCCGAGGACGCCCCACCGGCCAGCGCCCTCCCCGAGGAAGATGTGCCCCCGGCGGAGGAGGTCGTGGTCGAGGACGCGTGGAGCCGGGTCCGCCCGGGCCAGCGCGTGATCACGGACGAGGAGGTGGACCGGGCGGGCAGCCTCACGCTCGCCCAGGCCCTGGAGCGCGACGTGGCGGTCACGGCGTCCTGTGGCGCCCGTGGCGAGCGCCAATTCTCCGTGCGCGGCTTCGACCAGAAGCAGGTGGCCGTGCTCGTGGACGGGGTGCCCACCTCCGTGCCCTACAACGGCTTCGTGGACCTCGGGAAGTTCCCGGCTGCCATGCTGGAGGAGGCCCGGATCCTGCCCGGCGCCTCGGCCGGCCTCTACGGCCCGGTGAGCCTCGGGGGCGCGGTGGAGATCCGCACGGCCCCACCCCCGGATCGACCCCAGGCTTGGGCCCGCACGCGGATGGCGTGGCACGGCGCGGTGGAGACCGATGCCTCGGCCGGGGGCGGCCGGGGGCCGTTGGCGGTCCGGGTGGCAGGGGGAGCGCGATCCACGCCCGGAACCCCGCTCTCCGCTTCGTTCGAGCCGACTTCGCGGGAGGACGGGGGCACGCGCGACGCCTCGAACGGCCGATCGTCCGACCTGCGCACGCAGGCCCGCTGGGACCTGGGCCGAGGTGGCCGGATCTCGCTGGGGGCGAACTACG
Organism: Deltaproteobacteria bacterium; assembly: GCA_016927815.1. GTDB lineage: Bacteria > Myxococcota_A > UBA796 > UBA796 > JAFGLY01 > JAFGLY01. The sequence continues at coordinate 14,884 of JAFGLY010000122.1, read as the reverse complement.
TGACCGGCGTCTGGAGCGTGCCGACCGGCCTGTACGACTACCCGATCCGCTACTGGCGGTACACGGACTTCCACGACCTGGGCACCTCGCTCCGCCACGAGGCGGCCGTCGGGCGGCACCTCATCGTGGAGGAGTCCGCGTTCTACCTGCTCAACCAGAACGTGCTCGACGCCTATGACGACGTGACGCGCCTCACCCAGGAGGAGACCGGATCCTGGCACTCGCTCTACCAAGACGACCGGGTGGGCGGCGTGGCCCAGGCCACGGCCGCGCTCGGCGACCCGGACGATCCCTGGGCTCGCGTGCGGGCTCGCTTCTTCCTGGACCGGCAGCACCACCACTCCGTACCCGATCGCGGCGAGCCGGCGGTGGACATCTCCACGGTCGTGTGGTCCGGGGCCCTCTCCGCCGAGCGACCGGCGGGCCGCGCCCCGGGCGGGTTCGCGGGCCTGGAGGTGGACGGTGAGGTGCCCGTGCAGGACGCCGCCTTCACCCCCGCTCCCACCTTCGTGGGTCCGGTGGCCGGGCTCCGCTGGTCGGCGCTCGACCGGGTGGACCTGGAGGCAAGCGTGGCTCGACGAGCCCGCTTCCCCACGCTCAAGGAGCGTTTTTCGAGCGCCCGGGGCTACCGGCTCCCCAACGTGGACCTGGGCCCGGAGCGGGCCTGGCACATGGGGCTCGACGCCGCCATTCGCGTGGCGGATCCCCTGGCCGTGGGGCTCTCGCTCTGGGACGCCGAGGTGGAGGATCTCATCGAGGAGGTGGTCCTGGACGGGGGCGAGGTCCAGCTCCAGAACGTGGGACGGGCGGAGATCTTCGGAGGGGAGGGCGGGCTCCGAATCCTCCCGGTGGAGACCCTCACCCTCGACGCCACGGGGGCCTTCCTCCGAGCCCGGCGGCGGGATGCGGACCCCCCGGACGACCGCCTGGAGTACCGCCCGGCCTGGCAGTCCCGGGTCACGGCCACCTGGCTGCCCGGTGGGCGCTGGGAGGCCGAGGTCACGTGGCAGGCGGTGGGACCGCAGTCCTTCTACGAGGAGAACCTCGGCCAATGGGGCACCCTGGGCTGGATCGACACCTGGGACGCGGGCCTGGGATATCGGCCGGTCCGCACCGCGCTGGTGCGACTCCAGGTCCAGAACGTGCTCGACGCCCACGTCCAGCTCCGGTACGGCTACCCGGATCCCGGGCGCACGGTCTGGTGCACGGTGGAGATCGGTGGATGAACCGCCCCGGCAATACCCGCACCTCCAACCGCTTCTGGGCCCACGTGGCGGCGTTCGGCGCGCTCTGGGGCACCGTCGAGATCACGCTGGGCGCCTTCCTGCACACGCTAAGGGTGCCGCTCACCGGGGTGCTGCTCGCCGCCCTTGGTGCGGGCCTCCTGGTGGCCCAGCGCCAGGTCCAGCCGAAGCGAGGTACCACGCTGGCTACGGGCATCGTGGCCGCCCTGTGCAAGTCCGTGTCGCCCGGAGGCGTGATCCTCGGCCCCATGGCAGGCATCTCCGTGGAGGCCCTGCTGGTGGAGGTGGGGCTCTTCGCTGCGCCTCGGGCCCTGCTGTCCGCCATCCTGGCGGGGGGGGTCGCGGCGACGTGGGCGCTCGCCCAGAAGGTGGTCACCCAGTACGTGGTCTACGGTGCCGACGTGGTGCGCCTCTACCTCGCGCTCCTGGCCGAGACCGCGCGGGCGCTCGGGATGGCCGAGGCCACGGGGTGGGCCGTACTGGTCGGCGTGGCCGCCCTGGTGTTCGTGCTGGGCAGCGCGGGTGGCGTGCTGGGGTGGGCCGTGGGTCGCCGGGCCGCCGCCGTGCTGGCCGTCGAGCCCGCCGCTGGACCCGCCGTGGCGACGGCCAGCCGGCTCGAGGATCGGGCGCCCCCCCGGTACCGGGGCCTCATGGCCCTCCTCGCGCTCGCCTGCGTGGCGCTCCAGTTCAGCGGCGCTCTTTTGCTCGCGACCATTTCCCTGGTCGTGTTCCTGGGGGCGCTGACCGTGGCGGATCGGCGGGCGCTCGCCCGGCTCTGGATGCCGCGGTTCTGGGCGTTCACGCTCCTCGTCGGTCTCGGCGCGGGGCTCTTCCTGGGGAAGCGCGCTGCCGGGGGCGTCGGCCTCTCGCTCGAGGGCCTGCGCGCGGGGGCGCTCATGACCGTGCGGGGTGCGTTCGTGTTCGCGCTGGCCTCCTGGGGCAGTCGGGCGCTGCGCCGCCGCGATCTCGAGCGCGCCCTGGCCCGCGTGGGACTCGGCCGACTCGGCACGGCCGCGGCCACCGCCTTCGGGCTCCTGCCCGGACTGCGCGACCGGGTCCAGGTCCTGCTCCCCCGGGGATCGCCCTGGACCCGGCATGCCCGCGGCCTGCCGGGCCTCGCCGCCCTGCTCGTGGTCGAGACGGCCCGACTGGCGGACGATCTCGCGCTCGCCGGGGATCCGCCGGGGGGGCGGTTGCCGTGACGGTGTCGTTGCTCCCCAGGGGCGGCCCTCCACGGGTCCTCCATGTGTGCGGATTCCAGGGCGCGGGCAAGACGTCCTGGATTCTCCGGCGCGTGGATCTGCTGCGGAGCCGCGGACTCGGGGTGGGCGGCATCGTCCAGCCCGCGCTGCCCGGCGAGGGCTGGCAGGAAGGCTACGATCTCCTCGACCTTTCGAGCGACGAGCGGATCCGCTTCGCGCGCCGCCTGCCCGACGGATCCGGCTTCGCCTTCGAGCCCGCGGCCTGGACCTGGGCCGCCGAGCGCATCCGCACCGCGCGGAGGGAGGCCGACGTGCTGGTCGTGGACGAGTGCGGCAGGCTGGAGGCCCAAGGGGGCGGCCACCTGCCAGCGCTCCTCACCCCCCTGGCGGGCGAGCGCTGCAGCCGCTGGATCCTGGCCGTCCGGCGGGAGGTGCTGGCCGGGCTCCGGGCCCGGCTGGGCCTGCCTCTGGCCACCGTCCGGCTGCCCGGCGGGACGCCGCGTTCGGGGCCGCTACGCGCCCGACCGACGGAACAGGCGCCGTAAGGCTACCCGGCGCGTACCGCGGGCCCGGAGGGAAGGGCCCGCCGCGGCGTCCACCGCCTCCTGGAGGGCGGCCAGGCGATCCTCCACGGGTCCGAGCGGCCAGCAGGCGTCGGGCGGCAGGTCCTCGACCGGCGGCCCGCCGGGCGCGTTCAGGGGACAGATGTCCCGATGCTCCTGCCACTCGCCCGAAGCCTCGCCCGCGAGGTCGAGCCAGCGCAGCGGCAGCCCCTGGGTCCGGCAGACGTAGGGCCGGCTCTCGTAGATGCGACAGGCCCCGCTCGCATCGAGGAAGGCGCAGGCTCCGGGGGGGTGGGGTTCGCCCGTGGCCAGCAGGTCCGGGTGGTCGCGCACGATCCGGGCGGCCTCCACCGGGAACACGGTGAGATCGTCGAGGCAGCAGTCGCTGCAGCCCCGGCCGCAGCGCAGGCGGTCCTGGTGCCGGGCGACGAGCTCGGAGACGGCCGCGTCCACCGCGGCGTGCAGGGCCTCGACGGCCTCGACCGCGGCGAGCGGAACCTGGAGCGATTCGGCCATGACGGGTGCGCCTCGGCGTCGCGGATCAACCGACCCGCACGACCGTGCGCCCCCGTGCGCGGCCGGCGAGGTACTCCGGCAGCACGCCGGGCAGATCCGCCAGGGCCACTTCCCGCGTGAGGATGCGGTCGAGGTGCCGCGGCCGGAGGTCGCCCGCGAGGCGGTCCCACACGTGCATCCGGCGCTCGCGCGGCGTGTGCGTGGAGTTGACCCCGAGCAGGTTCACCCCGCGCAGGATGAAGGGCATGACCGTGGTGTGCAGTTCGGCCCCGGCGGTGAGGCCCACGCATCCCACGTTGGCGCGGAAGTCCGCCGCCCTGAGGATCCAGGCCAGGATGTCGCCCCCCGCCGTGTCCACGGCGCCGGCCCACAAGGCCCGCTCGAGCGGGCGCCGCCCGAGGTCGATCTCGGCCCGCCGAAGGATCCGGGCCGCCCCCAGCCCCCGGAGCCAGTCGTCGGCGTCCGGCTTGCCGGTGACCGCCACCACCTCGTACCCGCGGCCCGCGAGGAGGTCCACGGCCACCGAGCCCACGCCGCCGGTCGCCCCGGTGACCACCACCGGCCCGGCGGCCGGGTCCTGGCCGTTGCGCTCCATGGCGTCCACCACCAGCGCCGCCGTGAACCCCGCCGTGCCCAGCGCCATGGCCGCCCGGGCGTCGTAGCCCTCGGGCATCGGCACCAGCCAGTCGGCCTGCACCCGGGCCACCTCGGCGTACCCGCCGTCGTGCGCCTCCCCGAGGCCGCAGCCCACCACGAGCACCCCGTCGCCGGGCCGGAAGCGCGGATCCTCCGACACCAGCACCTCGCCGGCGAGATCGATCCCGCCTACGAGCGGCGAGCGACGCAGGATCTTCCCGGCCCCGGTGGCGGCCAGCGCGTCCTTGTAGTTGATGCCCGACCACTGGACGCGGACCACCACGTCCCCGGGTGCGAGGTCGTCGAGGGAGAGGCGTTCGAACCCGGCCGTGACGCGGCCGTCCTCGTCGTGGATGCGGAAGGCGAGAAAGGGGTCCATGGGTACCTCCGGTCGGGCGATCCTAAGCCGCCCGCCCTGCCCTGTCGCGGCTCTACGCGGGATAGGGACCTCTCGATCCGGGAGTGACCATGGCCCTCGAGGACGCCGTCCGCCGCCTGCTGGAGCTCCCGCGGGGCGAGCAGCCCGCCGAGGTGGAGCGGATCCGGCGCGCCCACCCGGCCCCCTCGGCCGAGGCCTGGAACACCCGGTTCGGCCCCGGATCGCTCTACGAGGCCTGGGCCCGCACCACCGTGATGGAGGGGCTGTACCACGCCAACGCCGCCTGGTTGCGGGACCTGCTCGACGATCGGCCCGGCTGGCGGGTGCTCGAGGTGGGCGGCGGCGACGGCACGCTGTGGGCCCGCACGCTCCGGCCCGACGACCGGGGCGAGATCTGGCTGGTGGACCCGCTCCCGGAGGTCCACGCCCGGGTGGCCGCCCACCTGCCGGCGGGTGTGCGCCTCGTCCCGCTCGAGACGGGCATCGAGCACCCGGATCGCCTGGGTCCGCGGGGCCTGCCGGCGGCGGACGCCGTGATCGTGAGCCTCGCCCTCCACCACGTGCCCGGCGCGGACGCCGTCGAGCGCGATCGACACGGGCTCCCGGGCGCGGGCAAGGCGGAGGTGCTCGTCGCCCTCCGCTCCGCGCTCCTTCCGCGGGACGGCGAGGGCGTGCTCAACGAGGCAGACGTATTCTGCGACCTGGCGCTGCCGGCCGGCGATCCCATCCTGGTGGACCGGATCCTGGACTCCTACGTGCGCCGCGCCGGCCTGTCCCTGCTCCACGACCTCGGCCGCCGCACCGACGCGGACGACGATCTCCGGGCCGGGTGGCGGGCCCTCCTCCGGCGCTGGTGTCTCGACCAGGTGGACGCAGCCCGGGCGCCGCTCGCCGACCGCGACGTCTACGAGCTCGACGTACCCCGCTGGCTCGCGCTCCTCGACGCGGCCGGCCTCGAGGTGACGGAGCACGCCTTCACCGACCGGTACGGCCTGTTCCACCGGTACCGCTTCCGGCCCCGCACCGGTTGATCCGGTTCGCCCCGCATCGCGTCCCTCCAACTCGGTCCGAGCACCATCCCGCAGCACGCCGGGGGGAGATCCGGGCGGCCGCGCCCCCTTTCGCCCTACAGCCTACAGACTTCTACACCCACAGGCGCGCCATGCGGGCCATGTAGCGGGTCCAGTCCCACATCGAGGACCAGAAGGGGGCCTTCACGCGGCCGAGCCGGGCCTCCAGCCAGGCCGGGTCGAGGCCGGGCGCGAGGTAGAAGCGGGGGTCGAGGAGGTCGTCGTCGGGGGAAACCTGACCCTCGGCCACGGCCCGGGCACGCAGCGCGGCCTGTGGGTACACGCGGACGCCGTACATCGGGTACACCATGATGGGCTTGAAGCGCGCCAGGAAGGCCAGCCCGGACGACACGGTCTCGGGCGTCTCCCCGGGGCCGCCGAACATGAACTGGGGCATGTACAGCACGCCTGCGTTCTCGAAGCGCTCGAAGGCGTGCGCCACGTCGTCGAGCCGGAACGGGCGCCCCTGGGCAGAGAGCGGATCGTCGTGGAGGGCCCCGACCAGGCCCGTGATCATGGTGTTGCCGGCGCGTCGCATGAGCCGGCAGAACTCGGCGTCGAGGTCCGGGGTGGGCTCCACGACGCACGAGAAGGCGATCTTCACGCCCGAGCGCGCGATGGCCTCGAGGACCCGTTTGGCCCAATCGAGCGGCTGGTTGAAGCAGGCGTCGGTGAAGAAGTACTCCCGCCGGTTGAGCCGGTAGTCCCGGGCCTCGCGGACCAGGTCCTCGGCGATGGCCTCGGGCTCCCGGCAGGCGAAGGGGCCGTCGGTGGTCCGGGCGTCGCAGAAGGTGCACCGGTGGTCGCAGCCGCTCTTGGTGACGAGGCCGTAGGCCATGAAGGTGCGCGCGTAGCGCTTCCGGTCGATGACGCTCCAGTCGATGCCCGCGTCGTGGCCGGCGAGGTCGGGCGGGTTGACCCGGATGGCCTCGCCCTCGCGCCAGAGCACGCCCGGGGTGGTGAACGACGTAGCACCGGCGGCCACCTCCTCCAAGAACCGCGGGAAGCTGCGCTCCGCGTGCCCCGCGAGGGCCCAGGTGGCGCCCGTGCGACGGTACAGAGCCTCGGGCGCCGCCGTGAGGGCGGGCCCGCCGATCACCGTGGGCGCGACCCGCATCGCCATGGACACGCGGCGGACGTGGTCCTCCACGAAGGAGATGGGTTTGCGCATCTCGGCGTTGTCGAGGTTGCGGAGGCTCAAGCCCACCAGGTCCCAGGTCCCCGATCCGAGCGCGGCTGCGAGCACCGCGTCGGGGTCCTTCTCGAACATGAGGTCCACGACGTGGACCGTGTGTCCGGCCTCCCGGGCCGCCCGGGCCACGAAGGACAGCCCCGCCGGTTGAGGCCAGAGCAGCGTGTGGGTGTTGGCGTACACGAGGAGGAGGTTCACGGCGGGGAGTCCTTTTCGGAAGACCCCGAGAGGCAGCGGCTCTCGTGGAGCCTGGCGACCGCGGCATCCAGGGCAGGGGTGGGCTCGGTCTGGATCCGGCCGGGGACGGGCGGCACGTCCGCACGCTCGGTGAGCAGGGCCGCGACCGTGGCCGACGCCGCCGTCCGGGCGCAGAACGATCCGAGCGCCTCGGTGCGTCGCAGGATCGTGGCCAGCCGACTGGACCACACGTTCGCGGCGGCGGTCTCGCACCGGCTCCGGTGGGGCTCGTCGAGCGGCGCGCATGCACTGGGGAGCACGCCGGGGGCGCGCTCGAAGCCGATCGCGTAGTACTGTCCCCAGAATCCCTCCTCCACCGCCGGATCCCGGATCTCCTCGGGCATCCAGCGCTCGAGGAGCACCGCGGCCTCGGCCAGGTGGGAGCCGAAGGCCTCGGGGCCGTCCCGCCCGAGGATCGGCAGCAGGCCCACGGCCCACAGGTGGACGGCGCAGGGCGCCGAGAAGGATCCGGAAGTCGTGCAGAGGCGGGCGGCTCGGACCGGGTCCCGGTCTCTGGCCAGCGCGTGCTCGGCCGCCCGGAACCAGCACTCGTCCTGCCAGGGCCCGGCGGGGAACCGCTCGCACCACGCCTCGATGGGGCCCTCGCCCCGGGCGGGTGCGGCCTCGGCCGCGACGAGCGCGCAGTCGCCCGCGAGATCGGGGTCCGCGAGGCTCAGGCAGGCCTCGATGCGGGCCTGGGTCGCGAGATCCTCGGCGCTCAAGAGGTCCACGTAGGCGCCCCGGTCGTCCGAGCCGTTCTCGACCCCGCAGGCGAGCAGCAAGAGCAGGGGCCCCATCGGTATCTCCGAGGAACGGGTACCGTCTATCCGTCCGAACGGGACCCGCGCCGGAGCACGACGATGCGTGCGTCACGCGCGGGTGGGTGCCGCGTTCTTCGGATCGAGAGCTCGGGTGGCCGTATCGTCCGGCCCTCTCCCGAGCGGCTTCGGGTGGCGCGGGCGCTGTCCGCCTCGACGCATAGCCCTGCCGGGTCGCGCGGCCGGCGGCCGCCCGGTAAGGGAGATCCGCATCCACGGTCCCCCCGGAGGTCGAGATGGCCACCTTCCAGGAGCTCGTCCAAGCGGGCATTCCCGACGAGATTCCGCCCTACCCCGAGGAGGCGCCCGGCATCGCGCACGCACCGGTTCGCCCCCAGGTGCTCCTTCCCCACGAGCGCGTGCTCGCGGTGCTGAACGCCCTGCGCTACTTCCCGGAGCGTCACCACGCGGCGCTCGCCCCGGAGTTCGCCCGGGAGTTGGCCTCCCTCGGCCGTATCTACATGCGGCGCTACCGGCCGTCCTACCCCATGCACGCCCGGCCCATCGGCGCCTACCCCGCCCGGTGCCGCCAGGCTGCGGCGATCATGCTCATGATCCAGAACAACCTGGACCCGGTCGTGGCCCAGTATCCCTACGAGCTCGTGACCTACGGCGGGAATGGCACGGTCTTCCAGAACTGGGCCCAGTACCTGCTCACCATGCGGTACCTCTCCGAGATGGAGACAGACCAGACGCTGGTCCTGTACTCCGGCCACCCGCTCGGCCTGTTCCCGTCCTCGCCCGACGCCCCCCGGGTGGTGATCACCCACGGTCCCGTGATCTGGAACTACTCCTCCAAGGCCGACTACGACCGCATGGCCGCGCTCGGGGTCACGTCGTACGGCCAGATGACCGCGGGCTCCTTCATGTACATCGGCTCCCAGGGGATCGTGCACGGCACCACCCTCACCCTGCTCAACGCCGGCCGGCGGGCGCTGGGCCTGGAGCCTGGTCAGGACCTCGCCGGACGCCTGTTCGTGACCTCGGGGCTGGGCGGCATGAGCGGCGCGCAGGCCAAGGCCGGGGTCATCGCCGGGGCCGTGACCCTCGTGGCGGAGGTCGACCCCGTGCCGCTCCGAAAGCGGCTCGACCAGGGCTGGCTCATGGAGGCCGAAAGCGACCTCGACCGCGTGCTCGCCCGCGCCGAGCGCGCGATCCGGGATCGCCAGGCCCTGTCGCTCGGCTACCTCGGCAACGTGGTGGACCTGTGGGAGCGCCTAGCGGCCGAGGGGTTCCCGGTGGAGCTGGGCAGCGACCAGACGTCGCTCCACAACCCCTACAACGGCGGCTACTACCCGGTGGGCCTCACGCTGGAGCAGGCGCGCGACCGGATGGTGCGCGATCCGGCGGGGTTCCGGGAGGCGGTCCAGGCCTCGCTCCGGCGCCAAGTGGCCGCGATCCAGGCCTGCCACGCCCGGGGTACCTATTTCTGGGACTACGGCAACGCCTTCCTGCTCGAGGCCTCCCGCGCCGGCGCGCCGGGCCTGGTCCGGGCCGACGGGTCCTTCGCGTTTCCCTCGTACGTGGAGGACATCATGGGCCCGATGTGCTTCGACTACGGGTTCGGGCCCTTCCGGTGGGTGTGCACCTCGGGGGAGGAGGCGGACCTCGCCGAGACGGATCGGATCGCCGCTGCTGTCCTGGAGGCGGAGGCCACCTCGGCCGAGCCGGAGATCCGGCAGCAGATGCTCGACAACGTGCGGTGGATTCGGGAGGCCGCGAGCAACCGCCTCGTGGTGGGCTCCCAGGCGCGGATCCTCTACGCGGACCGCGACGGCCGGATGCGGATCGCACAGGCGTTCCACGAGGCAATCCAGGCCGGTCGGGTCACCGCACCGGTGGTGCTGGGCCGCGATCACCACGACGTGTCGGGCACGGACTCGCCCTACCGAGAGACGGCCAACATCCGCGACGGAAGCCAGTTCACGGCGGACATGGCCATCCACAACGTCATCGGCGACGCCGTGCGCGGCGCCACCTGGGTGAGCCTTCACAACGGCGGCGGCGTGGGCTGGGGTGAGGTGGTGAACGGCGGGTTCGGGCTCGTGCTCGACGGGACGGACGCCTCCGCGGCCCGGGCCCGCGCCATGCTCTCGTGGGACGTCTCCAACGGCCTCGCCCGCCGGGCCTGGGCCCGCAACCCGGGCGCGATCCACGCGGCCCGCAAGGCCATGGCCGCCGAGCCGGGCATGCGCGTCACCCTGCCGGCCGACGCCGACGAGGCGCTGGTGGCCGGCGCCGTGGAGGCGGCGTTCAAAGACCGGTAGGCCCGCGTTTCTCCCCCGGCTCTCCTCCTTCTGGGAGAGGGGGCCCCACGCGCACCTCGCTGTGCGTTCCCCCGATCCCGGGCCGGGGAGTGAACGGACTCCACTTGCTACGCCAGCAAACCGAGTTCGTTCATGGTTCGAGAGCCACCCTCCGGCGGGGAGGCGAGACACGGGCAGTCGTGGTCCGCGCGGGCGGGCTGGACACGTCCCCCACGGTTCGGGTATCCCTGTGACAGGAGTCACCCCCGTGTCCACCTGGACGATCGTCCTCCTCGCCGCTCTTATCCTCGCCGCCGTGCTGTGGATGCGGCCGGGCCTGCCCGCCCGCGTGGACAAGGCCGCCCGCACCGGCGAGATCGGGCCGGTGCTCGAGGCCATTCGGAAGCTTCGGCCCAAAGCCCAGCCAGCCGCCTACAACGTCGCCATCCGCAGGCTGTGGAACGCCTGGGAGCGCGACCTCGCCATGCAGGTCGTGCGGGAGCTGGCCGAGGCGCACGCCGACGAGCCGGTGGCACAGTACTGGCTCCGGCAGGCCCTCACGCTCGAGCCCGAATCCGCCCGGCGCTTCCTGGACGACGCCTTCGTGAACGGGCACTACGACCCGGTGAAGGCGGCCCGCTGCGGGCCGGTCGGTTGACGCCGCTGATCCCGGGCCGCCGGTCGGCGGCCTTCGCCTGCGGCCTCCTGGCCCTCCTCCTGGGTGCGGCCTGCCGCGACCCCGTTCCGGGTGCGCCCCCCGCTCCGCCGCCCCCGTCGCCCGCAGAGGCGCCCCCCCCGCCGCCGGCACACCTGCCGGTGGTCATCGACCTCCACACCGACACCCTGGCCCAGGCGTTCTCCCGAGGCGTGGGGCTGGACGACCCGGACCTCGAGGCCGGGCTGCCGGCACTGCGGGCGGGTGGGTTCACCGCCGTCCTCTACGCGGACTGGCCGGGCAAGCGCACCCAGGCGCGGGACCGGGCCGGGGCGCTGCTGGAGTTCGCCCACCGCGAGGACGCCCGGCTCGAGGCCATGGAGATCGCCCGCGATCCGGACCACCTGCAGGCCATCGTGGACCGGGGCCACCTGGCCGTGGTGCTCGGCCTGGAGGGGGGTCACGGCCTGGAGCCCGGGGGACTGGCCACGCTCGATCGGTGGTTCGAGGCCGGCCTGCGCGTGCTCGGGCCTGCCTGGTCGTTCTCGACGCGCTACGCGGGGTCCTCGGGCGACCAGGGCGGCGGGCTCACCGAGGAGGGGCGGGCGCTCGTGGCCCGGGCCGCGGCGCTGGGCGTACTGCTCGACGTCTCCCACCTGAGCGACGCCGCCACGCTGGAGGTCTGCCAGAGCTCGGCCGTCCCGGTGATCGCCAGCCACTCGGGCGCGCGTGCGGTCCACCCGCACCCGCGCAACCTCACGGACGACGCCATCCAATGCGTCGCGGAGCGGGGGGGCGTGGTGGGCGTCGTCCTCCACGCCCCGTTCCTGGGGCCCGGCGCGGGCGTGGTCCGGGCCGCGGACCACGCGGATCACCTGCGCACGGTCGGCGGGGAAGCCGTGGTGGCCCTGGGCACGGACTTCGACGGGTGGATCCGCACGCCCGCGGGCCTCGCCTCGGAGGCGGACCTGCCCGCGTTGTGGGCCGCCCTTGGCGATCGCGGCTGGAGCGAAGCGGAGATCGCCGGGATGCAGGGTGCCAACTTCCTCCGGGCGTGGCGATCGGTGTGGGCGGCGCGGACGCCCGATCCCGCGACGGCGACACCCTGAGGGCGACGGCTACGCGAACGGAAGCCGCCTCTTCGCCCGGACCGCCTTCCCGTACATACGGACCCAGGCGTCCTCCTCGGCAGACAGAGGCCCGGCCGCGAGCGCGTCGAGGTTGGCGTCGAGCTGGGCGCGATCCTTCGGACCGGTGAGCACCACGTGGACGTGGGGGGAGGACAGGCAGAACCGGTAGCAGAGCGACGGCGTGAGCGGCGGGGGCGCTGGGCCGTCGTCCACCGGTCCGGGCCACGGAGGCATCCGAATCCCGAGCGGCCGGAGGAGCTGGCGCCAGGAGGTGGCGGTGTAGGCCACCACGGCCGGGTTCCGGTGACCCAGGTGGGGGAAGACGTCCTGCTCCGCGCCCGGGTGTGCGGCGTTGTAGCGGATCATGAGGAGGTCCAGGATGGAGTCGCGGGCGAGTGCCCCGGCGCGCTGCCGATCGTGGATGCTGCATCCCAACGCCCGGACCTTGCCCTCGTGCCGGAGCGAGAGGAGCGCCTCCTGGATGCCCTTCCCGAAGGACGAGCCGCGACCCAGCCAAGAGAGCTGGTAGACGTCGAGGTAGTCGGTGCCCAACATCCGAAGCGCCTTTTCCACGCCCCGTCGGACCATCGCAGCGGTGTAGGCCACGCCCAGCATGGCCACCACGTGCGCCTCGCGCCGGGCGGCCAGCACCTCGCGCAGGCCCGGGGTCACCTTCTTGAAGTTGGGCGTCCAGACCCAGTAGTTCGCGCCCCTGTCGGCCGCGTGGGGGATGTCGGCCGCAGCGAGGCCGTAGTTGCCCGCCACGCCCAGGCGCAGGACCGGCACCGACAGGGGAGAGGGGAGCACGCTATGGCCGAAGTCGGCGGTCATGCGGGTCTTCGGGCCGGTCCATCCGGACCGCCGGCAGCGTCGCCGTCACGCCGGGCCGGACCGCGGCCTTCCTCCTCCGCCTGTCCGGCCTCCACGCGGTGCTCGACCTCGGGCTCGAACACCTCTTGGAGCGTCGCGAGCGCCCGAGCCGCCGAGGGGTTCCGCCACCGGGTGCGGCGCGAGGTGAACGCCGCCAGGCTCGCCACTGCGGCGACGGCGATCACAACCCCCACGACCAGGGGCACGAGGTCGGGATTCAATTGAAGTTCTTCCTCGCGCCGCCGCTACCAGCCGCTGCCGTAGAACAGCACCGCAGCGCCGGTGGACGAGGTGGTGCCGTACTGGCCGAGCAGGAGGTCGGAGTAGCCGTCGCCGTCGAGATCGCCGCCGTTCCCGATGCCGTACCCCACGTAGTCGGAGGAGGAGGCACCGGTCACCGTGAAGTCCGCGTCCTCGTAGGTGAGGGTGCCGGACAGCGCGACCGTGCCGAACACCACCGAAGCCGACCCCGCGCTGGAGGCTGGATCGTCGGTGCTGGACGCACCGAAGACCGCGTCGCTCAAGCCGTCGCCGTCGAGATCGCCGGCCGAGCCCACGTCGCGGCCCATGTAGTCGGAGGACGAGACGCCCGTGATCACGAAGTCGGCGTCCGAGCCGTACAGGGCCTCGGCCCAGCCACCGCTGGCTCCCAGGTAGACGAAGCCGCCCCCCGCGTCGTAGACGGGGGAGTCGTAGTAGTAGCCGCCCACGAGCAGCTCGTCGTAGCCGTCGCCGTTCATGTCGCCGCCGCCGGCCACCGAGTAACCGAAGGCCGTGTCACCGCTCGCGCTCGTCCCGGTGATCAGGGTGTCGGCGGTGCTGGCCGCGGCGGATCCGGTGTACCGGGTGCCGGATCCCAGGACCACGTAGACGGCGCCCAGCGTGCTGGTGCTGTCGTCGTAGCCGTAGGCACCCATGGCGAGGTCGGAGTAGCCGTCGCCGTCGAAGTCACCCGAGCCCGTCCCGTAGCGGTGGCCGAGGTAGTCGTAGGTGGAGCCGCCGGTCCACCGCGGGGAGTCCGTGAGGCTCACCGTGCCGGACAGGCTCGTGGCGTCGCCGTAGACCAGGAACACCGTGCCCGTGCCGGACGAGGTGTAGTAGGCGCTCAAGATCATGTCGTCGTAGCCGTCGGCGTCCACATCGCCCGCGGGATTGAGGCCGTACCCCAGGTAGGAGCTGGACGCCTCGCCGTCGAAGGCCGCGTCGGCGGTGGTGACGGACGCGGTGCCCGACAGCCGGGTGCTGCCGCCGTAGAACAGGTAGACCGCGCCCGCGGTGGTCCCCCCGGTGTCCACGCCGTAGGCGCCCACGATGAGGTCGTCGTAGCCGTCGGCGTTCACGTCCCCGGCGCCCGCCACGCTGTACCCCGCGTAGTCGCTCGCCGCGGCGCCCGTGAGGACGGCGCCGAGCGTGCAGGTGTACGAGCCCGCGTAGGATGGGTCGCCGTAGAACACGTAGGCTGCGCCCGCCGAACTGGCGGTGGTGTCGTTGCCGTAGGCGCCCACCACCACGTCGTCGTAGCCGTCGGCGTCGAGGTCCCCGGCATAGTTCGTGTACGACCCGAAGTAGTCGCTGGTGGCGCTGCCGGTCACGATCACGTCCGCATCCGCCGCGGTCTCGGTCCCGGACAGGCGGCACCCGATCGCCGTGCCGTCGCAGTCGTTGTCGATGCCGTCCTCGCAGATCTCCGAGGCATCGGGGCTGATCTCGGCGTCGGAGTCGTCGCAGTCGGTGGGGCTCTCGACGTAGCCGTCGGGCGCGGTGCAGCCGGGGGCCGTGGATTCCGGATCGCCGTAGCCGTCGCCGTCCGCGTCGAGGTACCAGGTGGAGGCATCCACCGCGTCGGGCTCGTCCACGGTGCCGTCGCAGTCGTCGTCCTCGCCGTTGCAGTACTCGGTCGAGCCCGGGTACACGGCGTCGTCGAGATCGTTGCAGTCGGAGCTGTCCTCGAGGTAGCCGGGGATCGGCTCGCAGGACCGCTCGCCGTAGCCGGTGTTGCCGTAGCCGTCGCCGTCGAAGTCGGGGTACCAGGTGGTGGCGTCGATGGCGTCCTCGTCCACGCTGCCGTCACAGTTGTCGTCGGCTCCGTCGCAGAACTCGTCGGCGCCCGGGTACACGCTGCCGTC